>CAIYYX010000289.1 GCA_903930535.1 uncultured Sterolibacterium sp. | reverse complement strand
GGTTAGGCGGTATGTTACTCATCCAGTAGCAGGCGGAAGGACTGGCGGGTGTGGCAACCGTAGCATGCGCTACTGCCGCACCCGTCGCCCCCGATTGCGTGACGGGTGGTAGCGTGACGGGTGGTCGCGTGACGGATGGTAGCGTGACGGATGGTAGCGTGACGGGTGGTAGCGTGACGGATGGTGTGGCAGCCGGAGCAGCACCACGAGCAGCCGCGTCTGCGGCCGTCGCTGGATTTGCTTGCGCGAACAACACCAAGCCCATACTGGCGGTAGCCGCTACTGTTGCGAGTTTCGTTAATTTCATGGTTGTCTCCTTTAGCGAGGAATCTAAAAAAACTAGTAGTCAGTGATCGAAGCCGACAGCCGGGCTGCCACCATAAAGCTGGTCCAGAGAAAGCCCGATCTACCCTCAACAGACGCATGACCGACTACAAGCTTATCTGCCAATTCGCGCGCGAATCTAAGCAAATCTAAGCGCGAGGCAAAAAAGGAACGGGGTCAGTGCCAGAGCCGTGGCAATCACGGTGACGGAAGCGAAGCAATGCCGAAGTGTTGCTGGAACAGGTTTCCCTGCCAGACTAAGCGCAAGTGTTAGCGGCTGCCACACAGCGCGCATAGACGGCGTCGCTTGTTGGCGGCGGAATTATTTGTGAGCGAAGTGGTGACGAGTAGACGAAACAGGGGCCGGCAGGCCCCTGTAGGAGAGAAGATCGCTGGTGATCAGAACGGCGGATCTGAGATGTCGACGTCGTATTCAATGATGCGCTCGTCGCGAAACTTCTGCTGCAAGACGATCTCGTAGTGTGACCAGATACGATCGCGCAGATCATCGATCAGCTCGATCACAGCCATAGCCTGATCAGGCGACCAGTTTTGATCGATCAGCAGATCAAGGCCCAGCTGGATGCCGGAAGGTGGATGGTAGAGTTTCATGACTTGCTCCGCACCACCTTGCGCTTTTTGGCTTTGGCCTCGGCATGTTCCTGAGCCTCCTTGTGGCGATAGGACTCACCCTTGATCGGAATGATCTCGGCGTGATGCACCAGGCGGTCGATGAGGGCGACCACGCAAGCCGCGTTGGGGAACACCTCCGACCATTCTCCGAACGACTTGTTGGTGGTAATCAACGTGCTCTTCTTCTCATGTCGCCGGCTGATCAGTTCGAAGAGCAGATCGGCATGGCGATTCGAATAGGACAGGTAGCCGACCTCGTCGACCACGAGGAGAGACGGTGCGGAATAGCGGCGCAATCGATAGCGCAAAGCCGAGTCACTGTCGAGGGAGGCCAACTCGCCGAGCAGCTGGCCGGCGGTCGTGAAGAGCACCGTATGTCCCTGCAACGTCGCCTGATGCGCGATGTTCTGGGCGATGGTCGTCTTGCCCAGGCCGGAGGGTCCGACCAGGATGGCATTGGTGGCCGACTGCAGGAAGTCCAGGGTCATCAACTCCGCGATGGCGGCCTGATCACACTGCTCGGGCCAGGCCCAATCGAAGTCCGCCAAGGATTTGAAGCGACCGATGTGCGCGCAGCGCAAGCGGCGCTCCAGGGAACGACGGGATCGCTCGGACTCCTCCCAAGCCAGCAAGGACTCCAACCAAGGTTGATCGGTACATTCTGCCCAATGCGCCAGCACGCCATGCAGTTGCAAGGCCATGGCCCGCTGGCGACGGGAATCACTCGTCGTCATCATGGACCTCCGTCAGATGATCGTAACCCGCCAGCGGATGAGGCCGAACCGTGACGTCGCGCCGCTTGACGTGATCGGGCAGGCTCACGCCAATGGGTGGGAGTGCATCCTGCGCCAGACGCCGGCGCTCCAGTGCCAGACGCACCGCGTTCGGATGGGGGACCTTGCGGGTGAGCGCGTCGCGAATCGCGATCTCCAATTCGGCGACGCCATAACGATCAAGCAGATCCAGCAGCGTGCGCGTGATGCGACCCAGCGGTTCGCCCCGTTCTGCGGCCTGGCGCAACAACTCCCGGCTCTGCGGGATCGCTTGCACCAGACGATCGGTGGTGCGATGTGCGCTGGCCTTGTGCTTGTGCTCGACCAAGGTATCGATATGAGCCTGGATTTCAATCTGCTGCGCACGGTCATACGAGCGCGGATGAGTTGCGATCACCGCCGCTCCGTCGAGGACGCGAACCTGACGCGGATCGGCGACCACGGTCAGCGTGCGCTGGACATAGGCGTGGGGTAACGAGTAGTCGTTCAAATCGAAGCGCACATACGGGGTCTTCGCGACCGATACCGCTTTCACCTCGTCGGTGGCAAAGGCGTTGGGCGGAAGCGGAAGCAAACGTTCCTTCTCCTGGTCAAAGGCCGCTTTCACAGTCAGCTTCTCATCCTCCGGGCAGCGACGCTCGCTGGCGGGCCCACTCGTCCAGGCATCGGCTTGTGCATTCAGGTCATCAAGGTCAGTGAAGCTGCGGCCGGCGAAGAAAGCATCGCGGATGTAACGGATGGCCCGCTCCACTCTCCCTTTCTCATTTCCTCGCGCGACGGCCACCGGGCGTGGCTCGAAGCGGTAATGTCCGGCCAGCGCCAGCAGCGTCGGGTTGAAACGAATGGCATGGCCCTGCCGTTCTAGCACCGCACTCTTGAGATTGTCGTAAAGAGCGATACGGGGAACGCCGCCCCACGCTTCAAAGGCGGCGACATGGCCGCGTAAGAAGTTCTCCATGCGAGCATCCAGATAAAAGCGCAGGAAGATCTGCCGCGACCAGGACAGGACCGTGACGAAGCCCATCAAGGGTCGGCGGGCATGGCCGATCTCGAGGTGGCCGAAATGGCCCCAGTCGATCTGGCACTGCTCTCCCTGCAGGGTACGCAGACGCAGATAGGCTTCTGTCCGACGACGTGGCCGGTGGCGGGCGATCAGATGCCGGAAGTGATCGGGCCGGCCAGGGTACCCACGGCTTTGCACCATGCCATACAGGCGGCTGGCCGTGAGGGTCGGAAATTGATCCAGAGTCTCCCGGATAAAGGGCAAATAGACATCAATGGCCGAGGGACGACGCACCGGGCCGATCAACGGCAGTCCAGCCTGAGCCAGTACTCGGGCGACAGTGTCGCGGTGCAGGGAAAGTTGGGTGGCAATGGTGCCGACGCGCCAGCGTTCAGCATGGTAGTAACGCAGGATTTGCGCTTCAATTTCGGGGGTAAGGCTCACGTAAATAACTCCTGTTGGTTTGGGATCGGCGAACCGAAGAGCGCAGAAAGTCTTGACGCACGAATTCCGAAAGCGCCCGACGGCAGTGGTGACATTGCCAGGGCGGCGGCAGGGATTTCGTCGCTGTCGATTCGATCGCCAGTTGAACAGGCAGGAGCGGTGGTGGGGAACCCTGATGCGTCACTTTCTGTTGCCGAGCCCGGTATTGACGCTGACGTTCGGCGTGGGCATGGCGGCCTCGATGCGTGTCCTGATAGCGACAGCCAGCGGCCCGTAACAACACCTGGCGTGCCTGCGGTGCGCATCCCCCGCTGCAATAGCGGTTGCCGCGATCACAATAGCTGCAGATCAGCACAGGGATGCGGCAGCCGGCGCACAGGTAGCGTCTTCCGGGGAGTTCCATTGGCAATCAGGGCCAATGGAAAGTCGACGGCGAAGTGCGCTTCGTGAAATACTATGCAGGCAACGTCGCCGCTGTTGGGGTTGCGGGGCGCGACATCGGGTCTGGCTTGGCGGTTGGGGCCGATGTCGCGCCTGCGTTTCCACCGGCCGTTCGGCTTTCTACCTCATCGCCGACGGCGGCGCTACCCAGCCCCTGCCGCGCTTCGCTTGCCAGACAACGAATGCTGCGCATTCCGTCCGCCGAAAGCCCTGCGGGCAGCTAATCGCAAAACCGGCATATTCTTGCCTGAAATTCAAAAACCAAAATCACCCCACCGTTTCGCCACGTCAGCCCGTGAACGCCAGATTTCTACGCTGAATGGGCACCGTTAACAACCCCTCCAAGCCGGTCTTCGCGTGACGACTCTGGTACGGCAGCCATGCCTAGTTCAGCAAAGATAGCACTGCCCCCCCGGATTGACTTCCCTCTCTGCCCACCGCAATGCCTGCACCAAAGCGTCTACCTGGTCATCGAAGCGGCAATTCGGAAAACTGACTTGCCTATCTCACAGGTCAAAACCGCGTGAGTCATCAGGGACTGTTCGACTATGCGGCCCATGAACTGGCAAGAATGCGGAGCGGGACGTCATAGGAAGGGCGGAAAAGTAATCCGAGGATTTACGCAGGGGAATGCGACTTGAGCCAGTCTTTCAGAGCGGCGTTCATGCGCGTTTGCCAGCCCGGTCCCGTTGCTTTGAAGGCTTCCACGACTTCGGCGTCGTAGCGGACTGTCAGGGCCAACTTTGGGGTTTCGGCCTTCGGCCGACCACGGCGTACCAACTTATCGCCGACGTACTCGTCTGCTCGTTCGAAGAACTCGTCCGTCAGTTCCGGTGCCTCGTCCGGGTCAACCGAGCTGGTGGGCATAGCGTGCTTTTTCGCGTTCATTGGCTTTCCTCATGCTGATGATGCGGCGGGCCTCGCCGCGTGGAGTCCAGACCATTACGACCATCCGGCCATCGAGTTTCCCGACCGTGATGTAGCGCGACTCGCTGTAATCTTCGCGGGTATCCTCGGCGGTAAAGTGACGGCCTGCGAATACCTCGACGGCACGGGCAAGGTCCAGATCCCGGTCAGCAAGGGTTATGTCGCGCTTATCGGCGTCGAACTCAATTTCCACGCGAGTTATTGTAGTTACATAAAAGCCATGGGTCAAGCGATATAGCCCTGGCCGATGTAATGAAGCCATACCGGATATCGACGGAGTTGCCGAACGCAGCTACTTGAACATGCGACTCGCGCCAAGAAGGTATCGCGGTTGCGCAATGGAACTTTCCGTTCATTTCCCTGCAAGGCAGTCAGGAATTCCCTGATACCGCCCTGTTAATTCCCTGCTAAAACTTGCGTGCTTAAAGTGTTTAGACGCCTGGAACGCTCATCTGGCAAGGGTTTCTGGCTGATGTTAACTGGGATGCGGGTGGCAAAATTTGCAAAATTCCCTGTATTTTTCCCTGTTATAGGGAATTTCTGGCTGAGGCAGGTTGGCAGCTGCAGACTGCCTCCACCGCCAACAATTCAGGGCCCTTCCTCGCGAAGGGCCTTGTCTTTTGCAGAGCCCCGCACCGTGCGGGCTGCAGGGCGAGGCCGAGCTAGGCGTTTATGTTGGTAATCGAAACGCCTACACTAAAATCGATATAAACTGCGTCACCCCATCTGATTGGAAGCCAACATGACCATTTCAATGTACGAAGCGTCAGTTCCTGTTTTGAAACATACCTTGGCGAGCCTCGCCGGCATTCTCACAAAGGCGGCCGAGCATGCGGCGAGCAAGAAGATCGACGCAAGCGTACTCATCAATGCACGACTGTTCCCGGACATGCTGCCCATGGTCAAGCAGGTACAGATCGCTACAGACCAGGCCAAAGGCTGTGCGGCGCGCCTTGCGGGCATCGAGATTCCCAAGTTCGAGGACAATGAAGCGACCTTTGATGAACTGCAGGCGCGGATCGCGAAAACGATTGCCTTTCTAGACAGTCTTAAGGCGAGCAAGATTGATGGCAGCGATACGCGCGATATCGTACTGCAACTGCATGAGACAAAACTCGAGTTCAAGGGCAAGGACTATCTGCTCACCTGGGTGTTGCCGAATTTTTATTTTCATGTGACCACTGCGTATGCAATCCTTCGGCACGGCGGGCTAGAGATTGGAAAGGATGATTTCTTGGGTCGCTGAAAACATGGCATGTGCCGACGGAGCCTAGTTCATTATTTGGACGGCGGTACCACGCCTGCCTTCCCGGGCTGCGATTACATCGAGTCGAGCCGCATACGGTCAATGATTACCTTCTGCTCATCGCTACTAGGGTGGGTAGTTTGGCTAAGGATCTCATGATCCCTCACCTAGATACCTTGAGTAGATCGTCGACATGCGACGCCAATCAAATGCTGAAGGCAATCGCATGATAAGGTGGAACATTCGACGGAGCCGAGGGTGTTCGCATAATGGTAGATGAGTTAGAGCCCTCGGCCGACGAGAACGATCGCGCCAGCAATGCTGAGTTCGCCCATAATCAAGATGCGCTCGAACGCGTTCGCGCACTGGCCAAACCGGAGACCGACCCGGATTTCGACGGATGTCATTGCGTTGAGTGCGGTGAGCCCATCCCGAAGGCGCGGCTTGCCCTGAGCAAGGTTAGGGGCGTGACTTGCCAGCAGCGCCTGGAGGACCTGGCGGCTCGGCACGGCAGGTAGATGCGTCGTAAATGGCGGACCGCGTCATACCTTTTTCCCTGCAAGGGATTGGCGAATTCCCTGATATCCCTCCGTAAATTCCCTGTTCCGGTGCAGTACCGTACTTCGCTCATTGGCTTGAACGTCCTGCCAATGCTGGCAATTAGGCTGTTTTTCTGTAGGGAAGGGCGCCAGTATTTTGCTAAATGCCCTGTAAATTTCCCTGTTAACGAGAATTTTGACCTGAGACGGGTTCTCCAAAGACCGGCGCACCGCCAACGATTTGTAAGTATCCGTATATTAAGTAATTAGTTCCAAGAAAGCCCGCCCTGTGCGGGCTTTCGCGCGTCTGCGCATTCTCTGTAGTGCGATCATTCCCTGGATACACTGCAGGTAGCCTGACTTTTCTCAGCTCGCTATGTCGGCGCTACCACTTTCCATTCACTTGACGCCAAATTGAATCGTGAGGTGGCGGCAATTCTGCCTGTGAATTGCTGGGTCACCGTGACAAAAGAAACGTCATGAGCATCGAACAGCTCAACGAGCTTGGCGAAGTCGGCGAGGGATCGTGTCAGGCGATCTACCTTGTAGACTACGACGATGCGGATTCGCCTAGCGCAGATATCAGCAAGTAGTTGCTTCATGGCCGGTCTGTCGATGTTGCCACCGGAGAAGCCGCCATCGTCGTACGCAGTCTTTGTCAGTCGCCAGCCTTGCGTTTTCTGGCTGAGGATATAGGCCTCGCATGCTTCGCGCTGAGCATCGAGCGAGTTGAATCCTTGCTCCAGGCTCAACGCCAGGCTAGGCCGCAACGCCCTGCGCGTGAGTCGTTCGCTTCGACTTTGCCCCGCGCCCCTTGGCCTCGACGGCGCCAAGATGGTCAATCACCACGGGCGGGCGATTCGGAAACTGCGCAACGAGTTCCAGTGTGCCGCCCATGCTTTCGACATAACGGCGCAAGGTGGAGAGCAGCATGTCGCTACGTTGTTCGAGGCGGGAAATCGAATCCT
>CAIYYX010000288.1 GCA_903930535.1 uncultured Sterolibacterium sp. | reverse complement strand
CACACCTAAAGTTCCAGTTACTCCAGTTACAACGGGTGCAACGGGTGGTTTCGCCAGGACTGATGGGGGTGCAGCGGGCACACCTAAAGTTCCAGTTACTCCAGTTACAACGGGTGCAACGGGTGGTTTCGCCAGGGCTGATGGGGGTAAAGCGGGCACACCTAAAGTTCCAGTTACAGCGGGTGCAACGGGTGATGGGGTGGCAACAATCTGTGTAATCCCCTTGTCCAAATCGATATAAGCAGCCGATCTCATAGGCGCGAGAGTAGCATCTATTTCAGCCACTTTTTTCTGTGTAGCAATTACAGAATCACCCCGATCAAGCATCTCTGTAAGAAAAGCATCGCCCAGAGTCCTCATGGGTCTAGCAGCGTTTGCGGCATTCTCTGCATTCACCATTTGCTGAGCAGCATCATTCTGTTTACCCTGTGCAGAAAGTACATCACCCCACAGATCAATCATCTTTTTATTAAAAGCATTGTCCATAATAGGCTTTCTAGCAGCCGCTGCAACAGCCAATGTATCCGCCATTTGCTGTAAAGCAATCAATTGCTTTGCAAGCTGTGCAGCCTCAGCAGGCCCAAACGGCGACGGCGGCCCAAGCGGATCGATTGTCGCAGCCTGAATAGATGCGAAAGACAAGGCTAACAATACGGCTAGAACTTTACTTTTAATTTTCATGGATGTTCTCCTTTAGAGAGGAATCTAAAAAACTAGTAGTTAGTCATCGAAGCCGATAGTCGGGCTGCCACCATAAAGGTGGTCCAGAGAAAGTCCGACCTACCCTCAACAGACGCATGACCGACTGCTAGCTTATCTGCCAATGCGCGCGCGAATCTAAGCAAATCTAAGCGCGAGGCAAAAACGGGTTCAGGGCCAATGGCGCACAAGTCGCCTTAGCGCCGGTGGCCTCACCCGGCCACGACGACAGCCGTGCTAAGCCCTGTGGCTGCCGACCCAGCCCAATCGACCCAGCCCAATCATTTCTCAGTGACGGCTTTCGCTGCACACCCGACCTCCAGGCGCGAATCGATGGTCGCGCCGGTCGGATATCCGCTTACTTGAGACGTCGCTTGATGGGTGGCCGGTCTAGAGAAGAAAGTTGGGGGACCGGTAATGGCCCAGAGTGTGAGTTACACCCGGATCTCCCAAGCAGTCCGTCGCCACGATAGTTGGTTTATGCAGTGAGTCGGCAACCCAAGAGGAGCGCAATAGTAGCAGCCCCCTCCAGCCAGAAGAATGCTATGCCGACTCGCCCTATTTCAGAACCTTGCCCAAGTACTCGACCAAGGCGGCCAACTCAGTCTCGTCAGTTACTTCGGAAAACGGCATGCGGTTCCCGGGGATTGCATTCTGCGGGTCACGTAAGAAACTTGTCAGGCTTGTTTGATCCCACACGATCGCACTGCGCTTGAATGGCCCGGAGTAGCGAAAGCCCTCGACCGATCCTGCATCAGCGCGTCGGCATCAAGACCCAGCAGGGCACAGGCGAGCCCCGTGTCGCTGACGTGTAGTTTCGGCGTCTTGACCAGGCGGCTCAGGCGGTTGGTGTGCCACGGCGGGAGTTCTTCCAGAAGAAAGACCCGCTCAAGCAGTGTGACGTAATCGCGGATGGTGGGGCGGCTCAACTGGAAGGGGCTCGCCAGATCACTGATGTTGATCAGCCGGGCTGTCTGGCCGGCGGCTATCCGGCGGCGGTAACGCGCCCGGCCAGCGCCTTGCCCAGGCGCTCGGTTTTGCGGGTCTTGAAGGCGCCGGCGAACAGCGTATCGAGAAAGCGCGGGCGGTGCCCGGCCAGTTCGCACTGCGCCAGCGGGCATGACGGCCGTTTAGCGCCGTCCAATTGCAACCTTTAGTGCCGTCCAATTGCAAGGATATGTGGTGGCCAAGCGAAAGTTCGATTCCGGCTCGTCGCAAGCATTCGGCCTGTCATGTTACCGCCCAGCGGATGCTTAAAAAGCGTCTCGGCCGGCCGAGACGCTCTTCCTGCGGCGCGATTCCATGATCTCGCCCCCGGCCTGACTTAGCCGCGATCAGTTTGCGGCAAAGCAGTAGAACTGACCTGCGCCGCCGGTGGCCTTCAGTTTGTCCTGGCTGCAGGCCGCCGAGCCATGCGAGGAGTTCCATGACTTCATGTGGCGCGTATCCTTCAGTCCGATCAGATCGTGGTGGCCGAGGATGGCCGAACCTGCATCACTGCTGGTCCAGTTGGAGCAGGTTGTATCGCCGCCCGCCGTCGAATAGTTTCCCGACGGATCCGAGCCGGTGAGCATATCGTGGGCATTGACCGCATCGCCGCGGCCGGAGACGATCTCGCCCTTTTCGGTCAAGGCGGTCTGTTTGTTGATCTTGTTTGCATCCGAATGCAAGTCCTGGACACTCATCGCCACGACCACGCCCTTGGCGTTGCTCCACGGACCCTTGCCGATGCGATCCCGGGCATTGACGCCCGCCTCGCCGCCCGGAGCGGTGGTGCTCAAGTACGCCCGCCAGTTTGTCAGTTTCGAACCGGCGGCCTTGGCCAGCGACTGGCAATGCGCGTCGGCGCCGCCCAGACCGCCCAGGTCAGCCCCCTTGCCGCTGCCCACGCTGGTCACGAAAAAAGACATCTCCTGCGCATGCGCAGTGGTTACGGGCACCGCGATCAGCGAGATCGCTGCTGCGCCCGCCGATAATATCGACATTTTCATTCCTTATTCTCCTCTAGAATGTTTGGGATCCGTTTCGAGCGAGCAAAACAAAAGCCGCAGCGCCTGTGCCGATGGGTATAGGCAATGACCACGGCCGGCTAGAATTTACTCGCCTCAAACCAAGCCGTCAAATACGCAGGCTATAGCGATCTGATCTGCACCTTGCGCCACTTGATGGGGGCGCTGGTGGCGCCCTTGATGCCGACGCCGTATTGCAGCGCGAAGGGTCCGCTGGCGTGTTTGCTGTCCTGCGCGCGGGCGGAGACGACGCCGTTGAACTTGACGGTCAATTCCGAGCCTACCGCCGAGATCTCGAAGGTGTTCCACCTGCCGCCGGCCTTGAAATTGTTCGGCAGCGGCACCGCCGCTGTATCGACGATCGCTCCCGTGCCATAAGTCTGATCCGGCCGGATATCCCAGACGTTCACTTCATAGGCATCCTTGGAAGTGACATTATTGGGATCAGAAGCGCGAATAAAAATGCCGCTATTGGTATCGGACTCGGCCCAGAACTCGGCGTAGATCTCGAAATCCTTGTAGGCATTTTTT
This sequence comes from uncultured Sterolibacterium sp., assembly GCA_903930535.1. Taxonomy (GTDB): domain Bacteria; phylum Pseudomonadota; class Gammaproteobacteria; order Burkholderiales; family Rhodocyclaceae; genus CAIYYX01. The sequence continues at coordinate 24,838 of CAIYYX010000288.1, read as the reverse complement.
GAGACGAGATACCCGCCCTTGCCTTTGTCGGCCACGATGGCACCGCCCTCCGCCCGCCAGTTGGCATCGCCGATGCGGTTCCAGTTCTCCAGCCCCTTGTCGTTGTCTATCAATGTAACCCACCCAGAACCGACCGGCTGGCTTGTACAGCCGTAACCGCCAAACGCGACAACCAGCAAACCCATGGCGATGAAAAATAGACGTTTCACTTTGTTCTCCTTTGGTTTGAATGATGATTTTTTAATGCCGGCGCTCTCGACCATGCGGAGTATGGAAGCCGCGTATTCGACCGTCAAGCCGCCGAGCAGAAATCAATGTTTCGGTTCCCTGCTGTTCGGTATGAAAAGCGAAAACGCACTTCCCTTGCCGATAGCCGAGGTCATGCTGATCCTGCACCCGAGCAATCGGGCAAGCCTGCTGACGATGGATAAGCCGAGGCCATAGCCGGTATTCGGGCCGCCCTCCCTGTTCCCGATCTGGTAGAAGTCATCGAACACTGATTGATGATGGATGACGGCCATGCCCTGGCCGTTATCGCGGACTTGTAACCTCTGCCCATTCTTGCTGCGCCGAACGCAGACCAGCACGATTCCTCCCGGAGAAAACTTGATGGCATTGTCGATCAGATTGCCAAGAAGCCTGGTCATCAGTTTGTGGTCGGTATGCAAAACGGTCTCACCCGCGCGAAACAGCAGTTGGACATTCGCCGCCTGAGCAATTGGGTCGAAGGTTCTGGCCAGATTCTGAAAAAGCTCTGTGGTCGGGATGTCATGCTCGAATAGCTGATACTCACTCTTCTCCAGCCGGGACGCATCCAGCAAGGATTTCACCTGGTCAAACATGTCGGTCAGCGATAGCTGGACTCTTTTCAGGAAAGTCAGTTGCTGGCCGTCGAGCGGGGTCAAACTCAGGCTATGCGCGGATAGCTGTGCTGCGCAGAGTGGTTGCCGCAGGTCATGGTTTGTGGCCACAAGGTATTCCGACTTTGCGCGCTCCTTTCTCTCGACCAGATCCAGCGTACGCCACAAATCCTGCGTTGCCTGAATTCTTTTGAGTTCCTCTTTCTTGCGTTCGGATATATCCGTGCGCGTATGAACATAATGTGTAACCGTACCATCCTGTCCTCTAACGGCGGTGATGGAGAGCAAAACGGGAAAATCCTCGCCGTTCTTCCTCCGGATCCATACTTCTCCATGCCATGTTCCGTTGCGATGGATGCTCTCCCACATCGCCGCATAAAAATCCGGTTTATAGCGAGTGGATCGTAGCAGAGCCGCAGTCTTTCCTCTGAAGTCCTTGGCCGTATAGCCCGTTGTTTCTGTGAGGGCTCTATTGATTTGCAGGACCACGTTGTTGCTATCCGTGATTAGAATGCCTTCCTGCGCCTCGAAGGCGATGGCGGCGATGCGCAGTTTCTCATCAGAAAGCTTGCGTTCAGTTATGTCTTTGCCGACGCCGCGATAGCCAGTGAAGTTTCCCGCGGTATCGAAAATCGGATCGCCGCTCAGCGAGAGATGGTGGACGGCACCCATTCCACCACGGCGAGAAAGTTCGAATTGCCGAAACGGTTGGCGTGCGTCCAGCACTGCCCTGTGCGCCAGCCATCCTGCTTCATCCGGTGTCAGACTGGGCAGTTCCCAGCGGCGCTGACCGACCGTTGTGCGCCATGGCGGCAAAATTTCCACATCAAGAGCCGAGCTTCGCATCGTAAAGCGATGTTCGCAATCTGTCTCCCAGTAAAAATCTGATGACATCTCGGTGAGAGAACGGAAACGCTCCTCGCTTTCTTGCAGTGCCTGCTCGCCGCGCTTGCGCTCGGTGATATCCGTTTGCGTAGCGACATAATGGGTCACGGCACCCTCCTGCCCCCTCACGGCTGAGATCATGAGCCAAACGGATAAATCCTCGCCATTCTTGCAACGGTTCCAGACTTCCCCTTGCCATTTCCCGCAGCGATCAATGGTCTCCCACATTGCTGCATAAAAAGCGTCATCATGGCGAGGCGTCCTGAGCATACGCGCTGTCTGGCCAACGGCTTCCGCGGCGGTGAAGCCCATCATTTCCGTGAAGGCGAGGTTGATACGGAGAACGACATGATTGGCATCCATGATCATCATGCCTTCCTGCGATTCGAAGGCTGTGGCGGCGACGCGAAGATTGTCCGCGGCAATCTTGATTTCTGTCGTGTCTTTGCCGACGCCGTGGTAGCCGGTAAAGTCGCCCTCCGCAGTGAAAATCGGATCGCCGCTTAGCAACAGATGGCGGACGACGCCGTCTTTGCCAAGGCGGGTGATAGCAAAATTCCGGAACGATTGGCGCGTGTCCAGCGTGGCCCGGTGTGCCCGCCATCCTGCTTCGTCCGGGGAAAGACTGGGTATATCCCAGCGGCGTTGGCCGATCCCTGTGGCCCAGCCAAGCAGCGAATGCGGATAGACGTTGGTGTTGCGTGAGGTGATTCGATGCTCGACATCCGTCGTCCAGTAGAAGTCCGAGGACATCCTGGTGAGGGTTCGGAATCGGTCTTCCCCTTTGCGGATTTCCTCCAAGGCCATTTCCTTGCGTCGCCATGCGCGACCAATTTGCCACACGAGTGCCGCCGAGGAGAGCAGGAAGGCGGCCAGCATCCCGGCAGCAATCCCGGCTTGCCTGCGCCACTCTGACAGCGCAGCCTCGCTGGAGATTCCTGCATTGATTAAATAGCCGTACTTTGCGTTACGCAGATAGGCATGAAAGCGGTTAATTCCGTCAATACTAGCGTCTCCACTCTCATAGCTTCCCGCCTGCGGAGCCGTCTGCAGGGCCGCGGTAAATGGCTGCGGTACCCGCCTGTCCCCATAGGGGATGGTGTTCGTGGCGCCGGAGAGATAACGGGCAATGATTCCCAGGTCGGCGTCGCGAATCGTTGCGACACCACCGGCGTCGAAGGATGTCTTGGCAAGTATATTTTCGATCTGGTCGAGGAAGACGGAGGCAATGACCACCCCGCCAAAGGAACCGTCGGCCTTGTTGATTCGTCGCGAAAACAACCAGAGCCAGCGGTCCTTGTGCAGCCCAACCATGGCCTTGCTGATGTACAAGCCCGCATCCGGGTTGTTTATTGCCTGGAGGAAATTGCCGCGGTTGGATATGTTGAGGGGTGGCGAGTCTGTGCCGGAACCGTAGAGAACTTCACCCCGTTCGTCACTCGCACGCAGGTTGTCCGCCATCGGCAAGCGATTCTGCTGACGAATCAGCATGGCCGTGATCGATTTCGGGTCTGCTCTTCCGGCGGACAATTGCCGGCTGATTTCGTCGGCGGAGGCGAGCAAGGACAGGTCAATGGAATCGATCGCGCCCTCGATGGTCTGATCCAGCGCCAAGACCCTATGCTGCGCAGACGCGGAAATCCGCGTCTTGGCCATCTCATGGAGTTGCATGAGTCCCCATGTGGTTGCAGCCACAATAAGCAAACCGGCCACGGACGCCCCAAGGCGAAGCGCCAGGATGTCAGCCGTGTAAGAGGATGCGGACGTGCGGGGATTCTGCAGTTTTTTCGTGAAGGAATTGACCCACCGCAGATTGGTCTTAATTCTCACGTTAATGGCACCTCAAGACTATGGAGCCAGACGAGAGAAAGGGTTCCTGTCGTCATCATCAGGCAGGGCAATTGCTCTTGATGACCAGATTGCGCTGCGCTCCACCTGCCGCTGCTGCGCACGTCATGCCGCTCGCCTGCTGCCGCATCGAGACGAGCCCGTACCTGTCGGTTTTGCGGAAACGCCCCTTTCTGTTCCTGGTAATGTATTCACTCCTGATTTCAAAATTCATGCCCGGCACGAGCCACAGTTTTACTTCCCTCTGTCCGCGAGAACTCACGGATTCGCTGAAAGCGGCGGTCCATCTCTTGCCGACCTGAAACTCGGCAGGGATGTATTGAACCGGGATATCGTGCTGGGCAGAGCCACGCTTGATCATGTTGCCCATCAAGTCCGTGACCGTTTTCCCATTGTTGAATTCGACACGGTCTTCATCGAAATTCACCAGGGTGAGGCGATCCGTGTACAGACGATCCCCGATACCGGGCCGGGGGCATCGCCGCAAGGATTTTGATGAAGGTGCGACGTGTCGTCATGCCATTCCTGTTTGAGCCGAGGATCAGAGGCAGGTTTTGCGCTGGGCATCATTAAGATACAGCCCTTGCCGGCCTGCGTACCCGATTTCATTCTATCAGAATGCAGTATTTCCTCTCCTGGCTGTGACCGCTTTCCCGGCAGCTTTTTCTTTCGGGTCCGGCGGCCGCGCACAAGCGTTGGCCGCTGCGCAGACCTGAATCAAACCAGCCAAAGCTTGCGCCAGCCCTCGTGCCCGAGCTTCTCCAGGGTCTCGACATTGCGCTCGAATATTTCCGCCGCATCGGGGAAGGCGGCGACGGCGCGGTCTATGCTGCTCTCCCGCAAGAGATGCAGCATCGGATAGGGCGAGCGGTTGGTGTGGTTGGCGATGTCCTCTGGCGCACTGCCGGCAAACTCGTAGCGCGGGTGCAGGCCGGCGATCTGGAATACGCCTTCGAAACCCAGCTTGCGGTTCAGTGCATCGGCTTCGGCGAGGAAGAAATGGTAGTCGAGAAAATCCGTCATCGCCCGCGGGTGGATGAGCAGGGTGGTGTCGAGTGTGGCCGGGTCGGTTTTCTCCAGCAGGGAGAGTTCCTGTTCCAGTTCGGCCAGCAATTCGTCGGCCGTGACCGCAGCGGTCACGGCATAGCGGATCTGTTTCTTGACGAAGACCCCTTTTGCGAATGGGCAGAGGTTCAGGCCGATGACGGCGCGCTCCAGCCAGCGCCGGGTATGGGCGAGGACTTCTTCCGCGGCGTTGTTGTCGTAGGGGATCATTGCCTGTGTCATGGCGGCCAGTGTATCTGATGTGCGAAGTTCCCTTCTCAAGCATAATGGTCCCCTGCCGCGGGAGGGCCATGAGTTTTTCACAGAGGAGCATCGATATGAAAGCAGTCCTGATAGGCGCGGCCTGGTTCGCCACCGCGTTTTCCCTGCCTGCCCTGGCTGATGACAGGGAGCAGATCGTCGGCAACTGGAAACTGGTGTCCGTCCTCTATGAGGACGTAGAAACGAAGCAGCGCACGCCCGTGCTGGGCGCCCACCCGCGCGGCTACCAGATCGCCACCGCGGCTGGCCGCTGGCTCGCCCTGGTGACCGCCGAGGGGCGCAAGGTGCCCACCACCGACGAGGAGCGCTCGACCGCCTTGCGCACGATGATTTCCTACACGGGACAGTATCGCTTGGAGGGCGGCAAGGTGATCACCAAGGTCGAGGCGGCATGGAACGAGTCCTGGGTCGGGACGGAGCAGATCCGCGCCTACCGCTTCGACGGCGACACTCTGCATCTCGAGAGTCCTCCGCAGGCGCATCCGAACATCGGCGGCAAGGTCGTTCGCATCATCGTCACCTGGCTGCGGGACAAATAGTCTCCGGGCGCATGAGAACCTTCCCCCCGGCCCCCTTCACAAGGAATGGGGTGACGCAGCTTCCTTATGATTGCTCGCCGCCTTCTCGGGGCGGCCCTTCGGAGGCGGCATGAGCCAACTGATTCTCAAGCCGGGCCGGGAGCGCTCGGTGCTGCGCCGCCATCCCTGGATATTCGACGGCGCCGTGGAGCGCATCGTCGGCCGCGCGAAAAGCGGCGACACGGTCGAGATAGCGAGCGCGGATGGACGCGTTCTGGGCAAAGGCGCCTTTAGCCCCGAATCGCGCATACGCACCCGCGTCTGGAGCTTCGATCCGGCCGAGACCATCGACGACGCCTTCTTCAAGCGACGCATCGCGCAGGCGCTCGCGCGCCGCGCCGCCTTGCCGGATCTCGCCGGGAGGCAGGCTCTGCGTCTGGTCCATGCAGAGTCCGACGGACTGCCCGGCGTCATCTGCGACCGCTATGGCGACACCCTGGTGCTGGCGCTGTCTTCCGCCGGCGCCGAGAAATGGCGCGATGCCATCGCCGCTGCGCTGATCAAGGCCACGGGCTGCGCCCGCGTCTATGAGCGCTCGGACGCCGATCTGCGCACCCTCGAGGGCCTGTTGCCGCGTTGTGGCTGGCTTCATGGCGACGAGCCGGTTCTCCCTCTGGTTATCGAGGAGTCCGGCGTGCGCATGGAGGTAGACATCGTCGCCGGCCACAAGACCGGTTTCTATCTCGATCAGCGCGACAACAGGCAGTTGCTCAAACAACTCGCGTGCGGGCGGCGCGTGCTCAACTGCTTCTGCTACACGGGCGGATTCTCCCTGCAGGCGCTCTCCGGCGGCGCCGTCTCCGTGCTCTCCATAGACAGCTCAGGCCCGGCGCTGACTTCTGCCGCGAACAACCTCGCCCTGAATCCGGAACTCGATCCAGGTCTCGCGCAATGGCGCGAGACCGATGTCTTCAGTGAGTTGCGCGCCCTGGCCGCGGCCGGCGAAAAGTATGATCTGATCGTCCTCGATCCGCCCAAGTTTGCTCCTTCCCCTGCCCACGCCGAGCGCGCTGCGCGCGCCTACAAGGACATCAACCTGTATGGCTTCAGGCTGCTCTGCCCGGGCGGGATATTGATGACCTATTCCTGTTCGGGCGGCATAGGCATCGAACTGTTCCAGAAGATCGTCGCCGGCGCGGCGCAAGACGCCCATGTTGAAGCTCGCATCATCCGCCGCCTGTCGGCCGCCTCCGACCATCCGGTGCTGCTCGACTTCCCCGAGGGGGAATACCTGAAGGGGCTGGTTTGCCAGGTTGGCTGAATCTGCGTGGATGAACCGGGCTTTCTTTCCAGGGAAACGCTGATCAAGTCCGTCATCGCGAGCCCCAAAGGGGCGTGGCAATCGCAATAACAAACTTGTACTTAATCAGCGTTTCCCTGGATAGGGTTTGACGCACCCCATGTTCCGGGGGCACCATGTACTTCATGCTGCCGATGACCGACTACTTCAAAAATGAGGTGCTGGAAAAACGGCCCTATATTCGTCTGGAGTGGTGCGAGGCTGCGCTGGCAAATCCGGTACGTAGCGAGGTTCAACCCGAGGATGGCCGCATTCGCCATTGGCTATATGTTGCGGAACTCGGACGCTTCTTGCGTGTGGTGACGATGGCCGATGGTGTGACGCTGCATAATCCCTTTCCCGACAGGAGATTCAAGCCATGAGACTCAACTACGACGCGGCGACGGATTCGCTATACATCCATCTCGCGGATAGACCCTCAGTGGATTCGGACAAAGTTTCCGATGGGGTGGTACTCGACTACGATGCCGCCGGCGATTTGGTCGGCATCGACGTGCAACATGCGAGCAAGAAGGCCGACCTCCATCACCTTGCGGTTAGCCACATGCCGCTCGCTCAGTTGGAAGCGGTCTGACTTTGCCATGATTTGTTTTGTTATCATGGAAGCATGAGCACCCTGTCCCGCCGCTACGCCGTCACACTGGTTCTGCTTTGCACCCTGTTCCTTCTCGGCGCGCAGCAGGCGGCGTTCGTCCATCTGCTGAGTCACCTGGGCGCCCGCGCCGAATCAGTGGGAGAGCAGCAAGATGGCGGCAGCCGCGGCAAGTTGCCGGACCTCTCCCATGTGTGCACCACCTGCGCCGCCTTCGCCACGCTTGACGCTGCACCACTGCCGTCCGGCCTGACGCTTGCGGTGCGTCAGCTCCCGAGCGCACCGCAGCGGCACGCAGCCCTCGGCACGACGGCGCATTTCTCAAGCCAGTACCGCGCCCGCGCGCCTCCCGCCCTGCTCTGAAACCGCATTGAAAGGCCCCTCCGCAGCGCGAACGCGGAGGACAGTCCCCTATGCTTTGGAGCAGACATGCTGAAAAAATCTTTCATGGTGGCCGCAGTTGCGTGCGTTGCTATCCTCCTCCTGCCGCAGGCGGCCTTCGCCGCCGACGACATCACGACGCTGCGCCAGGAATTGCAGCGACTCAGGGATTCCTACGAGCAGCGCATCACTGCGCTCGAGCAGAGACTGGCCCAGGCCGAGAGGCAAGCGACGGCCGCTGTGGTCGTGGCGGCCAAGGCAGAAACCATCGCTGCTGTGCCGCCGCAGTCCGCGCCGACGGGCGCCAATGCCTTCAATCCGAACATATCGCTAATCCTGTCCGGTTTGTACGGCAACCTGTCCAGGAATCCCGCGGCTTACCAGATCACCGGCTTCCCTCTGCCCAACGACCCCTTGGCCGACGTTAGGCCGAGGCGAGGCTTCAGCCTGGGGGAAACTGAGTTGGGCATCTCGGCCAATGTCGACCAACTGTTCTACGGGGCGATGAATTTTTCCATCCATCCCGACAACACCGTGTCCACCGAGGAGGCTTTCGTGCAGACCACTACCCTGCCGGCGGGATTGACGTTGAAAGCAGGCCGTTATTTCTCCGGCATCGGTTATTTCAACGAGCAGCATGCCCATACCTGGGACTTTGTCGATGCGCCGTTGGCCTATCAGGCTTTTCTGGGCGGACAGTTCAACAACGACGGTGTGCAGATGCGTTGGGTAGCAGCCACCGACACCTTCCTGGAAATCGGCGCGGAAGTAGGCCGCGGCGCCCATTATCCGGGCAGTGGCCGCAACAAGAACGGCTCGGGCGCCAGCGCGATTTTCGCTCATGCCGGCGGCGACGTCGGCATGAGTCACAGTTGGCGGGGCGGGCTATCGCTGCTCGCTACCGCGCCACAGGATCGCCAGTGGAACGATATCGGCACGGTGGGCACGACCGTCAGCAACAGCTTCACCGGCAGCAGCAAATTATGGATTGCCGACGGCGTCTGGAAATGGGCGCCGATGGGCAATGCCCACATCACCCATTTCAAGTTGCAGGGTGAATACCTGCGCCGCATCGAGAATGGCAATCTGGTCTTCAACGATGCATTGCCGGGAAGCTATGCCGCCACGCAATCCGGCTGGTACCTGCAGGGCATCTATCAGTTCGCCCCGTATTGGCGAGTGGGCCTGCGCAGCGATCGGCTAGCCACCGGCGCGGTCGATTACGGAGCCAACAACGCCAATCTGCTGCGCCCTGGTTACGCTCCGGCGAGGAACGCGCTGATGCTGGACTATAACCCCAGCGAATTTTCCCGCATCCGGCTGCAGTTCGCCCAGGACAAATCCCTCCAGGGCGTCACGGACAACCAGGTCTTCCTGCAATACCAGATGAGTCTGGGCGCCCACGGCGCCCACAAATTCTAGGAAAAATATCATGCTCAGCATCAAATCCTTGCTGACCGGAGTGATGTGTGCCGCGCTGGCCGTCTTCGCAACCCCGAGCTTCGCCGTGGTGAACATCCTGGCCTGCGAGCCGGAATGGGGCGCCCTGGCGCAGGAACTGGGCGGCGACAAGGTGAGCATCTACAATGCCACCAACGCCTTCCAGGATCCGCACCGCGTCCAGGCCAAGCCGAGCCTGCTGGCGCGTGCGCGCAGCGCCGACTTGCTGGTGTGCACAGGCGCGCAGTTGGAAATCGGCTGGCTGCCCATCCTGCAGCAGCAGGCCGGCAATGCGAAAATCCAGTCCGGACAGCCGGGCTACTTCGAGGCTTCGCAATTCGTGCGCATGCTGGAAGTGCCGGCGAGAGTGGACCGCGCCTTGGGCGACATTCACCCCGGCGGCAATCCGCATATCCAGACCGACCCGCGCAATATTGGCCTGGCGGCCGCGGGTCTGGCGAAACGTCTTGCAGAAGTGGATCCGGCCAACGCCGCCTTCTACCAAGGCAATTACAAGACATTCGCCGCGCGCTGGAGTGCGGCGATCGCGAACTGGGAAAGAGAGGCTGCGCCGCTCAAAGGCATGGCCATCGTAGTGCATCACAAGGCCTTCGTTTATCTCGAAAACTGGCTTGGCCTGCGGGAGATCGCTACGCTCGAACCCAAGCCGGGCGTCGAGCCCACCGCCGTGCATTTGTCCGAGGTGTTGGCGCAGTTGCAGAGGCAGCCTGCGCGGGCGGTAGTGCGCTCGGTCTACAATGACGCAAGAGGCTCGCAGTGGCTGTCTGAGCGCGCCAAGATTCCTGTCGTGGTGCTGCCCTTCACCGTCGGTGGCTCTGAGCAGGCAAAGGATTTGTTTGGCCTGTATGGCGATACGGTGAATAAACTCTTGGCCGCGCTTAAATAATCCGCGAGGAAGCCATGAATCTCGATGCGTTCAATCTTTCCATCCTCCTCCCCGCCTTCTTGGCCGGCCTCCTGGTGCTGTCTACCCATGTGCCGCTGGGGATGCAGGTGCTGTCGCGCGGCATCGTGTTCATCGATCTGGCAATCGCCCAGATCGCCACGCTCGGGGTGATCGCGGCGGACCGGATGGGCTTCGAGCCGGCGGGCTGGGTGGCACAGGTGGCCGCGGTTTCGGCGGCCCTGCTGGGCGCGGCACTGCTGACCTGGAGCGAGAAGCGTTGGCCTGAAATTCAGGAGGCCCTGATCGGAGTGCTGTTCGTTCTGGCGGCCAGCGGCGGCGTGATTCTGGTGGCGAACAATCCGCATGGCGGCGAACATCTGCAGGAATTGCTGGCGGGTCAAATCCTCTGGGTGGGCTATGCGCAATTGCTGCCGGTGGCTGTCCTCTCCGCTATCATCCTGGCCTTGTGGTTCCGGCTCGGCGACAGGCTCGGGCGCTTCGGCTTCTATGGGCTGTTCGCCTTCGCCGTGACGGCATCGGTGCAGTTGGTCGGGGTCTATCTGGTTTTTGCCAGTCTGATCGTTCCCGCGCTGGCTTGCCGTGCTTATGCGCCCCGCCGCCGTCTGCCCGCGGCTTACTGTCTGGGCGCGGTGGCTTATGCGCTGGGCTTGGGACTGTCCACGCTGTTCGACTTGCCCACCGGTCCCGTGGTGGTGTGGGCGCTGGCGCTGACCGGGATGGCGATGCACCGGTCTGACAACGCCGCTGACATCCAGGTTGGCCGATGGGAAAAATGATGACGGAATTGCGCCACCCGCGGCGATATGCTAGAAACGCCTTTCCCGATACGTCATTGCGCCATGAACGGCGCGGAACAGGGTAGCCCCTTGGTCTTTTCTCTTTTCGGCAAGAAGCAGCCCGCGGCCAAGCCTGAAGCCATCAAGCTCAAGCCGCCCATGGCGCCGCCCCCTGAGCCGGCGGCAGCATTGCCGCCCGAGGCCGCTGCCGAAGAGGCGGCGGGCACGCCGAATATCGAACTCAGTCTGACGGCGCCGCAACTCGATCCCTGCGTCGAGAAGGCGGCGATGCTGTTTGCCAGCGACCAGGCCGCCGCCGCCCGCGTGGCGCTGGAACCGGCGGTGAAGGAAGGCCGCGCCAGCGAGCAGGCCTGGGACATGCTGTTCGAGCTGTATCAGCTCGCCGGCAAGCGCGATGCCTTCGAGACGCTGGCGCTCGCTTACGCGGCGCGCTTCGAGAAATCGCCGTCGACCTGGGTCGAGTCACTCTCCGAGGTGCGCGACCCGGCGATGGCTACCGGCGGTCGGGCCTTCATGGCGCTGACCCCCGTGCTCAACGCCAAGAGCGACGAGGTCTTGAAGCAACTGCTGAAGATGGCGGCCGGCAACCAATGGGTGAGGCTGGATTTGTCGAGGTTGCAGGATGCGGATAACGGCGGCTGCTCCCTTTTGCTATCCGCCCTGAAGAAGCTCAGGATGGAGAAGCGCGAGTGCGTCCTGAACGGCTCGGACCATCTTGCCACCATTCTGAAGCGGAAACTCGTCCCCGGCGAGCGAGAGAACGAGGCCGTGTGGTTGCTGCTCCTGGAGCTCTTCCAGCGGCTGTATCGGCAGGAAACGTTCGAGGAAACGGCGTTGCAATATGCCATCACCTTCGAAATGTCGCCGCCGTCCTGGGAGGCGCCGCGCGTGAAGCCCGTCGCAGCAATTGCCATGCCGGCGCCGCAGCAAAGCGGCGTACCCAGCCTCTCGGGGGAAATGGTCGGCGCCGGTGCTGCCGCCTTCGCTGCAATTCTTGCCGCTGCGGAAGGGCAGGAGGATCTCGTCATCGACGCCAGTCGGCTGCAGCGCATGGACTTTGTCAGTGCCGGCATGCTGCTCAATGCCTTGCTGGCCTTGCAGGTGGCGGGCAAACGCGTGCTCATCAGGGGGGTCAGCCACCTCGTCGCGGGCCTCTTCGCCGTCATCGGCATCGGCGAGATCGCCACCGTGGAAACGCGGAAATACTGAACCCGGACCAGCCGGTCCGGTAGACTAGCGAACACCATGGAACAATATCACGGCACCACCATTCTTTCCGTCCGGCGCGGATCCGTCGTCGCCCTGGGCGGCGACGGCCAGGTGACGCTCGGCAATGTCGTCATCAAGAGCACTGCGCGCAAGGTGCGGCGGCTCTACAGTGAAAAAATCCTTGCCGGCTTCGCCGGCGGCACGGCGGACGCCTTCACGCTGTTCGAGCGCTTCGAGGCCAAGCTGGAAAAACACCAGGGCAATCTCTTGAGGAGTGCTGTCGAACTCGCCAAGGACTGGCGTACCGACCGCATGCTGCGCCGTCTGGAGGCGATGCTGGCGGTGGCCGATCGCGAGCATTCGCTCATCATCACCGGCAACGGCGATGTGCTCGAACCCGAGCAAGGCTTAGTCGCCATCGGCAGCGGCGGCCCTTACGCCCATTCCGCGGCGCGCGCGCTGCTCGAGAACACCGAGTATTCGCCCGCCGAAATCGTCAAGAAGGCGCTGACCATCGCCGGCGATCTGTGCATCTATACCAACCAGTCGCATACGATTGAGACCCTCGATTTACATGACCCAGATGACGCCGGCGGAGATTGTCTCCGAACTCGACAAGCACATCGTCGGTCAGTCCCGCGCCAAGCGTGCCGTCGCCATCGCGCTGCGCAACCGCTGGCGCCGGGCGCAGGTGGCAGAACCCTTGCGCACGGAGATCACGCCCAAGAACATCCTGATGATAGGGCCCACCGGTGTCGGCAAGACGGAGATCGCAAGGCGTCTGGCCAGGCTCGCCAACGCGCCCTTCATCAAGGTCGAGGCGACCAAGTTTACCGAAGTCGGCTATGTCGGGCGCGACGTCGATACCATCATCCGCGACCTGGCCGAGACGGCGATCAAGGACGCTCGCGAGGCGGCGATGCGCATCGTGCGCGACAGGGCGCAGGACGCCGCCGAAGACCGCGTGCTCGACGCCCTGTTGCCCACGGCGAGGTCGGTGGCGGTAGGCGAGACAGAGGACTCGGGCACGCGGCAGAAGTTTCGCAAGAAACTGCGCGAGGGCGAACTCGACGAAAAGGAAATCGAGATCGAGATCGCCGCAGTCTCGGCGCAGATGGAAATATTCGCACCGCCCGGCATGGAGGAACTGACCCAGCAGATCCAGGGCATGTTCCAGAATCTCGGCGGCGCGAAGCAGAAGACGCGCAAGCTGAAAATCAAGGACGCACTGAAGGCCATCACCGACGAGGAGGCGGCCCGCCTCGTCAATGACGAGGAAATCAAGGCGCAGGCGCTCAGGAATGTCGAACAGAACGGCATCGTGTTTCTCGACGAGATCGACAAGATCGCGACGCGCTCCGAGATGCAGGGCGCCGACGTCTCGCGCCAGGGCGTGCAGCGCGACCTCCTGCCGCTGGTCGAGGGCACGACGGTATCCACCAAGTACGGCATGATCAAGACCGACCACATCCTGTTCATCGCCAGCGGCGCCTTCCATCTGGCCAAACCCTCCGACCTCATCCCCGAGATGCAGGGGCGGTTCCCGATTCGCGTCGAGCTCGACTCGCTGTCCATCGATGATTTCGAATGCATCCTGACCGCCACCGATGCCTGCCTCACGCGCCAGTACCAGGCACTGTTGTCCACCGAGGGGGTGACGCTGGACTTTGCCAAGGACGGCATTCGCCGCCTCGCCGAGATCGCCTTCGCGGTCAATGAAACGACCGAGAATATCGGCGCCCGCAGGCTTTACACGGTGATGGAGAAGCTGCTCGAGGATGTTTCCTTCGCAGCAGGCCGCAGCAGCATCGAGAAGGTGACCATCGATGCGGCCTATGTCGACACCCGCTTGAAGGAGCTTTCGCAGAGCGAGGATTTGGCGAGGTATGTCCTGTAGGTCGGGTCCTAGCCCGAGAGAAATCCACCGAAGAGGAGAAGTCAATGTTGATTCAAAGTCTCATGCGCCGCGGCGCAATCGCAGCCTGTTTCCTGGCTCTGCCGGCCTGGGGGCAGACGGTTTCGGTTTCCGGAGCCTGGGTGCGCGGCACGGTGACGGGTCAAACCGCTACAGGCGTCTTCCTGGAGTTGAAGGCGAGCGAGGCTGCCGCTTTGCTCGGCGTGACCAGTCCGGCCGCCAAGCAGGCCGAAGTCCATGAGATGGTGATGGAGAAGGATGTCATGAGAATGCGCGCCGTTTCCAGGCTGGATCTGCCTGCGGGAAAGACGGTCGAACTGAAGCCGGGCGGCTATCACATCATGCTGATGGGGCTTGCGAAGCCGCTGAAAAAAGGCGATATCGTGCCCCTGACGCTGAAGCTGGAGGGCCGCGACAAAAAGTCCATGATGCTGGAAGTGAAGGCGGAAGTGCGCGAACTGACCGCGCCGCCGGTGATGGAACATAAGCACTGAACACCCTCTGATCCGGGCCATTGCCGAGAACCCGCAGAGGATTAGATCATGGGCAATCAGGATATCCGCTGGCAGCAGCGATTCGCCAACTATAAGAAAGCTTTGCGGCAACTGCAAGACGCGGTTGAACTGAGCGAGCGGCGCGAACTCTCGCCTCTGGAAAAACAAGGCGTGATCCAGGCCTTCTAATTCACCCATGAGCTCGCCTGGAATGTGTTGAAGGACTACCTGCAAGACCAGGGCAATCAGGATGTCAAAGGCTCGAAAGACGCCACTCGAGAGGCGTTCAAGGTGGAACTCATCGCCGATGGCGAGCAGTGGATGGCGATGATCCAGAGCCGGAATGTTTCATTCCATACCTACAATGAAGACACTGCCAATGAATTGGTTGAAGTCATCACCGGGTAGTACTTTCCACAGTTCATCAAGCTGAAAACGGAAATGGAAAAATACCTGTCATGAGCACGCAGGTGCCTTTCGGCTTGCCCCCTGCGACGCTGCACAGGCTTGGCTGCGTGTTTGCGCGGCACGGCGCCATTGATTCCGTGCTGATCTATGGTTCACGCGCCAAAGGCAATCACCGTAGCGGTTCCGATATCGACCTCGTCATCAAGGGGGCGAGATCCCGTTCGCTGAATTCATGCAGATTGAGGATCAGATTGACGACTTGATGCTGCCTTATACCGTTGACTTGTCCCCGTACCGGCAGATTGGTAATGCCGAATTGATCGCGCATATCGATCGGGTTGGGGCGGAGATTTATGTCAAGGGTTGCACAGCGCAATCCAGCCGAGATCATGGCTAGGCTGAGGGCGTGAGCGGTGTGTGCGCACCTGGAAAGTGAGTTTGCTGCTCGCCGCCGGCGATGGGCCATAAGCGCGGATTTTTGCTGTCGATAAAATTTGTTTGCCGAGAATCCGCCCGTTTGCGTAAGATGCGTGACAGTCAATGTCTGAGAGGGAGACACGCAATGCGACTGCGCCGCTTTGGCTGCTCAATGATTGTTGCACTTCTCCTGCCCTTCCCTGCCATCGCCCAGGATGCGGTCGCCCCTGCCAATCCCGGGCGTGAACTGCTGCTCGGCAAATGCACCCAGTGTCACAACGACTCGATGTGGCGCGACCAGCGTCAGGACGCGCGCGCCTGGGAGGCGGCTCTCTACCGCATGGTGGGTCGAGGTGCGGCATGGTCCGGTGAAGAAATCAAGACCATGGCCCGCTATCTCGCGACGGACTTCGGTCCGAATTCGCCCAGGCCGCCGTCCGTTTCCCGCTGAGATCGGAAATCAGGAAGCCGTTTCCAATTGATGTGCAGGCTGATGCACGATAGGAGCAGTCGATGAGAGATCTAGTCGAAAAGTATCTGTCGAAGTCCATTTCGCGCCGCGGCTTTCTGAGCAATATGAAAAAGGTGGGTTTGACGGTTGCCGCCGCAAAACTGGTCCTGTCTTCGCTCAGCGAGGCGGAAGCGCAGACCACGATGGCTCCTTCTGGGGCGGTCCTGCCGCCGGTGAAACCGTTCCAGGGCACGGGCGGCGCCTGCCTTGCCGAACAACTCATGGCCTGCGGCGTCAAGTATGTCTTCGGAAACTCGGCCAGCGAGGACGCCGCCTTTTACGAAGCCTTGGTCGACAGGCCGCAACTGAACTATATTCTGACGCCGCATGAGGGCCCCGGCGCCGCCATGGCGGCAGGTTATATCAAGGCCTCGCAGCAGCCGGCGATCGTCATGCAGGCGGGGGCCGTGGGCTTAATGAACGCCATGGGCCAGTTGTTCAATGCCCACAAGGAGCAGACCCCGCTGGTGGTCTACTCCTACCGCACGGATCCCTCGCGCAGCGCCGGCCGGGACAGCTTCGAGGAGATCGCCAACCAGGACCAGGTGGTGCAGCCCCTGACGAAATACTCGTGGATGGCGCGCGGCCCCTCCATGATTGCCGAAACGGTGCGCCATGCCTTCAAGACGTCCTGGACGCCGCCGCACGGGCCCTCTTATCTGACCTGGCATTCCGACTATACGGCGGAGCGCACCCGCACCGAAATCATCGGGCAAAGCCATTTCGACACGCGCATGCGCGTGCGCCCGAACCCGACTGAAATCGAGCGGGCAGCCAGGATGCTGGTGGAAGCCAAGATGCCCATCCTGGTTGTCGGCGATGAAATCTATAAGGCCAAGGCTGTGGCCAAGGCCGTGAAACTCGCCGAACTGCTCGGCATGCCCGTGACCCAGATGCGCCAACTCTGGGCCAATTTCCCGGAAGCCCATCCCCTCTGGGTCGGCGGTGCGCCGGCGGGAAGCCTGTCGTCGATCACCTGGCCGAAGAACTACGATGTCGCCATCAACGTCGGCAACAAGATGCAGCACAATGGGCCCGCCCCCATCGTGGCGCGCGGCATCAAATTCATCGACATGCGCATCGATTACAACAACATGGGCAAGGTCATGGCGACCGATGTGCCCCTGGTCTGCGATGTCGGCCTCGGCCTGGATGACCTGATCGCCGCGCTCGAGCAACTCATGACCCCGCAATTGCGTCAGATGGCGGCGGAGCGTGCGCTGCAAGTGAGGCAGGCGACGGACCGCACCCGTGCGTTGTTGAAAGGGGTAATCAACAATCCTGAATGGAATAATGCGCCGCTCATTGCCGATCGCGTCACCTGGGAGGTGGCGCAATTCGCCGATCCCGATGCCATCATCGTGAATGAGGCCGGCTCGGTGGCCATGCACTCCTTCGACTTCAATCCCGTGGGCGGACGAGAACTCTTTTACTACTACGGCGGCCATCTTGGCTCCGGTGTGGGCACCTCGGCCGGCGTCAAACTCGCGCGCCCCAATCAGCAGGTCATCTGCCTGGTCGGCGACGGCTCCTTCCTTTTCGGCCCGCACGCCCTGTGGAATATGGCGCGCCTGGAGCTGCCCGTCATCGTGGTCGTATACAACAACCACGCCTATGGCGGTCCGCATTCGCGCGGGCTGGCCAATGTGCCCTCCGGCCGCATGGTCGAGACGGGTCACTTCGTGCATAGCTACCTCGGCAGTCCGGACATGAACATGGCCTCGATAGCGGCCGGCTTCGGCGTCAAGGGCGAAGTCGTGAACAACCCGGATCAATTGAAAGCCGCACTCGCCCGCGCCAAGGCGTCCACCTTCGAGGGGAAACCCTATCTCATCGACGTGCAGGTGGTCCGGCGCGGCATCGGCTGGACCGATACCCCCTGGATTCCACCGGTCAAGGGGACGGCGATGCGCACGAAGCGGGTTTGAAGTGACTTTGCTGAAGCCACTCCTTGGCCTCGTCCTGTTCGGCCTCGCCGTGCCGGCCATGGCCGACGAAGCCGAGCAAGGGCGCGAGCTATATCGGGAGGTTTGCGCAACCTGCCACGGCAACGAGATGATGAACCCGGGCCTGGCTTTTGATCTCCGCAAATTCCCCAGGGACGACCCCGAGCGCTTCCGCAATTCCGTCCTGAACGGCAAGGGGAAGGGGATGCCTGCCATGCAGAGCCAATTGTCGCCGGAAGATATCAAGGCCCTTTGGGCTTACGTGAAGAGCGGCGACTGACGCCGGTCAAGGGCGGTGACGCCCACGTTCTATATACAGCGGCTAGGGCTGCGCATCCAACCTCATGGGGGCATGGTTGAATCTACAGTATCGCGAGCAGCCTGTTGCCGCGCTTCTGTCATTGCGAACAAAGTGAAGCAATCTTCTTCGCATCAGCAAGATCGCCGCGCCCTTCGGGCTCGCGATGACGGGTTTTTGGGTGCGAGGCCCGCCGCGCCGTGGCAATCACGATGACGGACACGTTCAGACCTTCCTTAAAGATGCTGGTTGCGCGGAAGCGCATTGACACGTTCCTAGATATAACCTACGGTAGCGTGATGTTCCCGTAGCAATCGGAATACAGAAGCCGGTCTGGACAATTGGAGGAGCAATGGCAGGAGCACTGCACGGAATCAAGATCCTGGAGATCGCCAACTACATCGCAGGCCCGTTCGCGTCAATGCTATTGGCAGATCTTGGGGCCGATGTGACCAAGATCGAAATACCGGGACAGGGAGATCCTTTCCGCGGATGGGGGAGCGAAGGTTACAGCCCGACTTTCTGCATCCTGAACCGAAATAAGCACAGCCTCACCCTGAACCTGCAGGCGCCGGAAGGGAAAGAAATTTTCCTGCGGCTGGCACAGGGGGCGGATGTGATCATTGAAAACATGAGACCCGGAGTCCTCGATGGCATGGGTTTAGGCTATGAAGCGGTGCGTGCCGGGAATCCGGGAATCGTATACTGCTCCATCTCAGGCTTCGGTTCCGATGGTCCCTACCGGGACAGGCCGGGATACGACACGATAGGACAGGCCATGGGCGGCCTGCTCAGCGTCCTGACCGACTATGACAATCCCAGCGGTACTGGCGCATCGCTGTCGGATCATCTGACTGGCCTCTACGCCTGTTACGCCATCCAGGGGGCACTTATTGGACGGCAGCGCACCGGGGTCGGACAAAAGGTCGAGACATCGCTGCTTCAGGCAACGGTCGCATTCGGCGGGGAAAATGCGGTTCGCTATCTCGCCTCGGGGATTGTTCCCAATCGCAATACCCGCCTGCATACGGCCCAGGTCTATGCTTTTTCGGCGGCGGATGAACTGCCCTTCGTCGTTCACCTGTCTTCCCCGCAAAAATTCTGGCATGGACTCGCCAGTGCAATCGACAGGCCTGAACTCAAAGACGATGTGCGCTTCGTTAATCGGGAAGCACGAATCAGGAATTACAGCGCGCTTGATGAGATCCTCAAGGCCAAATTCAAGACGGGCCCGAGAAAGATGTGGCTGGATCTTCTAGAGCAGCACGATGTTCCTGCGGCACCTCTGCTGAATCTGAAGGAGGTATTTGAAGATCCGCAAGTGGCTCATCTGGACATGATTAAAGAAATGACCCATCCCAAGATGGGCGCGGTCCGACTGGTGGGCAGCGGCATCCGGATGAGTGACACGCCGCCGGAAATGTCTCTCCCACCACCCACCTTGAGCGAAAATACCGAGGAGATTCTCAAAGCCCTGGGGTACAGCGAGGAATCAGTCACGGCTTTACGTAAAAAAGGCGTGGTCTAACCGCTCAGGCAAGAAGTACTCGCTGTCGCGGCATTTCTCAGGCGCTGTCCCTCTTAAGGGTTAGCGACATCGCGTCCTTCCGCACCTCTACGTAGCCGACTTTGCTGTTGCCAGAAAGATCCTGGATCAGGCTCGCCAAGGTCTGCCCCGTAGAATACTGCTTGAACGGCCCCGCTTTTCGCATCGCGGCAACCTGGTCCTCTCCGGCGAGATAGCGCAGCAACAGTTCGTCGTCTGATACGCCGGGGCCGCCATAGCTTTTGCGCACATCATTCAGTGAGGGATCCGGGGGCACCCAGTTGGCCAACTCCTTGGCCCGCGGCATACTCAATATCCGGTCCCTGACATTCGGATCCATCGAAGAGCTCTCCTCCTCGCCCCAGTGACCCAGGGCGAACTGGATGACCTCGTCGGAAGCCTGGCTGTAGCGCTCGCCGCTCATGACGTTCATGGTGGCCTGGACACCGACGAACTGGGCATAGGGTGTCACCATGATGGGACATCCCAGTTCGAGGCGCACGCGGCCGATCTCCTCGACCACGTCGTCCAACCTGTGCTCCTGTTTGATCGTCGCGAGTTGGGATCTGAGATTTGAAACCATGCCGCCGGGAACCTGGTGTACATGCGGAGAGATATCGTAGGGAGAGGTCGAACCCATCGGCAGTCCCTCCCGCCGTGCTAGGGACGTGAAGTGGTTCTCGACCTCCTTGAGCAGCGCCTCATCCACCGTCGTCGTGTAGCCCAATGCGCGCGCATTCATGGCCACGTTGAACAGCGACGGGTTCGAGTTCGCGTCGGCCAGCGGCGGAATGGCGGCATTGATGCTCCTGATCCCCAGCTTGATGGCTTCGACGCAACACTGCGTTCCCAGTCCCGTATTGCAATGGGTGTGAAGTTCGACAGGAATGCCATTGGCATTTTGAATTATCGCCGGCACCAAGGTCCGGAGCCGTTCCGGCGTGAGCAGCCCGCCGGCATCCTTCAAACAGATGCGCAGTACGCCCAGGGCGGCTGCATCGCGGGCCTTGCCGGCAAAATATTCATCCGTATATTTGGGGGCGAGCGCATAAACCAGATTCAGGATGGGGTCGATTCCGACGTTGCGTGCATAGGCCACGTGCGCCCGCCATCCGTCCACAGTATTCGAAGGATCCGAGATGCGCGCCTCTTTAATCCCATGCGCGGCAATCCTCTCGTACCAGAGTTCCATGATGGATCGGGGCGTAAATTGAAACGCCCGCAAGTTCCGGGTGGTGATGATGCGCAACGGTGTCTTGTGCACCCGCTGTCGGATCAGGTCCAGCCGTTCCCAGGGATCCTCCCGCAATTCGCGTATCATTATCTTCGGGATGGTTGTGGAGAAAATCTCGATCGCCTGAAATCCGGCGCGATCCATCGTTTCCAACACGGGTATCATCATGCCGGTCCTCATCCGCATCGCCCACAGGCTGACGGAACCGTCGCGCAGCGTCGTATCGACGAAATTCACTTCGTTCATTTTTCACCCTGGATAGAATTGGACCGGCAAATTGAATTATGCCTTGCCTGCCCTCTGTTGACACGCACCGGCATAATGGATAAAAAGGTTTCGTACCATCGAACCCCGCCCATGGGTATCGGCGCGCTCTTAAAACAGCCGAACCCGGATCCGCGATCGCTTCACCATCCCTAGGAGGACGCCCTTGATTTCTTTCAGACCCTTGATCGGCGCGATGATTTTTCTTTTCACCGCCAGCTTGGCACAAGCGCAAATCATCACCATCGCGACCAATACCCAAGGCTCCGCATTCTATTCGGTCGGCGCTGCGCTCGCCGGCGTCATGCAGAAGACCGCCAATCTCACCACGCGCATCCAGCCCATGTCGGGGCCCGGTGTTTATGTTCCCTTGATCAATCGTGGCGAGATCGACTTTGGCCTGATGAATGCGCTCGACGTGAACAATGCCGTCAAGGGCCTGGAGAACTACAAGGGTCGGACGAATTCTGATCTGCGCCTGGTCGCTGTCCTGTACTGGTCGGCCAACGGCATGGGTATCGCCAATGACTCGCCAGCGAAGTCCACCAAGGACTTGAAGGGCCTGCGCATGGCCACCCAGTTCGCCGCCCAGGCAACCTATCTGATACTGCAGGATGCGGTGCTGGCCACGGGCGGCTTGTCGCACAACGACATGAAATCGTTTCCTGTCTCTGACTCGACCCAGGGCGCCGAAGCGCTGGGGAGCGAAAAAGTGGATACGGTGATGGTCGGTCTGGGCCAGGTCGCCCTGAGGGAAGTGAATGTTTCGCTGGCCGCGCGCGGCGGCTTGCGTATCCTGCCCATCGACGATTCGCCCGAGGGTCTGGCGGCGATGCGCAAGGTCATTCCCGCCGCGATGTCGCGGGTCTTTCAGCCGGGCCCGGGCTATCCCGGACTTGTCGGTCCCACCGCGCTCATGGTCTTGCCTACTTTCCTTTTCGCCAGCAAGCACGTTTCCGACGATGTCGTGTACAAGACCACCAAGGCCTTGAATCAGAACAAGCCGGCCTTGGAGGCCGCCTCGGTGGCCCTGAAGGGTTTTGAGCCGAAGAAGATGGTTGAGCCCAGCGATGTCACCTACCATCCCGGGGCGGAGAAGTTTTACCGGGAAGTGGGTCAGTGGCCTCCTCAGAAGCCCTAGTTCTCAATTGCCGGCGCGATGCATTGCGGCCAATTAGGAGATAACGAGTGTCAAAGCCGGCGGTGCGATCGTTTTTCAGGGCATTGGCCGACTTCGGGTCGGGCAAGGACACGCCACGGGCATTCCTGGATCGCTGCCTGGGTTCGCTCGAGGAATTTGAACCCGCAGTGGGGGCGTTCGTCCATCTCGACATTGACGCGGCAAAAGCTGCAGCCGATCGTTCCAGTGAGCGCTGGCGCAGCGGAAAACCTTTGTCGCGTATCGATGGCATGCCAATTGGCATCAAGGACATCATTGAGACGATCGACATGCCCACGCAATGTGGCTCGCCCCTCTACGAGGGCTGGCGTTCCGGGCGTGACGCGGCAAGCGTGGCGGCGCTCCGCCAGGCAGGCGCAGTCATTCTTGGCAAGACGGTCACCACCGAATTTGCTGCTCCAGTACCGCGCGGGACGCGCAATCCCTGGGATCTGCAACGCACCCCGGGAGGCTCGAGTAGCGGCTCTGCGGCTGCCGTCGCGGCGGGGATGGTGCCGGCGGCACTGGGGACTCAGGGTATCGGCTCCATCCTGCGTCCGGCCAGTTTCTGCGGCGTCGTCGGCTTCAAGCCGAGTATCGGGGCAATTAATCGCGGCGGCAGTTACGACGGCCTTAGTCAGAGTGCGCACGGTCCACTGGCAGCCTCGCTGGAAGACGCCTGGATTGTCGCCAGGGAGATAGCCAATCGAGCGGGCGGTGATCCGGGCTACCCGGGGCTGTATGGCCCGGCCGAGCCGCCTCAAAAGCGCCAGCCAAAACGCCTGGTCCTGCTGCAGACCGCTGGCTGGGAACAGGCAGAGCCCGCGGCTAAAGCCAGCTTCGCGGCTGCTATCGAGAGAATCTGCGCTGCTGGCGTAGAGGTCGTCAGCCGCCAGACCCATGGCGGCGTCGCGGTAGTGGAAACAGCGCTCGAACGCGTGATGAGCGTTTCCCAACAAATTAATGGCTGGGAGTTCAAATGGCCCCTGAATACCCACCGCGCCAGGGACGCCGCGATGGTGAGCGATTTAATGCTGGGGCGTTTGGCTGAAGCCGAGAGCCTGACGCTGGATGACTACCGGTCACTGCTTGCCGAGCGCGAACGCATGCGTGGCGAATACGCGAAGCTGGCTGCGGATTGCGACGCTGTGGTAACGCTCTCGGCGCTGGGGCCGGCCCCCTTGGGCTTGGCTGCCACCGGCAATGCAGTATTCAATGTTCCGGCTTCAGCACTTGCCGTGCCGGCGATCTCGCTCCCTCTGCTGTCAGTGGATGACTTGCCACTCGGTCTTCAGTTGATGGGCTATCTGAACGGTGATGCGACCCTTTTCTCGACGGCGACCTGGGTAAGGGATCTGCTATCAAGAACAGAACGCCTCATTGACCACGAGTGAAGAGGTCGGCTCCGCATCGCCTCACCTTCAAGTTCAGCGCTGTGCCGAGGGGTCCGTCGCAGGCAACCCACTCGGCAGCGTGACGTGACAGGCAGCAGCCGGTGGGTCGCTGCGTTTCCTCGTGGAGATGACCGATCAAGCTGGCGGTTCGTGTCAGGATCGGGATACCTTTATGGCGCGTTCGCTGGGTGACCTGGCAGTCAGCGAGGCAACTGCCGGGTCACGGAACCACGGTTTCCAGGGCGTAAAGATCTGCCACGCTCTCGCGCCGCCTGATGAGATGCGTGGTGACGCCATCGACAAGTACTTCCGCGGCGCGTGGCCGGGCGTTGTAGTTGGAACTCATCGCCATGCCGTAGGCGCCGGCCGACATGATCGCCAGGAGATCGCCTTCGGCCAGCGCCAGGCTGCGGCCGTGACCGAGGAAGTCGCCGCTCTCGCAGACCGGGCCGACCACTTCGTAGATGCGTTCCTTTCCGCCCTGGCGGACGGGCAGGATGTCGTGCCAGGCGTCGTAGAGCGCTGGACGCATCAAGTCGTTCATCGCCGCATCGACGATGGCGAAATCCTTTTCCGCGCCATGCTTCAGCACTTCCACCCGGGTCAGGAGCAGGCCGGCATTGCCGACCAGCGATCTTCCAGGTGCCAGCACCAGTTTCTCGCTGCGGCCGGCGAGCAATTTCAGCAGGACTTTTAGATAGCCGGCGGCGGTCGGCGCTTCCTCGTCCCGATAGCGTATGCCCATGCCGCCACCCAGGTCGATCTCGGTCAGATGGATGCCTGCTGCGGCCAGCGCATCGGCCAGGCCGATAATCTTTTCGGCGGCCTCTACCGCCGGCGCCGGGTCGAGCAGTTGCGAGCCAATGTGGCAGGCGATGCCCTTGATGGCTATCCCGGGCATGGCCCTGGCGCGCAGGTAAAGCGGCAAGGCCTCGGCGAAGGCGATGCCGAATTTATTGCTCTTCAGTCCCGTGGAGATATAGGGATGGGTCTTGGCGTCGACATCCGGGTTGACCCGCAACGCGACCGGTGCGCGCAACCCCAAGCTGCCGGCGATTTTCGCCAGGGCCTCCAGTTCGGATCCGGACTCGACATTGAAGCAGCCGAT
>CAIYYX010000287.1 GCA_903930535.1 uncultured Sterolibacterium sp. | reverse complement strand
CAGAGGCGGATATTCGACAACTTCGAGCAGGCCGATGGCTCATTGACCCGCCGTTATGGCGGCAGCGGCCTGGGTCTGGGTCTTTGCCGGCAACTGGCGGGGCTGATGGGCGGCGAGATCGGGGTCGACAGCCAGCCCGGAACGGGGGCCAATTTCTGGTTCATGGCAAGGCTGCAGAAGGCCGATGCGGCGGCAATGCCTGACTGATACGGGTCACGGAACAAAGTGCGCCTATGGAGCGCCGGTCTCCCCCGACAATGGGTCGATTCACTCCGAACCCACCACTGGATGATTGTTGAGAGCTGAGAGCAGCGGCAACTTCCCAAGCCCGACTGTCGGCCTAAAGGCCGACCTACGGGAGCTACGTTGCATCCATCAATTCTTCGATGACTGCTAGCCTGTGTACCCGTAGTTCCCCGGGTACGGATTTCAAGATAACAATACTAAAATGGAAGAAAGGCGATGCAGTCAAAAGTTGCTGCTGCAGAAAAGCGTTCGATGCGGGTAATGATGTCATCGGCTGATTCCGACCCAGTAAACGGCTGTGGGTCTGCGTTGTCAATGTCGACATCATCGCAAATGGCTTTTTCATGTGAGCGAGTAGAACGATGCGTGCCACGCCTGATTTGTTTCTCGGCAAGGGCAGCGAACCAGCGCTAAACCTGGTTGATCCACGATGCTGATGTTGTGTGAAACAGAAATAAGGTCTGACCCAATTGCAGACCTGTCGCCCTTGCCTCCGGATTAAGACAATGACATCCCCATGATTCAATTATCCAAACAAATTAACGATATTGGGGATTTAACGGAGTTTCTCGCCTGCGCCGAAATACGCAAAAATACCGAGACGGCAAGCTCTACCCTCGTGCAGCTCTATTCCGCTTTAGTCGACGAACAGCGATTGCAGACCCTCTCTCGTCAAATTGAACTCAGTTACCCAGACGCTCATATCATCGGCGCTACAACCTGTGGGGAAATCCTTAATGGAGAGTCGGTTCTAGGCAAGACAATTGTCACGTTTACGTTTTTCTTATCCACCCAAGTCCACCCGTTTGTCGTGTCGGTCGTGGCGGGTGAAGAATGGGCAATAGGCCAGCACATTCGGCAGCAGGTAAATGCACTCGGTGATGATGTACCCGCAATTCTTTTGCTGACAACACCGATGACGCTAAATGCCAATGATGTGGCTAGCGCTCTGATCGTTACCCCTGCCACTTTCCAGATCTTTGGAGGCGGCGCTGGCGACTATGCTTTAAAAAATAATTATGTCATTCATGGCGCAACGGTTTATTCCTCAGCCATCATTGTCATTGCTTTCCAAGGCCCAGATTTGCAAGTGGAAAAATGCAACTTTCTGGGTTGGAGTTCGATGACCAAGGAAATGACGATCACCGAAGCATCAGGCACGACCATACACACCATAGATGGGCGGCCTGCACTTGAAATCTACAAACATTATTTTAATATTCAGAACGACGAAAACTTCTTCAGTAATGCCCTTGGTTTTCCATTCCTGACCACTCGGGATGATCAGGTTGTTGCCAGGGTTCCGGTGGCAGTTGGTGCAAACGATGCGCTGGTATTTATCTCAAATGTAGAAGAGGGTGAAAAAGTTCGCATAGGTTTTGTGGACATGAACCTTAACAAGAAAAACTTAATGACAGCCTGGCACAAAATGGCTGCTTTCGAGCCGGATGCCATCTGGATATTTACTTGTGGTTGTCGTCGCTGGGTGCTACGGGACGACGTGCAATGTGAGACCAGTCAGTTCGAGAAAATTGCACCGACCGCCGGGTTTTACACTGTCGGCGAGTTCTGCGATCAAGGTGCAGCATTACCCCTGTTGAACCTGTCCTTCGTTGCCGTGGGGATGCGAGAAGGACGGGCAAAATCCGCGTTGAACCAAACTTTCAATGATTCATCGATCGTCTATAAAGCGGACGCTGACATCTATGCGAGTTCGCACGTTGAAGTCATTTCTCGTTTACGCCACTTTGGCGAAACCTTAAATGCTGAACTGTTGCAGGCTAAAGAGCAATCTGATCGGCTCACGCAGGTTAAATCCGAGTTCCTTGCCAACATGAGTCACGAGATCCGCACGCCGATGAACGGCATCCTGGGCATGGCGCAGGCGCTCCTGATGCCCGGCATCAGTGAGGCCGACCGGCTCAATTACACCCGCACCATCCTCGGTTCCGGCCAGATGCTCCTGGCTCTCCTGAACAACATCCTGGACCTCTCCAAGATCGAGGCGGGAAAGGTCGAACTCGAGGCCATCGCCCTGGATCCCGGGCAGGTCTTGTGCGAAACCCGGACGCTGTTCGCGAGCAGCGCCAGCGACAAGGGGATCGGCCTTGAATACTGCTGGAGCGGGCCGCCACGGCGCTACCTCGCCGACCCCCACCGTCTGCGTCAGATGTTATCCAACCTGGTCGGCAACGCAATCAAGTTTACTGCCCAGGGCCATGTTCGCATCGAAGCGCATGAACTCGAACGCGACGCGGACTCGGCGCTCATTGAATTTGCCGTCACCGATACCGGCATCGGCATCCCCGAAGACAAGCGACAGTTGCTGTTCAAACCCTTTTCCCAGACCGACAGTTCCACCACCCGGGAATATGGCGGCACGGGTCTCGGTTTGTCGATTGTGAAGAGCCTGGCGACGTTGATGGACGGCGAGATCGGTATCGATAGCGAAGCCGGGCAGGGCTCGCGCTTCTGGTTCCGTATCCGCGTCAGGCCCGTCGCTGCTGGCGAGGAAAGCCGGCGTCAGGCGCGGCTGCAACCGTCCGAGGCCTTGGGCGATCTTTCCCTCCTGTCGGGTCGGGTGCTGGTGGCGGACGACGCCTTGACCAATCGCAAGGTCGCCGAAGCCTTTTTGACCAGGCTCGGTCTGACCGTCGTGTTTGCCGAAGACGGTCAGCAGGCGCTGGAGTCGATCAAGAAGGGCGACCCTGCCGATCTCATCCTCATGGATGTGCAAATGCCGGTCATGGACGGTTATCTGGCCACCCAACGGATAAGGCAGTGGGAGCTGGAAAATGGCCAGGCCAGGCGCAGCATCATCGCCTTGACCGGGAATGCCTTCGCGGAAGATAAGCAACAATGTCTGGCGGCTGGCATGGACGACTTTCTTGCCAAGCCGATAGCCTTCGCTGACCTCATGGCATTGCTGGCCAGGTGGTTGCCAGTCGCGCCGGCAGTGCCAGCAGCACCTGCAGCGTCTGCCGCAAAGCCCGCCGAGCCATGACCCTGGATATCGCCTCTCCAACATGTTCTATGTGCTGGATGGCTAAACGACTCTAAAGTGATCAAACAATGATTACAAATTCGAACAAATATGTTGCGCGATTACGCGATCGCCTCCTCAACGACACCATTCTTTGGGGTGCCATCTTGTCGATCCCGATGGTTACGCTATCGCTGGCTCGAATCCCGATGATGGGCTGGAGGCCGGTATTCGCCCTCCAGATCGTTGTTGTTTTGGCGCTCTGGGGGGTCTGGCTGCAGCGCCACCGCGTCAGTTATTACTGGCGCCTGGGGACGATTATCTTCCTGATCGGCTCGGCCGGTCTGAGCGCGTATGCGCAGCATGGACCGGCCGCTGTCGCGGGCCAGTTACTGCTTCTGATCATTGTCCTCGCCGTGCTCCTCACCGATCGCAAGGTGGCATTGGGCATCGGGCTCATCTTGATAGCCGGATTGCTTTTGATTTCCTGGGGCGGCATCAGCGGCGCTTTGCCGTTTCAGATTGAATACCAGGAATACGCACGCAGTCCCGTCACCTGGGCGCTGATTATCCTGGCCGTCGGCGGCTACGGAGGCATGATTGCACATCTTGTTTCGCGCCTGTTTTGGGATCTGATTGAGCACGAACAACAGTTGGCCGAAGCCAATGCCGAACTCGCCATCCGCACTGAGGAGGCATGTGCGGCTACCTTGGCCAAGAGCCAGTTCCTGGCGACCATGAGCCACGAAATCCGCACGCCGATGAACGGCATCCTGGGCATGGCGCAGGTGCTCCTGATGCCCGACGGCAATGAGGGCGACCGGCTCGATTACACACGGACTATCCTGAGTTCCGGACAGGCGCTCCTGACGCTGCTAAACGACATTCTCGACCTCTCCAAGATCGAGGCGGGCAAGGTCGAACTCGAGGCCGTCGCCATGGATCCCGGTCAGGTTGTCTTGGAAACCCGGACGCTGTTCGCGGAGATCGCTCGCAGCAAAGGGCTCGGCCTCGAATGCGGCTGGAGCGGGCCGCCCCGGCGCTACTTGGCCGACCCCCACCGCCTGCGTCAGATGCTCTCCAACCTGGTTGGCAACGCCCTTAAGTTTACCTCGCAGGGCGCTATCCGCATCGAAGCCCGTGAAGTCGAATGCATAGATGACACGGCGTTGCTCGAATTCAGCGTCAGCGACAGCGGCATCGGCATTTCCGCAGAAAAGCAGGCTTTGCTGTTTCAGCGCTTCTCGCAAGCCGACGCGAGCGTCAACAGGAGCTACGGCGGCAGCGGCCTGGGCCTGTCTATCGTGGCTCACCTGGCGCAGTTGATGGGCGGCGAGGCCGGGGTCGTAAGCCAAGAGGGTCAGGGCTCACGCTTTTGGTTCCGCATTCGCGCCACTCTCGTGGCGTCTGAGGACGGTGCAGAGGATGAGTCGCTCGCCCGTGCGGGGCAACTGTCGGAGACCACTGCCAGCCTATTTTCCGGCCGCGTGCTGGTGGTCGAGGACGGCTTGGTCAACCGCAAGGTGCTCGCAGCAATGCTCGGCAAACTGGGCTTGAGCGTTGCCCTGGCCGAAGACGGCCAGCAGGGCGTGGACGCCATCATGGCAGGCGAGGAGGCCGAGCTCATCCTGATGGACTTGCAAATGCCGGTCATGGATGGCGATTCCGCCGTCGCGCGGATCCGTCAGTGGGAGGCGGAGCAGGGCCAG
Organism: uncultured Sterolibacterium sp.; assembly: GCA_903930535.1. Classification (GTDB taxonomy): domain Bacteria; phylum Pseudomonadota; class Gammaproteobacteria; order Burkholderiales; family Rhodocyclaceae; genus CAIYYX01. The sequence continues at coordinate 104 of CAIYYX010000287.1, read as the reverse complement.
CCGCGGCGACCTATCGTCGCCCTGACGGCCGATGCGTTCGAGGAAGATCGCCAGCGATGTCTCGCGGCGGGCATGGACGACTTTTTGGCCAAGCCCGTCACTCT
>CAIYYX010000286.1 GCA_903930535.1 uncultured Sterolibacterium sp. | reverse complement strand
TTCCATGGCCCGGATTGGCTTCACGCTGCGATACGATCAGTCCCATTTTTTCCAGCAATCCAACGTCCTTGGTGATCGAGGAACGATTGCGACGCAGGCGATGCGTCAACTCATTGATTGTCATTGGCTCGTGCATGACCTCCAGCATAAGGCGCCGACGCCCTTCCGACAGGACGGTAAACATTTTCTGCGGGTCTTCGAACGACAAAGTTACTTTGCCATCGAAGGCCTCGCCACGATCAGCGCGACGAGCGGCATCTTTTGCTCTCGCGAAAAATCCGGCTGCATCATCCGTGCGAATTACGACCTTGGTCATGATTTCCTGCCTCCTGCAGACTTCACTATTGCCATCCATTCCTGCTGGAACTGCTCCAGCGTCGCTTCATAGTTCGTGAACTCGATCGCCTCGACCTTACCCATGTAATGGCGGTGGTGGTAGCCATGAGCATTGTCGAATCCAAGGACGCGTCCGTTGTCCGCTCGAAACATGGCGTGGTTGATATACGCCAGGTTGTAACGGGTAACGACGGTTCTTCCTCGCTCCTTGTATCCCCAAACTTCATAGCTCAACAACCCGCCACCAGACTTCGGTTGGAGTTCGAAGCGCTCTTGTTCGAGCAAGGTTTCCTTGAAAGTCTTGGCCATCGGGGCGGAGGATCAGGTGTGACCGAATATAGCACATCTGATAAGTCGATGTCAGTTCCCGATGTGCAACGCAAAAAGCACAATAGAAAGTAATCAGGCCAGTCCGGAGACTGGCCTGATTACTTCTCTTTGGTGGGCCCACCTGGACTCGAACCAGGGACCAAAGGATTATGAGTCCTCTGCTCTAACCAACTGAGCTATAGGCCCTTAACCTGTCGGAATTGTTAAATCCGCTCGTTGTTCGCGCAGGAGCAGGATCAACTGGAAGAAGCGGATTCGCGGACACCTGCATTATAAGCCAGAGCGGGCTCTCCCCGCCCGATTGCGTGAGCTCAGTGGGCGGCCCAGTTCATGACGAGGTTGCCCTGTGCATCGAAGGGCATCTCCTGCAATTCCGAGACGACTTCGAGCCTTGGATCGGCCTGCACTTCCGCCAGCATCGGCGCGGAAGCCCACAGGGTTTCGAGCTCCAGGGTGTTCTTGATCCACGCGAGGCGCAGCTGCGTCGAATCGAGCACGCCGCTGGTGTCGTAGGCGGTCTGCAGGGCCTCGCGGTCCTGCTCGTAGGCGATCGGTATGCGCGCGTATTCGGGCGCGCCGCCGGTGATGCAGTTGATGATGGTCGGCCGCATGTCGATCTTCTGCACCAGGCGCGTGGTGGTGAAGTCCGCGAGCCCGATGCCGGTGGCGTTGCCCTTGGCCTGCGGCGTCAGGTCGCGCACGAAAATGCGCATGACTTCGGGCTCGGTGAGCGGCGGGCTGCCGCGCACGTAGCGCCGCCCGGTGACGTTGGGGTCCATGCCCGGGCCGCTGATGTTCTTGCCCATTTCGTCGATGACTAGAATGTCCATCTGCTTGAAGGGCAGCCTGCCGATGATCGCCTTCGCCTTGGGGAGCAGCGCCTTTTCCTCGTCCCAGAGGTTCGCCGCGTTGAGCAGGTGCAGCGAGGCGGTCTGGTCGTACTGGTTTTCGATGATGCCCACGCCGAAGAGCAGGGGCAGCGCCTTGTGCACCACCGGATAGATCGCCTTCAGCATGGTGCCGTAGCCGTTCATCCGGTTGCTCAGGCGATGCGCAGTGACCGCGCCCTTGTGCTTGGCCATGCCGATGACCAGCATCTTGACCACGCCGCTTTCGATCTCGAAGTCGAAATCGCTGTGCGGCTTGATGCGGTTGACGGCGATGACCTTGTCGGCGCGCGCGCAGATGTTCGCGTCGACGTAGACCGGCGTGCCCAGATGGGTGCGCCCGACTTCCTTCACCTCCATCGACGAGACGATGGGCGCGCCGACGAATTCCTCGGTGATGCCCAGGTGGCGCAGCATCTCGACCTGCCCCTCCGCCGTGCCCCCGCCGTGCGAACCCATGCAGGGCACGATGAAGGGCTCGGCCTTCAGGTCCTTCAGGCGCGCCACGATGACCTTGAGTATGCGGGCCTTGTCGCGGATGCCGCGGCTGCCGGCCGTGATGGCGATGCGCTCGCCGGGCTTCACCTTCTGCGCGAGGTTGAAGCCGTCGAGCAGCGCGTTCATTTCGCCTTCGATGTCCTCGAGCCTGGGGCTCGAGATTTTCTGGCGCAGTTTGAAGATTTGCGGCAGCGGGTCCATGGCGATCTTTCCAGTCAAAGATGTTCTTGTATGGCCGCCGGACCTGGCATCTACCCTTGCTAACCAACTGAGCTATAAGGCCCTACGGGAAATCAAGCGGGGGACTGGTAAGGCCCCTCACCCCGGCCCGCTCCCCGAGGGGGAGAGGGGGTGTTTCATTTTTTCTATGCTTCGTTGTCGAGAAAACTGCGCAGCCGCTCGGAGCGCGACGGGTGGCGCAGCTTGCGCAGCGCCTTCGCTTCGATCTGGCGGATGCGCTCGCGCGTGACGTCGAACTGCTTGCCGACTTCTTCCAGCGTGTGGTCGGTGTTCATTTCGATGCCGAAGCGCATGCGCAGCACCTTGGCTTCGCGCGGGGTGAGCGAGTCCAGCACTTCCTTGGTCGCGTCGCGCAAGCTGCCGTACACCGCGGCATCCACCGGCGCCATGGTGGCCGCGTCCTCGATGAAGTCGCCCAG
>CAIYYX010000285.1 GCA_903930535.1 uncultured Sterolibacterium sp. | reverse complement strand
CGCTGCTGCTGTCCGCCGGATAACTCGCCTGGGTAACTATTTTCCTTGCCAGCAAGGCGTACTTTCTTAAGTAAGTCCCTCGCGCGGATCTCAACCTCTTCCTTGGGTTGGTGTAGGACCTGAATCGGAGCCATCATGATGTTCTCAAGCGCAGTCTTGTGCGGAAACAGGTTGTACTGCTGAAAGACGATTGATACATCCTTGCGCAGTGCGATCAAGTCCTGGTCAGTGTGCAATTGGTGCACAGCGTGAGAACCCACATGGATCTCTCCCTTGTCGATATTGGCCAAACCGTTGATACACCTTAAAAGTGTTGATTTGCCAGATCCAGATGATCCAATAATGCATACGGCTTCGCCCGCGTTCACCGTCATCGACACACCATGCAAAACACCAACCGAACCAAATGCCTTGTGCACGTCGACAATACGCACTATCGGGTTCACAGACTGCTCCTTACTCATGACGTTACCTCTTCGAATGTTCTGACCGGCACGCTAATGACACGTGGGATGTGTCCGGTCGCAGCGAGGAAGCGCACCAGAGCGCCCTTAGGGACGACAACCGTAGCCGTATTTACGAGTGGATGCGCCAGTACAGCGCTTGCCTCCCATAGGCTATGGTCGATCACGAACTCTACCGAAAGCGTCTTGTCATTGAAAAGCGCCAGCAGGCTCACTGCACCCGGGCTCACTCCTAAATGCTCTGCAAGGCTGACAGAAGACGCCAGCGATAACTTCCCTAAACCCAAAAGCTCACCGAGCCTAGCTAGATCAACACTGCTGTCCGATGGGACCGTCACCAGCAAATGATTTCTCGATTTCTTGCCATAAAGAAACAGGTTCTTGGTTCTAGCACCCGGAAGTCTTGGAACCAGAAGATCAGCCTCAGCGCAGGTCATCACCGCCGGATGCGCATGGCGCTCCAGAGAAATACCGTGCAAGTGTAGGAATGTGTCAATGTCCATTTGGCCCCCAGTTCAGCGTTCAGCGTAGCGCAGCTCAAGCCGCTTGGTCCAGAGCGCGATTGGATAACAATAAATAAAAAACCACAACCGTACGTAGCTGTAGATAGGAATCAGCAAGTCTGTTCGACCTTCGGCAGCAGTCACTCTGCCGGTGACCGTCATGACTTCACTTACTCCTACGATGGACGCCACTGTTGTGGCCATCGTCAGAATGGCATACCAGTTCATCCAAGGTGGCAGCATCCGCTTTATGCATTGTGGCAAAAGGATCTGCCAAATGATCTGGCGGCGCGAAAATGCGAGAGAGCGCGCCGCGTCCCATTGCGCTGTCGGAATAGACTGAATGGCTCCGCGTACGATCTCGGCAAAATTTGCCATGATCGGAAGCGATAAGCCCAGGGTGGCCTTCATCCAATCGGGAAAAGGTATCGTCACACCGCCTAGACGGAATTCGAACGGCATCAAAAACATGACGAAGAACAGCAGTACCAGCCAAGGCGAATTGCGAAAGAACTGGACCACGATCCACGACGTTCCGCGCACCGTAGGAATAAGCGAGATCCTAGCGAAACCAAGCAGAAGGCCTGCAACTGTTCCCACAAACATGGCCAACGAGCTAATCAGTAAGTTGTATCCAAAACCCTCGGCCAGCAGCGGTGTCCATTTTAGGAGCAGATCAAATACGCTGGCATTGGGATCGCGTGCCTGCACTTGTGCTGTGGCGACGGACGCTACAAGGATCGCCGCCAAAACTATACCGGTTCGCGCAGTAAAAAGGGAGCCACCGCTGGAACGGTCGCCAGTCCATGGCGTTTGTGCACCCAAGCGCAAAGGGAGCATGACATCGAAACGGGTGGTCTGCTTTGTCATTGACCAAATCCTGGAACCTGCAGGCGGACTTCCAACCAGTGCATGACCTGAGTCACAACGCCTACGATAGCGACATAGCAGAGCAACACAACGACCATCATTTCCGGCACGTTGACTTGCTCTGACCAAATCTGCGCCGACATGTATAGCAACTCTGGGACCGCTATGGCATAGGCCAGCGTTGTAGTCTTGACAAGGTTCACTAGGTTGTTGGTCATGGCCGGCAACGTGACCCGCAGCGCCAACGGTAGAACTATCAATAAGAAAATTTGGGTGCGAGAATAGCCTAGAGATTGCGCAGCTTCCACCATGGGCTTGGGTACAGCTTCAATGCCTGCGCGATAAATTTCAGCGACGAATGCAGCTTCAAGTAGCGTTAGCGAAACGACGGCCCAGCCCATTGACCCAAGTATCGGCATTCCGCCGACCTTCGGCAGTAATGGGCTTATTGCGAAGTAGAAAAAATAGAGTTGG
>CAIYYX010000284.1 GCA_903930535.1 uncultured Sterolibacterium sp. | reverse complement strand
GCATTTCAATGCCGATCCAAAGCGTCCGGTGCGGCTGATCTCGGCGATCAATCGGATTTATGAAAAATTCGGGCTGAACGATCTGGAACAGCTGGAGGCTGCACCGGAATACAAGTCCGGCGTGGTGCTCACCGCGGACATCGTCGCGCAGTTCATCAAGGCTAAGTAAACTTCATCACAATTTGATATTGGAAGAGCATCGCATGGCAAAAAACGCATTGGTTTCCGACGAACTCGCGAGCAAATTCGCGACCGAAAAAGAAACACCTTATACCCGCTGGGTCGCCGCAGAAGGACTGGACATCATCAGCGCGCACTATGTGCCCAGCCTGAACACGGTCGCCCTGAAACCCTGGTCACGGCGCGGCGGCTCGGGCGTGTTCATCAACCACGAGGCCTCGCGCACCTCGAACGACTGCTATGTCTGCGAGATCCCGGCCGGAGGGCAACTGGAGCCGCAACGGCAATTGTTCGAGGAGATGATTTATGTGCTCCAGGGCAGGGGCTCCTCCACGGTCAGCAATGATGCCGGTCAGCGGGTGAGCTTCGAGTGGCGGGCTGGCTCGCTGTTTGCCATTCCACTCAATGCGACCTGCCAGCACTTCAACGGTTCGGGCAAACAGGCGGCGCGCTTCGTCGCCGTGACCAACGGTCCGTCGGTGATCAACCTCTATGAAGACATCGATTTCATTTTCAACACCCGGCATGACTTCAAGAACCGCTTCTCCGGCGAGCCCGATTATTTCGACAACAAGGGCGAGCAAAAAGGGCTTTTGCTGGAAACCAATTTCGTCGCCGATGCGGTGAATCTGCCGCTGATCAGTGCCAAGGAACGCGGCGCCGGTGGCGGCCACATCCGCTTCAATATGGCCAAGGGCTCGATGAACAGCCACATTTCCCAGTTTCCCATCGGCACCTACAAGAAGGCGCATTGCCACGGACCCGGCGCCCATGTGATCATCCTTTCCGGCGAAGGTTACAGCCTGATGTGGCCCGAAGGCGAGGCGCCGCGGCGTTACGAGTGGCAGGTGGGCTCGATGATTGTGCCACCCAATCTGTGGTTCCACCAGCATTTCAATACCGGCACCACGCCGGCCCGCTATCTGGCCTTCAAGCACGAGGTGGTGTCCATCCGCAATGCCCAGGGCGTGCCCAAGGCCTGGATCAGCAAGCGTCTGGGCGGCGACCAGATCGACTACGCCGACGAGAGCCCGCAGGTGCGCGAGCTGTTTTCCGATGCCCTGGCCAGGCATGGGCTGGCGCCGCGCATGAATGATGCCTATGAGGCGGAACTCGCCGACCTGCCCCCGAGTGTTGCGTAGGCGCAACAGTTCAAGCTTAATAATTTGACAGCTTTAAGTGGCAATTGCTAGCATCAGGCGAGTGGTGCCTCGTTGATAAACTTCTTTCCGCATAGAAGAACAGCGAGAAAAGCCTACCGGGTTAATTTAATTTTCACAGGGGGAAGAGACAATGTTCCAGAAAAAAATAATTGTTGCAGCAGTGGTCGGCGCACTCGGCGCGGCAGCGACAGGCGCCGCCTTCGCACAGGCCCCCAGAGGCAGCGAAAACAAGGAGTCTGCCGGCAGCACGGTTGGCAACGTCGAGATCTACGGCTTCCTCTATCCCCAGTTCGCCGTCATGAGCACGAGCGGCGCCACGGTAGGCGGCGCGAGTTCCAGCACCCTCGGCTCGACGCCTTCGGCGACCGGCGCGACGCTCAAGTCGCGCAATGCCGTCGAAGCCAACAACTCCCGCATCGGCTTCCGCGGCACCGAGGATCTTGGCAACGGTCTCTCCGCAGTCTGGCAGGTCGAGAACACGGTCAACATCGACGATGGCGCTTCGAGCCCACTGGCATCGCGCGATTCGTTCGTCGGCCTCAAGGGCAGTTTCGGAACGGTCAGGCTGGGCAATATGGAAACCGTCTACAAGACCCTCGGCGATCCCCTGAAGTTCCTGAACGTTTCCAGCGGCAACTTCGTCTCGGCGAGCAACATCCTCTCCTCGCGTCAGTCGTTCAACGCCGCCGGAACCGCCAGCAGTGCCGGCAGCTTCCACCTGCGCAGAGTCAACTCGGTCCTGTACACCTCGCCCAATTTCGGCGGCGTGCAACTGCATGCGATGTATTCGCCTGACGAAGCCAGGGTCGGCAACCTCAACGCCGACCTGCAGTCCTATGGTGCCACCTACAAAATCGGCGGACTCGATCTGCGCTTCGCTTACGAGATCCACAACGACCTGTTCGCAGGCTCGCTGAATACTCCTGCGGCGATCGCCAATCCCACGACGGGTGCCGGTAACGTCCATTCCAAGGACACCTCGCCCCGTGCCTCGGCGATGTATTCATGGGGCGATACCAGTGTTGCAGTGGATATTGCCACCATCAAGTTCTCTGAGTCGAACGGCGCCGCCGGCAAATTCCAGGACTACAAGAACACGCGCTATAACCTGGCCTGGCAACAGAACTGGGGCGGACCGTGGCGGACCATTGTGCAGTACACCAGCGCCTCGGCGGGTACTTGTACCTTGGTCGGCGGCACAGCCTGCACCACCACAGGCCTCCAAGGCAATATGTTCTCGATGGGCGGCGAGTACTGGTTCTCCAAGCGTACCGCTCTGTTCGCACTGTATGCGAAGCTGAACAATGGCAGCGCGGCCACTTATAACAACTCCGCGAGCGTCAAGACCCTGTCCGCGGGAGACGACATCACCCAGTACGCATTGGGTATCAGAACGAACTTCTGATAGCGCTGGTCATATTTGCGGCAGCGAGAAGGTAGCGCTGCCGCATTTTCATTTCCGGGGTCAGAATATCCCCTATTGCAGGAGGGCCTCGTGCTGGCTTGGTGAATCCCAAGGATGCGGCACCGATTGCCGAGGCCATGGGCCGCCCCGGTGCGATCGGTCTCGCACGCAACGCGCCGCATCTCCACGCCGCGCTGTTGTTTGCCGATTTCCTGCTGTCCGTCGAGAGGCAGGAAATGATCAAGCAGAGGAATCGTGAGCCGGCGAGCAATGCAGTCGGCAGTTCGCTGAACAAGTTTCCATATCAGATAATTGATCCTGCCATGGTGCTCAACGAGGCGGTAAAATGGGAGAAATTCTGGCCTGAGATATTCCTCAAGGGGCAACATGCCGGCAGGAGAGCGGACTGATGCGCCCACAGTGATGCAAAGGTGTTAACAATGGCTATGCGAAACTTCCCACGCAATACACTCAAGGCGCTTCTCTGCGCCGCACTGGCCGGCGCCCTGCTGAGCCTGGCCGGCGCGGCTGTCGCGCAAGGCAGCGCCGCCCCCGCCGGCTACAAGGGGGCAGACCGCCAGCAGCGCCTGATCGAGGGTGCGAAAAAGGAAGGTGAACTGCTGCTCTACACTTCGGCTCCGCTCGATGATGTGGCGGTACTGACCGATGCCTTTGAAAAGAAATACGGGGTCAAGGTCAAGGTCTGGCGCGCCAGTTCCGAGAAGATTCTGCAGCGCACCGTCAGCGAGGCGCGGGCGAACCGCTTCGACGTCGACCTCATCGACACCAACGGCCCGGAAATGGAATCGCTGCATCGCGAGAAACTGCTCCAGGAAGTGGTTTCCCCCTACCTCGCCGATCTGATTGCGCCGGCCATCCTGCCGCACCGCGAGTGGGTCGGCACACGGCTGAATATTTTTGCGCTGGCCTACAACACCAAACTGGTTAAGAAGGCCGATCTGCCGAAAACCTATCAGGATCTGCTCGACCCGAAATGGAAAGGCAAGTTGGGCATCGAGGCCGAGGACCTGGACTGGTTTGCCGGGGTCATCGGCGAACTGGGCGAAGCCCGTGGCCTGAAGCTCTTCCGCGACATCGTCTCGACCAACGGCCTGTCGGTACGCAAGGGACACACCCTGCTGACCAACCTGGTGGTCTCGGGCGAGGTACCGCTCGCGCTTACCGTTTACAACTACAAGGCCGAGCAGTTGAAGAACAAGGGCGCGCCGATCGACTGGTTCGTGATTCCGCCGGCCATCGCCAGGCCCAACGGCAGCGGCGTGATGCGGCGTGCGCCACACCCGAATGCGGCGGTTCTGTACTTCGACTTCATGTTGAGCGATGCGCAGCAGCTTCTGCTCAAGCGCGACTTCGTCCCGACCAGCAAGAAGGTGGACACCAAGTTGAACAAGATGCCGATCAAGTTCGTCGATTCCAAGGTGGTCTTAGACGAAAGTGAAAAGTGGAGCAAGCTGTACGCAGAGATCATCACCAAGCAAGCGAAATAACATCGAGAAAAGGGAGAGCCATGGGCACGGAATCACATTATCACAGCAAGAAGGATCGCGTGTTCCTGCGCGCGATTGCCGGTGCGTACAACCTCAAGGACGAACTGAACCGGTTGCGCGCCATGCCGCGTGTCATCAAGGGCACCGCGATGAAGTTCCAGGATGGCCCGCAATCCTTCAGCAAGCATTTCGTCGAGCCGGTCGATGGCATGACCCAGACCCTGCACGTGCATCTGGAGGAATATGCCCCGGGCGGACGAACCCAGAAGCATGGCCATGTCAATGAAGCGGCGTTTTACATCCTCGACGGCACCGGCTATGAAGTCCACGATGGCATCCGCTACGACTGGGATGCCGGCGACATCGCTATCGTGCATAACAATTGCGTGCATCAGCACTTCAACAAGGATCCGCTGAAGCCGGCGCGCGCCCTGGTGCTAAAGCCCAAGCCGATGATGATGTTCATGAACCTGCTGTTCCAGAAGCAGGTGCTTCCCCGGCCGACCGAGCCGTCCGAGCACGGCGTCGATTTCGAGCCGCGCCATTTCGAAGAGAACTTTAACCACGCGAAGTAAGCGCCGCGGAAATTGACAGAGAGGGGAACGAATCATGGCATGGGGCGAATCGAAGGCATGGCTGACGGGTACGGAAAACCAGGACTTGTATCAGGGACTGCTCGATGATGCGACGGCGGCGCCGGTCAGGAACGGCAAGCGCAAAAAGGTCGTGCATCCCTCCGAGATGCCCTGGGAGATGGCGCCCCAGGGACTGCTCAAGCATTTGTTGAACGAAAAGATGAACACGCGCATGGAGTCGGTGGATGCCTATATGC
>CAIYYX010000283.1 GCA_903930535.1 uncultured Sterolibacterium sp. | reverse complement strand
TCTCAGACGGATGTATCCGTTTGCGCTGAACTGCATTTCTAAGGGGCACTTTTTTTGGGGGTTACAGTTCCTCGATGTGGTCTTTTGCGAAGTCAATCAAACTGCTTTGTAGGGATGACACAAGCGATTTGCTCAGGGGCCTGCGAAAGCTGATGCTGGTTTGACCTGTCGCAGAGACGGTTAATTTCCCGAATACGACTTCGCCTACTTTCAGCGGTATCGATGTTGAAGTGTTGCAGCCTGCAACACTTTGCGGCTCCGGTCGCGTGAGCCGCAGGATCGCCTCTTTTGCTGAGAGCGGACCGTCTTTTTCATTTATTTCATCGGCGCGCATCATGACTTCAAAGGGGTCGCGCTCCCAGGCTGGGCGAAGTTTGTCGACATCGAGGATCTGTATGTCGGTAGGTGACGTCATCGTTTGAAGGACTTCATCTGGTAGCTTCGCAAGGAAAGTTGCCCGGCTAATTTCCGAGACGCTAATTTTTAAGTAGGCAGCTTGCTGCCGCATGCTTCCAAACAGCCCACTTTTGAGTGCGCTGCAGTAAAACTGGCCGCGCTCAAAGACGGATAGTTGACTGCGAAGGCTGTTTTCTGCGTGAGCCTTCTGAAAGGCTTGCTCATCCGTTAAATCTTGGACAATGACAAGCATCCGGATTTTCAGATGCAGGCAGGCGACTTTACGCATCCCGCCATATACCAATTGCCACTTAGGCGAACCCTCGACATGCGGTTTATAGGCTGGATTGGGGCGTGCTAACACTGGAACTTGGTTTCCCTTGTGTGCGGTCAAGTCCTTCCGTAGAGCCAGGTACGCAGGGGAATCGAAGGCCATCTCGTGCCGGGCGGTCCATGGACTGTCGGCCACCATACGGGGATGGATCTTTTTCAGAATGCCATTTGGGGTACTCTGCACCTTGCGCTTGGGTTGCCTAACCCTACGACTTGAGGTGCCAGTGGTTGTTGTGGGCGTTTTCTTTTCCATGTCAGACCTTGGCCCTTGGCACTTTGTCTGATATCTGGATGTTCTCTTGTAGCCACTCGTCTATCCATTTAAGGGGGAAGCGCTTTTCGCCACCGACCCTCAGAGTGAAGTACCTCGGGTAGTTCGGATTCGGATTGGTTGTATCGCTCAGGCGGTTCTGAAGCGTTTTTTTCTTGATCCCTAATATGGGAGCCAATTGACCCGTGTCGAGCGACGTCTGGATCATCTCCCTAGTGAGAATTGGTCGCTCTTCGCTCCGACCACTGGCAGTTGCTCCATTGCTTGCCCCGCCATGCGGGTGCCGATGGACCTTGGCGTGGGAGCTCGATTTGTGTTTTTTGCTTACGCCAGTGCGTGTTACGTCCTCATATTGAACGTGTTGCGCGGGCCGAGCGACGTAGGAGTTGTCGTCACGGGATGGATGAAAGGTCATGGTTCTACTTTAGTAACCGCATAAACAGCACGCGTGATTGCGCACTGGAAAGCATGCCGACCATCCGAAAATGACTGGCGCTGCCCACCGCAGTAATAAATTACAGACCGAGGTCTGTTGTAAAACCGGACAACGTATTGAACGGCTGGGCTCTTAAATTAGCCCGATGTAAAAAAAGCTGTTTTCATCTCTGTGAACAAACGGC
>CAIYYX010000282.1 GCA_903930535.1 uncultured Sterolibacterium sp. | reverse complement strand
ATCCCTAGAGCCTGAATCAGGCGATCAAACAAAGCCATAGAGCGGGATGCCTTCGCCTATCAGAAGGCATCCCGCTCTAGAGCGCGTTGACATTAGGGATTCCGGCTCGGGCTGAAATCTGATTCAAGCTCCTTTTGGGGAGCGTGGAATGGGATCGGTTCGTCTGATTTTGCAGGACCACCAATGGGAGCGGATCCGCCCGCACTTGCCTGGGAAGCCCGGCGACCGCGGCCGCACCGGCGTGGACAACCGTCTCTTCGTCGAGGCGGTCCTATGGCTTGCGAGAACGGGGGTGCCGTGGCGCGACCTGCCGGAGAGTTTCGGCAATTGGAACAGCATCTTCGTCCGATTTTCGCGATGGTCCAAGGATGGTGTCTGGGACCGCCTGTTCGCCGCGATGGCTGACGACCCTGACTTCGAATATATCATGATCGACTCCACTATTGTCCGGGCGCATCAACATGCGGCCGGTAAAAAGGGGGGTCTGAAGCTCGCGCGATCGGCCGCTCGAGAGGCGGATTGACGACGAAAATCCATGCTGTTGTCGACGCCTTGGGCAACCCGTTGCGCTTCATTCTGACGCCTGGACAGGCAAGCGACTTCACGCAAGCCGAAGCCCTGATCGACGATCTGCCTGCCGAGCATGTCCTAGGCGACAAGGGTTATGACTCAAAGGCACTCCGCGACGCCATCACCGAACAGGGAGCGGAGGCTGTGATACCACCAAGAAGCACCTCCCCACAGGTCCCGTGCGACTTCGCGCTCTACTGCGAGCGGAACCTCATCGAGCGTTTCTTCCTGAAGATCAAGCACTTCAGGCGCATCGCAACACGCTACGAGCAGACATCTCGTGCATTTCTGTCCATGCTATACCTCGTCGGCACGTTCATCTGGATACGCTAAATGTCAACGCGCTCTAGGGATTCCGGCGCGATCTGAAATCTGATTCAAGTTGCTGGCTGTATAGGAGGCCAGTAGCGATGCCACGACCATATTCGAATGATCTACGGGAGCGAGCGCTGGCGCTGGTTGCGAAGGGGCAGTCACGCAGCGCGGTGGCACGTCTGCTGGGGCTGGCGGAATCCACGGTGATCAACTGGGCGAAGCGCAAGGATCTCACGGGGGACTTCGCCGCAAAGCCGATGGGCGGCAAGCGCAAGGCGCTGCTGTTGCCCGAGCGGGATTGGTTGCTGGCTCGGGTGTCTGCGGTTCCCGATGTGACAGTACGGGCCTTACGGGCAGAACTGGCGGACCGCGATGTGAAGGTCTGCGTGGATACGGTCTGGCGCTTTTTGATGGCCGAGGGGCTGACCTTTAAAAAAAAGTCTGCGGGCCGCCGAGCAGGACCGTCCTGACGTCGCCCGCAAGCGCGAGCGCTGGCGGCGTCACCAAGGTGGCGTCGACCCCGACCGTCTGATCTTCATCGACGAGACCTGGACCAAGACCAACATGACCCGCACACACGGGCGTGCCCCTCGTGGCGAGCGCCTGGTCACGGCGGTGCCGCACGGCCACTGGAAGACAATGACTTTCGTGGCGGGACTGCGTCGCGGCGGGATCATCGCACCATGCGTGTTCGACGGGCCGATCAACGGCGCACTCTTCCTCGCCTGGGTGCAGCAATTCCTCGTCCCGGTGCTCCGCCCTGGCGACATCGTCGTGCTCGACAACCTGGGCAGCCACAAGTCACCTGCCGTGCGGCGCGCCATCCGCGCCGCCGGCGCGCACCTGCTGTTTCTGCCGCCCTATAGTCCGGACCTAAATCCGATCGAACAGGTCTTCGCCAAGTTGAAGGCACTCCTCCGCAAAGCCGACGAACGTTCCGTCGCAGCCGTCTGGCACCGCATCGGCAAGCTGCTCGATCAGGTCACCCCCAACGAATGCGCCAACTACTTCAGAAACTCAGGCTACGAGCAAACTTGAGCCAGACATGCTCTAGAGGGCTTGGTGACCACCGCGGTGCAGGCCTCGGCACTGCTCGGTCAACGTGCCAGCGTGGACAAAGGTCTCGTTCCACATCTTGTCTGGAATTTGGCGAATACCCAGATATGCCCCTAATAAGCCAACATCGAGCAAGGCAAACTTGTAGTCATCGGGGTCCTCTTCGGCGCTAAGCGGGATCCCGTTAGCGCTGGTCGCAACAATTTTGGTAATT
>CAIYYX010000281.1 GCA_903930535.1 uncultured Sterolibacterium sp. | reverse complement strand
GTTTCCCTGTCGGGCCACGTGGTGAACAGCGGCGTCATCGAAGTGCCGATGGGCACGCCGCTGCGCACCATCGTGTTCGACATCGGCGGCGGTGTGCCCGGCGGCAAGACGCCCAAGGCCATCCATTTCGGCGGCGCCATGGGCGGCTCGATACCGATCAGCCTGGTCGACGCGCCGCTTGATTTCGACGGCATGGCCAAGCTCGGCGCGCCGATCGGCGCGGGCGGCCTCCTGGTGATGGACGAAGATACCGACATGGTCGAGGTCGCGCGCTACCTGCTCGACTTCCTGGTGAAGGAATCCTGCGGAAAATGCGTTCCCTGCCGCGAAGGCATGCACCAGATGCTGAAGATCCTGACCAACATCAAAGAGGGCAGGGGCAAGAAGTTCGACCTCGAGCGCCTGGCCGATCTGATCGATGTCACCAGCCTCGGCAGCCTGTGCGCGCTCGGGAAAACTTCGTCCGATCCGCTGAAGAGCATGCTGCGCTATTTCAAGGGTGAATACGAGGCAAGAATCGCCGCCGCCGGGAGCGAAGCGAAATGAGTGACATCACTCTGACGATAGACGGCAAGGAAGCGACGGTCCCGGCAGGAACGACCGTGCTCAAGGCCGCGCAACAGATCGGCGTCGCTATCCCGACGCTGTGCCACCATCCCAAACTCGAGGACTACGGCGGCTGCCGCCTGTGCATGGTGGAAGTCGAGTCGCGCGGCAGGAAGAACCACGTGGTCTCCTGCCTCTATCCGGTGGAAAAGGGCCTGGTCGTGCGCACCCGCACGGAGACGGTGGACAAGATCCGCCGCGTGCTCATCGAGGAACTCATGGCTCACGCGCCGGACGCGCCGGAACTGGTGCGCCTGGCCGAGGTGTATGGCGCCGACCGCAACCGGTTCGAGAAGGAGGCGTCCTTCTGCGTGCTCTGCGGCCTGTGCGTGCGCTATTGCGCGGAGGTGAAGCAAAAGCACGCCGTCGGCTTCATCGAGAACGGCCCCGCGCGCGAGATCAGCTTCATTCCGGAGATTGCAGCCAAGGAGTGCTGGGATTGTCAGGAATGTTTCACGATCTGCCCGACTTCTTACGCACAGGCCGCCTACTTCCTCACCGAAGCGCTCGCTTTCCCCGGCCAGCGCAGGAAGGAAATCGCACCAAGGGAAACGGACCGCTTGGCGAACGTCCCCGCTGTTCCGGTGACCTTCGTCAAGCGCCCGCCGGCCGCGAAGCCGGAAATGGCGAATTGAAGCCGCTGCCGGCACGCCGAATGTCGACAGGCTTAAGGAGTAGCGACAAATGACCACAGTGTTTACCGCCCGTGAGATCGCCGAAACCGCGGTCGAGAAAGAGATGAAACGGCGCGACTTCTACGCCAACGTGGCCAAGCTCAGCACGAAACCGGAGATGATCAAGCTGTTCGAGTTTCTCACCGCCGAGGAAGACCGGCATGTGGCCACATTCAAGGATCTACGCGACGGCGTGTCGGTGGAGGAAGTCCGGCCGGAGGAGTACGACGCCGATATGGAGGCCTACATGGACTCGGTCGTGGAGGATCGCCTCTACTCCAAGATCGGGCTCGAGGATTTCGTGCAGAAGGCGATCGACGCCAAGGACGTCTTCCGCCTGGCCATCGCCCTGGAAAAGGACGCAATCCTGTTCTTCTGGGAGTTCCTGCCCTACGTCAATGACAAGGACAAGAAAGTCGTCAGGTCGCTGATGGAGGAGGAAAAAGGCCACATCCGGATGCTCTGGAATCTGAAGCAGGAACTCGGCCAGTAGTTTGGACGGCGGCAGCGAAGGTCTGTTCCCGGGCGAGAATTCCGAGGTGGTGTATTCACGCTATAGACGCTTATCGTTTGCCGAATTCAAATTGATTGCACAAGAACACGGTTTTCAGTGGCGCCCGCATCCGGAAATTCGGGGGGTGTACGGTTCACGGTTTCAAGCCCTATCTGCAGGCCGCATGCCACATTTGGACATGACGAACTATACGAAATATTTCTCGGCTGCCTGAACTGACAGGCAATGACAGCGGACCGAATCGCTGCATGTCCGCCTCTGAATCCGTGCAATTATGCCGTTACCTTCCAGCGGCTGCGTCGTCGTGACTGCCCAGCGTCAGAGGCCGGTTCAAAGAAGAATCGTCGATGGCTAGTTGTGGCCGGCTCTTCACCTTGGCATCGTCGGTCCACCGGGATTTTCAGTCAGCGGCCGGATTTCAAGAACACGAGCCGTCACGCGACCCTGAGCGGCAAGTCAACTCCCTCTAAAGCGGGCATTGGCTTGTCGCGCCAGCCCAATGTCGCAACTCTTATCAAGGGGCGAAACCATC
Source organism: uncultured Sterolibacterium sp. (assembly GCA_903930535.1). Lineage (GTDB taxonomy): Bacteria > Pseudomonadota > Gammaproteobacteria > Burkholderiales > Rhodocyclaceae > CAIYYX01. The sequence continues at coordinate 1,366 of CAIYYX010000281.1, read as the reverse complement.
CCAGAACTCCAGCTGCCGAACAATGACAATTCCAAGTCTGATCGAGTAGTTGTGATGCGAGCGTCAGCCGGGCTCCATTCCCATCTTCCTGATCATCGGGCCCGCCTCAGGCGCGGTGAGAAATTTCACGAGCGCTTTGGCCGCGTCCGGCGCAGGCGCTGCCGCGTGCAAACCGGCCGAAAATACCGTTATGTACTGGATGCCGGCTGGCAACGGCCCAAGGTAGTCGATGCCCTTGACGTTCAATAATTCACTGACCTGCTGGAACCCCATGTCAGCCTCTCCGCGTGCCACCAACTCGCCTATTTGAGCGCCAGACGCGGGTTGCTTCACCTTGTCCTTTATTTGATCCGCGATGCCCATCTTTTTGAACAACTCTGCAAGATAGAAACCGCTGGCCCCTGAAGAATAGGCGACCGATTTGGCTGACAGCACCGCCGACTTGACCGCTTCGCCGGAGGAAATGTCCGGCTTCGGAAGACCAGAGCGCACCGCGACGCCGACGCTGGACTTCGCGAAGTCTGCACGACTGCCGGCGACCAGCCTGCCGGCTGAGATCAGCTTGTCGATATTGGAATCCGTGCTGAAGACAATATCGACCACCTCGCCGTCGTGGACACGTTTCGCGATGTTTTCCGAACCGCCCCAGATCGTTGTGACTTTGTGGCCGCTCGTTTTTTCGAATCCCGATATAAGTTCAACGTAGGCTTCTTTTACGGCATTCACCGCCATTACCTTGATCTCGGCGGCATGTGCCGTGCCTATGCCGATCACCACCGCCACGACCACAAACCCCGCCCGCAATAGAACGCGCATGAGGACTCCTCCTGATCTTATAAGGCGGGAGTATGCGCCGCGAGATTTACCCCTTCAAGGTGGTCAACAGATCCACCAAGTATCAGCGAGGGGACGCATAGGACCGGTCAGCACCAAAAGCAAATGTAACTGCCAGGGTCGGCTTGTGGTCGCGCCAGTTGACCTGCGGCAGCTTCAGAGAAGTCGAAATTGCGGTGGCCGCTTTCTGGCTTCGAGTTTGCGTTTCTCAAGGCTCACAATCGACCCTGAGCGGTCTCTCGTCTTGTTACAGCCCTGAGGTCCGGAGCTCGCACTTAGCTGTCACTCGCTAATCTGCTAGGCACTCTTATTCAGAATCCAGCACTTCCCGCACTTTTGCGGCCAGGTCATCGACGGCAAACGGCTTCTGGATGAACTGCACACCTTGATCCAGCACGCCTTGGTGGACGATGATGTTGGCCGTGTACCCCGACATGAACAGCACCTTGAGATCCGGATAGCTGGACTGCAACTTATTTGCCAAGTCCCGGCCGTTCATCTCGGGCATGACCACGTCGGTCATGAGCAGATG
>CAIYYX010000280.1 GCA_903930535.1 uncultured Sterolibacterium sp. | reverse complement strand
GTTGCGCCGACGCTGGCCGATGCCGGCATGATGCGCGCCTTCTCCACCTATGTGATGTTTCTCGGCGCCAAGGAACAGGCCGGACGCGAACGCGCCACGGTGAATGCGGCGCTCTCTGCCGACAAGCCGCTCGATGCCGCCCTGCTGCGCCGCCTGATCGGCATCCTGACCAGCCAGGACAACTATCTCGCCAACTTCCGCACCCTCGCCACCACGGAGCAGACGGACTCGCTGGAAAAGCTGCTGGACGCCAAGCCCAGCAAGGAAACCGCAGCCATGCGCAAGACGGTGCTGGACAAGGCCGCGGAAGGTGGCTTCGGCATCGCGCCGCCCGGCTGGTTTGCCACCATCACGGCCAAGATCGAGGCCATGAAGGGCCTCGAAGATCAACTCGCCGCCGGCATTGCCGCCGGATCGACGGAACTGACCGGCAGCGCCCGGCGCGGACTTGTGATCGCGATCCTGTCATCCCTGCTGGTTATCGGTTTCACCATCACCTTCGTCCTGTTGCTGACGCGCATGTTGCATGCGGTGCGCGATGCCACACTCGCGGCACGCAGCCTCGCCGATGGCGACCTCACCATTCATGTGGCGGTCAGCCGCAAAGACGAGATCGGCGAATTGCAGGATGCCCTTGCGCGCACGGTGGAAAAGCTGGCACAAACCATCGGCGAAGTGAGCACCGCGGCGGATGCGCTCAACAGCGCTGCCGGTCAGGTGTCATCCACCGCGCAATCGCTGTCGCAGTCCTGCTCCGAACAGGCTGCGGCAGTCGAGGAAACCACGGCCAGCGTTGAACAGATGGCGGCCTCGATCGAGCAGAACAGCGAGAACGCCAACGTCACCAACAAGATGGCTTCGAAGTCCTCGGTTGATGCGCTTGAAGGCGGCAAGGCGGTAAAGAACACCGTCGAAGCGATGAAGGCGATCGCCGGCAAGATCGGCATCATCGACGACATCGCTTACCAGACCAACCTGCTGGCGCTGAATGCCGCCATCGAAGCGGCACGCGCTGGCACTGCGGGCCGTGGCTTTGCGGTGGTGGCCGCCGAAGTACGCAAGCTCGCCGAGCGCAGCCAGTTTGCCGCGCAGGAAATCGGCCAATTGGCCGGCAGCAGTGTGACCATGGCTGAAGAGGCGGGCAAGCTGCTCGACGAAATGGTGCCCTCGATCAGGAAGACCTCCGACCTGGTGCAGGAGATCGCCGCCGCGAGTCAGGAACAAAGCCAGGGCGTGGGCCAGATCAACGGCGCCATGGGGCAACTGAACAAGGCGACGCAGATGAACGCCGCAGCCTCCGAAGAACTTGCCGCGACGTCCGAAGAAATGGGTGGCCAGGCCGCACAGCTGCAGGAACTGATGGAGTTCTTCAGGGTCCAGGATCAGAACGCAAGAGTGCCCGGAGAGACGCACCGCGCCGGCACTGGCGGTGCGGCGAGACGCGCACACGACTGACAAGACTATGGAACGGCGGTAATGGATAACGACAAGCAATCCATCAATGCAAGCCCGGGCCTCATCGCTCTACGATCCCTGCGCCTTCCTCTCTTGCTTGCCGCCATTGCCATCGTCGGCCTGACAGCGGCCGCGATCACCTACGACATCGCCCGTCATCGGACAGAACAAACCATAGGCCTGCAAGCCATCGCCGATCTCAAGGCCGGCCAGATTGACGACTGGCTCAGGGAACGGCAGGGTGGCGCCAACTATTTACACACTGATCTCACCCTGACCGAGAACTACCGCCGTTGGCGTCAGCACGGCGACAGAACCAGCCGCGAGCACCTGATTGATCATCTTGAGCGCTTCCGTGTCGGCATGAGCTATCCGCAACTTGCTTCCCATGTGAAAGAACATGCCGCGTTCGTGGATAAAATGGCCGCCTTCAACATGGCGGCCTCAGCCAGTATCCCGGACAGGGCGGCCATACATGACTATCTGAAGGAGTGGCTGCTTTCGCACATCCTCAATTCGGACATGCTGTACCGCCATTTCGTCGAAAAAGGAAGGCACGCTCGGCAGCTCGAGTTGCCTCATTAAAGGAGTTTCAATGCATCCCACTTCCATCATTCACCGCCTGATCCTGCTCGTGATCGTGCCTCTGCTTGCGCTGACAACCCTGGCCGGCATGCAGATCTGGCAGGCATTCGGTGCTTATCAGAACAGCGGACAGACCCTTCGGCTGATGGACCTGTCGGTCAGCGCCGGCCATCTGATACACATGTTGCAGATCGAGCGCGGCGCCACGGCGGGTTTCTTGCAATCCAAGGGCCAGAAGTTCGCGGAGGCACTGCCGGAAATGCGCAGGAAGACGGATGAACGTCTCAGCGCCTTCAAGAAGGAGACGGGCAGGATCAATGTCAAGGCCTTGCCATCGCTATCTGCGGCAATCACCAACACGCAAGTCAAGCTCGACGAACTGAGCGCGATGCGCCAACGGGCCAGCCAGTTGACCCTGACCGTTCCCGAGGAAGTGGCCTACTACTCCGGCGCCATCTCCAATCTCATTGATGCAATGAGCGCCGGCGTGGAATTCAACCACGATGCCTCGGTTTCGCAAGAAATGATCGCCTACCTCAGTCTGGTTCGGGCCAAGGAAAACGCCGGACAGGAGCGCGCGCTGGTCACGGCAACCTTTGCCGCCAATCGGGTCGAACCGGGACCGTATCGGACCATCCTGACCAAGATCAACCATCAGGAAGCTTACCTGAACGATTTCCGCAGCATCGCGGGCGCCGCCGAGAAAACCTCGCTGGAGCTTGTCCTGAACGGACCGGCTGCCAGGGAAGTCGCGCGCCTTCGCGGTGTGCTGATGGACAAATCCTCTGAGGGGGGGTTCGATGTTGAGCCGACGGAATGGTTCAAAAGCATCACCGCCAAGATCGACGGGCTGCACGACATCGAGAACCTGGTTACAGGAAAAATCAGTGCCGATGCGACGGCGCTCTTGCAGTCGGGTCGGTCGGCATTCATTGGCGTCCTTGTCCTGGGCGGGCTCGCCATCCTCCTGACTGTGGCTGTGTCACTCTGGGTCGCACGCGGCATCGGCGCTCCCTTGCGGGAGATGGTCAGCTTCGCCGAAAGGTCGATTGCCGACAACGATTTCACGGGCGAAGTACCGGAGCATGGTGCGATGGAAGTCGCGCGCGCCGGCAAGGCTTTCAATCTCCTGGTGGGCAAGTTTCGCAGGATCATTCTTGATACCCAGCAATCGAGCGATCAAATCACCGAGGCAGCCCATACTCTGGCGCTTTCCAGCAAAAAAGTGGGCGAAAGCTCCCTCATCCAGTCTGACGCTGCTGAATCGGTGGCGGCCGCAGTAGAACAGTCTTCTGCCAGCGTCAGCGAGACCGCCGCCAACGCCCGTGCTGCGGCCGAGGTCGTCGCGCGTGCGCGGGGAAACAGCGAAACGGCACTGACAGTGATGCGGGAAACGGTCAGCAACATGAACGATATCGCGCAACTGATTGGCAACTCCGGAGAGAAGGTCGAACAACTCGCCGAAAGTTCGCACAAGATCGGACATATCGTGCAGGTCATCAGGGAAATTGCCGATCAGACCAATCTGTTGGCGCTGAATGCGGCTATCGAAGCGGCCCGCGCCGGCGAGCAGGGGCGCGGGTTTGCGGTCGTGGCGGATGAAGTCCGCAAACTGGCCGAGCGCACGGCGAAAGCCACCGGCGAGATCGCGACCCTGATCAAGGCCATTCAGGATGGAATCGGTGGTGCGGTGACCTCAATGCAACAGGCCAACCTGCAGGCGGGCAACAGCCTGGAGTTGGTCAATCGCACCGAGACGGCGCTGCATCAGATAGACGAAGGCTCGCGAGAAGTGGCGGGCAATGTGCAAAGCATTTCGCATGCACTGTCCGAGCAGGACGCTGCGATTCGTCAGATCGCCGTCAGCGTGGAGCAGATCGCACAAATGACGGAAAGCAACAATAAGGCGACGACGGCAAACAATCAGACCGCGTCCAAACTGGACGGGCTATCCATGCAACTACGGAAAACCGTAGCAGCGTTCAAAGTGTAATCCGGATGATTCGGCTGCCGGCAAGAACTTGCCAACAAAGATACCCATGACGCCGGAACCAAAATGAAAGAGATTTTTGCCCCCGCGATTTCGCTGATGAACAAACTGCGCCTCTCCCACAAATTCATCGGGCT
>CAIYYX010000279.1 GCA_903930535.1 uncultured Sterolibacterium sp. | reverse complement strand
GTCAAAGACCGCAAGCAGTCGCGTTCCAAGTACGGCGCCAAGCGCCCGAAGAAGGCCTGATAGACTTTTATGTGACGGGCTCTTCGGGGTTCGTTATGGCGCAGGAGGGCGTTTGCTTGCCTGTGCAGGGTTCCTGAAGTGGCCAGGCAGGCTTCTTTAGGCAAGTGGCCCGAAGCCCGGAATCGTCCAGGTGGGTCAAGTAAGTGAGGGCTTCAATGGCCCTCGAGGCGGGTCGCAGGATCCGCCAACTGAAGCAAATGAGGTGAAATATGCCACGTCGTCGCGAAGTACCCAAGCGTGAAATTCTGCCGGATCCAAAATTCGGCAATGTCGAGCTTTCCAAGTTCATGAACGTGATCATGGAAGGTGGAAAGAAGGCGGTCGCCGAGCGCATTATTTATGGTGCACTTGAGCAGATCGAGAAGAAGAACCCCGGCAAGGACCCGGTTGAGGCATTCACCATGGCCATCAACAATGTCAAGCCAATGGTCGAAGTGAAGTCGCGGCGGGTTGGCGGCGCCAACTACCAGGTTCCGGTCGAAGTGCGGCCGGTTCGGCGCCTGGCGCTGTCGATGCGATGGATCAAAGAGGCGGCCCGCAAGCGGGGGGAAAAGTCCATGGCCATGCGCCTTGCTAACGAACTGATGGAGGCCACAGAAGGCCGGGGCGGCGCCATGAAAAAGCGCGATGAAGTGCACCGGATGGCCGAGGCCAACAAGGCTTTCTCGCACTTCCGCTTCTAAGAGCGCTTACTGCGCTCGGTTGGATTCGGGAGTTAGTCGGAGACGCGTTGCGAATTCGATGCCCGACCAAGACCGCCCGCGCGCCCGCTGCTGAACCCTGGCCGACTGTATCGGCCTGGCTCAGTGGCCGGGCAATCTGAAATTATCGAGCAACCAAGGATTGATCATGGCTCGCGTTACCCCTATCGAACGCTATCGCAACATCGGCATTTCGGCACATATCGACGCTGGGAAAACCACGACGACGGAGCGTATTCTTTTTTACACCGGTGTTAACCACAAGATCGGCGAAGTCCATGACGGCGCCGCAACGATGGACTGGATGGAGCAGGAGCAGGAGCGCGGCATCACGATCACCTCCGCAGCGACCACCTGCTTCTGGCGTGGGATGGACACCTCCTTGCTCGAGCATCGCATCAACATTATTGACACCCCTGGCCACGTTGACTTCACGATTGAAGTCGAGCGCTCGATGCGGGTTCTGGACGGCGCCTGCATGGTGTATTGCGCGGTCGGCGGCGTTCAGCCGCAGTCGGAGACGGTCTGGCGGCAGGCCAACAAGTACAAGGTGCCGCGACTGGCCTTCGTCAACAAGATGGACCGAACCGGAGCCAACTTCTTCAAGGTCTACGATCAGATGAAGCTCAGGCTCAAAGCAAACCCGGTGCCAATCGTGATCCCGATCGGTGCCGAAGAGAACTTCACCGGCGTCATCGACCTGATCAAAATGAAGGCGATCATCTGGGACGAGGCGTCCCAGGGCATGCTGTTCGAGTACCGGGAAATCCCGAGTGATCTGATGGCGTTGGCCAAAGAGTGGCGCGAGAAGATGATCGAAGCGGCTGCAGAGGCAACCGAGGAGTTCATGAACAAGTACCTTGAGGAAGGTGACTTGAGCGAGGACGAAATCAAGCTCGGGATCCGCACGCGCACCATCGCCAGCGAGATTCAGCCGATGCTGTGCGGAAGTGCCTTCAAGAACAAGGGCGTGCAGCGCATGCTCGACGCGGTGATCGAATTCATGCCGTCGCCGGTGGATATACCGCCCGTCAAAGGAATGGACGAGGACGAGGCGCCGGTTACCCGCCGGGCCGACGACAGCGAGAAATTTTCCGCGCTGGCGTTCAAGCTGATGACCGATCCGTTCGTGGGCCAGCTCACCTTCGTTCGCGTCTACTCGGGCGTGCTGACCAAGGGCGACACGGTGTACAACCCGATTCGCGGCAAGAAGGAACGCATCGGCCGGATCGTGCAGATGCACGCCAACAAGCGCGAAGAAGTGAGCGAAATCGTTGCCGGCGACATTGCCGCCTGCATCGGCTTGAAGGATGTCACTACGGGTGAAACTCTGTGCGACCCCAGCGCCATCATCATGCTCGAGCGCATGGTCTTCCCTGAGCCGGTGATCACGCAGGCCGTGGAACCCAAGACCAAGGTCGACCAGGAAAAGATGGGCATCGCCCTGCAGCGCCTGGCACAGGAGGATCCGTCCTTCCGCGTCAAGACCGACGAAGAATCGGGTCAGACCCTGATCGCCGGCATGGGCGAGTTGCACCTCGAAATCATTGTGGACCGGATGAAGCGCGAATTCGGCGTTGAAGCCAACGTTGGCAAGCCCCAAGTGGCCTACCGCGAAACCATCCGCAAGACGATCGAGGACGCTGAAGGCAAGTTCGTGCGTCAGTCCGGCGGCAAGGGCCAGTATGGCCACGTCGTGCTCAAGATTGAACCGAAT
>CAIYYX010000278.1 GCA_903930535.1 uncultured Sterolibacterium sp. | reverse complement strand
ACTACGGCAAGCCCTACGACGCGAGTGTCAAATACAGTCGTGAGCCGCAGACCATCGATGTCTCTGTCGGTAAGACTGACCCGATATACAAAGCTCACGCATATCACACCAAGGTTCCCTACTTGGCGATCGTACCCTCTATCCTGCACTACACGGAACCTGGCGAAATAGTCCTGGATAGCTTCGGCGGTTCAGGCATGACCGGCGTTGCTGCGCAGTGGTGTGGTTCTGCCACCGCTGCATATCGGCATGAAATGGAGACCGAAAGGAAGAAGCTGGGTAAGAGCCTTCCGAAGTGGGGCGCGCGGCGCGTCATCGTCAATGATTTATCTCCAGCAGCTACCTTTATCGCGACCAACAACAACGTCCCATTCGACGTCATCGGCTTCGAACATGAGGCCAAGAGCCTTTTAAAGGACGCGAATCACGAGCTTGGATGGATGTACCAAACTAAGCACACCGATGGAACGCTTGCACACATTTCCTACATGGTGTGGAGCGAAGTGTTCGTATGCACATCGTGCGCCGGGGAGACAGTTTTTTTTGAGGCGGCCTATGACGCGGTGGCCAACAAGGTTCGGGATGACGTGACATGCGCTCACTGTGGCGCCGTGGCTACCAAGGAAAAGATGGATCTCCAGTTCGAATCATTCATGGATGCTGCACACAAACGCGTTGAGAAGCGTCCGAAGCGCGTCCCTGTCCTAATTAAATATTCCATTGGGCGATCTTCATTTACGAAAGTACCCGACAGTGATGACTTGGCAATCATTGAAAAGATCTCGCAACTTGGGATTCCCAATAACTTACCCACCATCGAGCTACCAGACTGTCAGATGACACGAGTTGGTCGGATGCGGACAACAAACACGCGCTGCATCCATCACATGTACCTGCCAAGGGCTGCGCATACGCTCTCCTATCTCTGGGGGAAGGCCAATAGGATCATTGATGTGAGATTGCGGAACGCTATCAAGTATTGGCTTGATAGCCAGTTCACCAACATGTCAATACTGAACAGGTACCGGCCAGAGGTTTCTTTTCCGTACAACCCACTCTCCGGGGTTTTTTATGTCCCATCTCTAATATCGGAAGCTGATCCATTCCTGGCATACGCAAACAAAATCAAGAGACTGACTGCTGCGTTCTCCTCAAGCCACGCACAGGATGGCATGTGCTTCACTTCGTGTGGGAGCGCCACCAAGTTGCTTGCGCCAGCGGAATCCATTGACTACATCTTTACTGATCCTCCGTTCGGGGAAAACATTTACTACGCTGATCTCAACATTCTTGTTGAGTCTTGGCATAGCGTGTCAACCGATGTCGAGCCAGAGGCAATTGTTGACAGAGTTCGGCAAAAAGGAGTTCCCGAATATCAGCACCTGATGCGCGCTTGCTTTTCAGAGTATTACCGAGTGCTAAAGCCTGGGCGTTGGATGACGGTAGTATTTTCTAATAGCCGTGCCTCTGTGTGGAATGCAATCCAGGTCGCTCTGCAACAGGTCGGATTTGTTGTTGCCGAAGTTACCGCCTTAGACAAAGTGCAAGGCAGCTTCCAACAGGTTGTTTCACCCAATGCAGTTAAGCAGGATCTGGTGATATCGGCCTACAAACCGAACAGGGGGTTGGAAGAACGACTGAATAGGAGAGGGGCAAATGCCGACTCAGCGTGGGACTTTGTCCAAACTCACCTAAAGCAACTGCCAGTCGTCAAGGTCACGGCTGGTTACCCGCAGGAGTTACTAAACATCGTCGAGCGCGATTCACGTCGCATCTACGATCGTATGGCCTCGTGGTTCATTCGCCACGGCGCGATGGTGCCCATTTCCACCCCTGAGTTTCTGGCCGAACTGCCAGTTCGCTTTCGTGAGATGGACGGCATGGTGTTTCTGCCCGAACAATTGGTTGAATACGAGAAGGCTCGGTCTCGCATCCCGCAAATTAAACAAGCGGAGCTATTCGTGTCAGACGAGCGCAGTGCCATCGATTGGCTGACGAGCTTCCTTCTTAGACGTCCGTCGACCCGGTCAGAGGTGCATCCCGAGTACATCCCGCAGATTGGCGCCGCCAAGCGGAAGGGCGAGATCATTCCAGAACTGGACGCTCTACTAGAAGCAAACTTCTTGCGCTATGACGGTACCGGCGAAGTGCCGAGCCAGATTCACAGTTACCTTTCCACTAACCACAAGGACCTGCGCAGTCTCGACAAGAGCAACCCCGCGCTGGTGGCCAAGGCCAAGGACCGCTGGTATGTGCCCGACCCAAACAAGGCCCAGGACTTGGAGAAGAAGCGCGAGAAGTCGCTGCTGAAGGAATTCGAGACCTACAAGGCGT
>CAIYYX010000277.1 GCA_903930535.1 uncultured Sterolibacterium sp. | reverse complement strand
TAAGCGATGAGCCGACGTTGGCGGCGGGCTGGTTCCGCCTGATAAGGCTAAGAAAAGGCTGAGGCGCAAAATAACAGAGGGCACCTTCCGGTGCCCTCTGTGGCAGACAAGAGCTAACGGTGAATCAGAAGGTGTGCATCATGCCTACGCCAACGATCCGCGGGTCGGCGCCATTGCTGTTAACAATGCCGAAGGCGGGAACGGTAGCCGGGGAAAGACCGGGCAGTGAGCTGGTAGTGCTGGCGGAGGTCATCCAGCCGCCGAGGTAGTCCATGTTGTAGTTCGAAGCGTTCTTGATGGTGGCATAGTTAACATAGACGCCGGTGCGCTTGGAAAAGTTGTAGCGCAAGCCCGCCATCCATGCCGTGGCATTGGTGTTGTCGCAGGCGCCTGCAATTGCGCAGCCGGTGATGTTGTTAACCTTTGACCACTGACCCATTCCCTGGAAATTCCCGAAGGTGTGCTCCCAGCTCAAACCCCAGCTTGTCTGGGACAGGCTGGCCGCCGTTGCGTCAGGCACAGACAAAGCCGCTAAAGGCGCCAAGGCGGTTCCCGCTAAGGCGATAGCGGAATAGCCGAGGTTATCCTGAATGGATTTTATCCACAGAACGGAGATCTGGCTGCCGGGCGCATAAGTCCAGCCTGCGCGCGCCTTGTGCCCGGTCGAGGCCGCGGTTGCTGCCCCGCTCGTCGGGGCGTTGCCCTTCAGATTGACCCAGTCGTAGCCGGCGCCGAAAGCACCCCATTGTCCTTGCACCGTGGCACCCCAAAGCCTGCCGCTGGTATTTGCGCCAGCCGCGGCAGTTTCGCCTCCGGCAGAATAGCTGAGAATGCCGGTCACGCCAGAAGCCTGCGCAATGTATTGGACCAGATTGCTGACGCGGGTCACGCCTACGTTCATGCCCCGGCCGAGCAGGCCGTTGAAACTGGGTATGCCGGCAGCAATATAATCAGCGCCCGAGCGTTCGATCGGGGTGTTGCCCCACCAGACATTGTCCTTGCCGAAGGTCAGCCGGCCCCAGTTTCCCTGCAGACCGACGTAGCCGATGCGCGAACTCAGCGTGCCGGTATAGGGATTGGCCTGACCGCCCTGACCCGTGGTGCCGCCGTTATCGACGTTGATGCCGGATTCCAAGAGGAAGATGGCCTTCAGGCCGTTGCCCAGATCCTCGCTGCCGGTGAAGCCCAGACGCGAACCCGCGTCATAGACTCGATTCCGGGCCTTGTAGTCGCCTGCGGAGCCGATGGTGGCACCGGTGGCTGAGTAATTGTCCAGACCCAGGTTGAGGCGGCCGTAAATCTGTACATTGCTCGCCTGCGCGAAAGCCGCTGCCGGAACTGCCAGCACTCCTGCCACGGCGAGTGTGATGAGTTTCTTGTTCATGCAAGTGTTCTCCTCTAAAAATTGCCCTGTACGACAGTGGGCCTTCTGAACCAAGTCAAGATTCAACGCTAATCTGATCTCTTACCATACGCATGGATCGATTATGCCAAATAAGGAGACCAAAGCAAACGGATACAAGAAAATTCGAGTCGTTCTGCCGAGCTTATTTTTTAATTGTTGCTTTTTTACAACAGAAGGCGCGCTTATTCCGTCCTAACTGCGGTAATCGGCGTTGATCTTGACGTAGTCATAGGAGAGGTCGCAGGTCCAGATCCTGGACTCTCTGGAGCCGCGGCCAAGATCCACCTGCACGATAATCTCGGCCGCCGCCATGACGCGGGAGGCGTCTTCCTCGCGGTAGCCGGGGGATCGCCCGCCGTTCTCCGATACCAGGATGTCGCCCAGCCAGAGCTTCACCCGCGTCACGTCCAGATCCTCGATGCCGGCATTGCCGATCGCGGCGAGAATGCGGCCGAGGTTCGGATCCGAGGCGAAGAAGGCGGTCTTCACCAGCGGCGAGTGGGCTATGGCGTAGCCGACTTGCCGGCATTCTTCCGGGGAATTGCCGCCACCGACTTTTATTTCTATGAACTTGGTGGCGCCCTCGCCGTCGCGCACGATGGCCTGCGCCAGTTCGCGCGCCACCGCCACCACGGCCTGGGAAAGTGCGACATAGCCCGCACTCGCCGCATCCTTGATTTCTTCGTTGCCGGCGGCGCCGCTGGCGATCAGAACAAAGGAGTCATTGGTCGAGGTGTCGCCATCTACCGTGATGCAGTTGAAGGATTCGTCCGCCGCCTCCTGCACCAGGCGTTCCAGCAGATCCTGGCTCACGGCGGCGTCGGTGGCGACGAAGCCGAGCATGGTCGCCATGTTCGGCTCTATCATGCCCGCACCCTTGCTGATGCCGGTGACGGCGATCTTCCTGCCGTCGATGTTTACACTTCTTGAGGCCGCCTTGGCGACGGTGTCCGTAGTCATGATGGCGTGGGCCGCGTCGTGCCAGCCGTCTGCGGAGAGCGCCGCCTGGCAGGCCGGCAGTCCTGCAACAAGGCGATCCACTGGCAAAGCTTCCATGATGACCCCGGTGGAAAAGGGCAGCACCTGGCTCTCGGAGATTGCCAAGAGACTTGCGAGCGCGGTACAGGTTTTGCGGGCCGCGGCCAGGCCGCTCTCGCCGGTGCCGGCATTGGCGATGCCGGTGTTGATGATGAGGGCGCGTATGCTACCGATCGCGCCACTGCCAAGATGCTTGCGGCAAAGCTGCACCGGCGCTGCGCAGAAGCGGTTCTGGGTGAACACGCCAGCCACGCGGCTGCCGGGTGCGAGTTCCAGCAGCGTCAGGTCGCGGCGATTGGCTTTGCGTATGCCTGCGGAGGCGACGCCGAGACGAATGCCGGCAACGGGCAGGAGTTGATCGGGGGAGGGGGTCGAGTAGTTGACTGGCATGATGATTCGCTTGAAAAAAACGCATCATAAGGCTTTATGCCGTGCCGAACACGCTTCGCCAAAGCTCGCGCACGGCGGCCGCGCGCTCAGTCACCGTCTCTGCCTCGACAAGCCCGGGGCCGTCATTCAATCTCAGCGCGTGCTGGGTCCGGCGGTATTCGCGGTAGGCGTTCGCCACCGTCTCGGCCAGTGCCTCCGGTATCAGGCCGAGTCTGCCGGCGATTTTCAGCAGCGCGATGTTGCCAAGATTGCCGGTCAATTCAGGATGTTCGCGAGAGTAGCCGAGCACCAGGGTTTGCACGATGAACTCGACGTCGATCAGGCCGCCCGTATCCTGCTTGAGGTCGAACAAATCGCTCTGGCCGCCATGGGCAGAGAGCATCTTGGCCCTCATCATCAGGACCTCGCGCTTGAGTTCGGAGAGATCCCGCGACTTTTGCAGAATCTCGCTGCGGATTTGCTCGAATGCTCCGCCTATGCCGCGCTCGCCGGCGGAGAAACGGGCGCGGGTGAGCGCCTGGTGCTCCCATACCCAGGCCGATTCGAGTTGATACTTGCGGAAGGCTTCGACTGAGCTGACGAGCAGGCCGGAGTCGCCGTTAGGCCGCAGGCGCAGGTCGGTCTCGAACAATTTTCCGGCGGGGGTCTGGCTGGAGATCCAGGTATTGATCCTCATGGCCAGGCGGGCATAGTTCTCGGGCGCCTCGGGAGCAGTATCGTCATAGAGGAAAATCAGGTCGAGATCCGAGGCATAGCCCAGTTCCTTGCCGCCGAGCTTGCCGTAGCTGATGATGGCGAAACGCGGAACCTCCACATGCCGCTTTGCGATCTTGCGCCAGACGCAGGAGAGCGTCAGGGCAAGCATGATGTCGGCGAGCTCCGAGAGGTGGTCCGAGAGTTTTTCCAGCGGCAGGAGCCCGGAGATGTCCTGGGCCAGGAGGCGCAGCACCTGGGCGTGATGGGCTTCGCGCATCATGTTCATTTGCGCTTCGGTGTCCGGTTCCGCGGCAAGCAATGATTTTTCTAGATGGACCCGAAACTCCGCCCAGTCGGGCAGTGCATCGAGCAGGCGCGGGTCGAGCAACTCGTCTAGCAGCACCGGATGGCGCGTGAGGTAATCCGCTGCCCAGGAGGAGGCGCCGGCGAGTTGGGCAACCTTCTGCAGCGCCTGGGGATATTGCAGAAGCAGTTCGAGATAGGCGGCCCGGCGCGAAATGGCCTCGAGCAAAGCCAGGCTGCGCGTCAATGTCTGATCGGGATTCGGGGTCGCGGCGCAAGCCTCGATGACGCGCGGCACCAGGGCATCGAAGCGCTCGCGCACCGCCGCCGGCATCTGTTGATAGCGGCCGCCGTCGCGCAGGCTGGACAGCCTCAGGGCCGAGGCGCCGGCATCTCTGTAGCCTATCCTGGCGAGGGCGGCCGCCTGATTGTCGCCATCGCGCCAGACGCCGTCGAGGGGGGGGCGGACGCCGTTGGGATCTGCGAATACGGCCTCAAAGTGGGTGGATACGTTGCTGCGGTGATCGTCCAACTCGGCCAGGAGTGCTGCATAGCTGGAAAAGCCCATTGCCTGCGCGATCAGTGCCTGGTCTTCTGTTTTCTCTGGCAGGCTGTGGGTCTGCGCGTCGTCCAGATATTGCAGCCGGTGTTCCAGGCGGCGCAGGAAACCATAGGCGCTGGATAGCCCACGTACCGTGTCGGGCGAGAGTGTGCCGCGCTTGGCAAGGAGATCGAGGACCTCGCGCGTCGGCTTGATTTTCAGTTCCGTGTCGCGACCTCCGCGAATCAGCTGGAAAACCTGGGCGATGAACTCGATTTCGCGTATGCCGCCGGGACCGAGCTTGATGTTGCTGGCCATGTCGCGGCGCGCCACCTCGCGCCTGATCTGCGCGTGCAGGCCGCGCATGGCATTGATCGCGCCGAAATCGAGATACTTGCGGAAGACGAAGGGCAGGCGAATCGACTCCAGCTCAGCCTCCAGCGGCGAACCTGCTGCACCGAGGACCCTGGCCTTGATCCAGGCATAGCGTTCCCACTCGCGGCCCTGACTGATGAGATAGTTCTCCAGCATCTCGAACGAGCAGACCAGTGGGCCGGAGTCGCCGTTGGGGCGCAGCCGCATGTCCACCCGGAACACCTGGCCTTCGCCGGTGACTTCGGCGATGGCATTGATGAGGCTGCGGCCGAGGCGATTGAAGAAGTCGAAGTTGCTGATGGAGCGGGTGTTATCGCCTGCGGTCTCGCCGTCTTCCGGATAGACGAAGATCAGGTCGATGTCGGAGGAGACGTTGAGTTCGCGCCCGCCGAGCTTGCCCATGCCGATCACGAGCAGTCTTTGTTCCTCGCCGCGGTTGTTTCTCGGCTTGCCGTAGCGTGCCTCGTGTTCTGCAGTCAAGGTCGCCAAGGCCTGGAGAACCGAGATCTCTGCGATCAGGGTCATGGTTTCGGTGACTTCGCCAAGGCTCGCCAGGCCCGCCAGGTCGCGCACGGCGATCTGGGCGTAGGCGCGCTGCTTGAAATGCCGCAGGGCCGGCTTCAGTTCGTCCTCGGAAAGCGGCGATGGCAGCAAGGCTTGCAGCATTTCCCCGGACAGTGGCGTCTGCCAAGACGCCGCTACGGCTGCGGCGAGTTCAGGCCGCGCCTCGAACAAGCGGGCGAGGAAGCGCGAGAACGGCAGAATGTCGGGAAGGGCGGGCATTGGGGTAAAATCAACCATTGATGCCGGACAGCCGTCATTCTAGTCTTCAAGCACGCACCGGCGGCAACTCCATGCGAGATTACGCGACTCTTCCCTTCTTCATCGCCCTGCGCAGAGCTTCCTGGCTGCGTCGCCTGGCGCGCGTCCTGATGGTGCTCGCCGCCGTCTGCTATTTCGCCTTCGCCCTGATCTTCCTGACGCTGCGCTATGCGGTGCTGCCGCACATCGAGGACTACCGCGGCGACATAGAACGGATGCTCTCCGGCTCCCTCAACCTGCCCGTGGCCATCGCCGGCATCGATGCGCACTGGCAGGGGCTGCGCCCGCACCTCGGCCTTTCCGGCTTCACGGTGCATGATCGCGAGGGCCGGCCGGCCTTGTCCTTCGACAAAGTCGAGGCCGACGTCTCCTGGACTTCCCTGCTGCATCTGGGATTGCGCCTGGACAGGCTGGAGATCGTCAGTCCGTCCCTGGCCATCCGCCGTGACCGGGAAGGCCAGTTATTCGTCGCCGGCCTCAAGCTTGCCAGCCAGACCCGGGACAGCGGATTTTCCGATTGGCTGCTGGCGCAACATCGGGTGGTGGTGAGGAATGCCACCATCACCTGGCAGGACGAACTGCGTGCGGCGCCGATGCTGGAATTGAACCGTGTCAATTTCCATTTGCAGAACAACGGCAGCCGTCATCGTTTCGGTTTCACCGCCGATCCCCCGGCAAAGCTCGCGGCAAGGATAGAGCTGCGCGGCGACTTCAAGGGCGATGAGCTCGACGTCATGGAGAGTTGGAAGGGCGAGGCCTACGCCGAGCTCGACTACGCAGATCTCGCGGTATGGCGCACCTGGATCGATTATCCGCTGGAACTGTCGCAGGGCAGCGGTGGCATGCGCCTGTGGCTTGGCTTCGGCCAGAAGCAACTGAACAGTTTCACCGCCGACATCAGTCTGGCGCAGGCAAGGCTTCGTCTGGGAAAAGATTTGCCGTTGCTCGATCTGAAAAGCGTCAACGGCCGCCTGGGCGGCAAGCGGATCGGCAATGGCTTCGAGGTCGGCGCCAAGGGACTGGCCTTGACCACGATCGAGGGCATCAACATCGAGCCGACCGATTTTCGTCTGCTGTGGACAGAGGCGCAGGATCGCAAGCCCGAACATGGCGAGTTCGCCGCCAACGGGCTCGATCTGGATGCCTTGTCAAAACTCGCTACCCATCTGCCCTTCGACCTTGCCACACGCAAGCAACTTACCCTGGCCGCGCCGCACGGCAAGCTTTTCGATCTGAAACTCGCCTGGAGTGGTGCTGCAGATGCGCCAACGGCATACACGCTGAACGCCCGCTTCGAGCGTCTGGGTATGCATGCGCTAGGCATATTGCCTGGCTTCGAGGGCGTCTCCGGCAGCATCGCAGGCAGCGAAAAGGCCGGCTCCCTGAAGCTGGCCAGCAAGAACGCATGGGTGGACATGCCGGCGATATTCGCCGATCCGCGTCTTGCCTTGGAGTCGCTCAATGTCCAGGCGGGTTGGGCGGCAGTCAAGGAGGGCATTGAAGTCAAACTGGACTCCGTCGCTTTCGCCAACCGCGATGCCACCGGCTTTGCCTCAGGCCGCTATCTGGGACGCGCCGGCGAGCCGGGAGAAATCGACCTCTCCGCGAGGCTGACGCGCGCCGAAGGCGGCGTTGTCTGGCGTTACATGCCAATCTCTGTGGGCAGGGAAGTGCGCGACTGGCTGCATGCCTCCATCACGGGCGGCAGCAGCAAGGAGACGACGCTGAGGCTGAAGGGCGATCTGAAAAAGTTTCCCTTTTCGGACGGCTCGGGCATCTTCGAGGTCAAGGGAAAGTTCAGCGGCGCCACGCTGCGCTATGCGCCGAGTTGGCCGCAGATCGACAACATCACCGGCGAACTGGAGTTCGTTGGCCGTCGCATGACCATCAGGGCCAGCCGCGGCAGCATCTTCGGCGTCACGGTCAGCGACGTCAAGGCGCAGATAGACGACTTGATGTTTCCCGAATCGCCCCTGTTGATCAGTGGGCGAGCCAATGGTCCGACTGCAGATTTCCTGCGTTTCGTCGAAGCGAGTCCGGTCGCAGAACGCATCGATCATTTCACCGAGGGCATGGCGGCCTCAGGCAATGGGCAGCTCGATCTGAAACTCACGCTGCCGCTGCATCGTCTTGGCGACAGCAAAATTGATGGCGCCTACCAGTTCATCAACAATCGCTTGCTGCCCGACCCGGATCTGCCGCCTTTGTCCGAGGCCAATGGCCGCCTGCTGTTTTCCGGCGACAGGCTGAAGGCCGAGAAAGTTCGGGCGAACTTTCTCGGCATGCCACTGACGGTCGATGTGACAGCCGCAGGCGATGGAACGGTGACGCTGAGCGCTGACGGCGGCTTCAACATCGCCGTCCTGCGCCAGCAATATTCCCAGCCGCTGCTGGATCATTTGTCCGGCAGCACGAACTG
>CAIYYX010000276.1 GCA_903930535.1 uncultured Sterolibacterium sp. | reverse complement strand
GGCGCGCAGCAGGACATTGCAGCCAAGTAACCTGACGTCGCTTAAACCATAGCCGCCCTGAAGAATGTCTCGCTGCAATCCGTAGAGCGCGATCGCGCCATTGTTCTGCGCATCGTCGCCGCCGGTGGTGTCGCGCTTGCGCCCTTCGGCGAAGGAAAACAGCTGCATCATGATGATGATGCCGAACATGCCGATGACCATGCTGACCATGATTTCCACCAGGCCAAAGCCTCTGGCGCGCCGATGATGAATTGGGAACATGCTTACTTGATTTGCGCGATGACGGTGTGACTATGGGCCGGAGCGCCCGGGATCTGCCAGAACAGATTCACGGTCACCAGGCTGTTCGCGGCATTCACGGTCACTGTCGGCGGATTTACGCCGGCTCCTGGCAAAACAGCTTGAACCTGATTCAGCCAGGCCGTGTATGTGGTGCCGTTTGGGCTGCTGTAATTGGCTCCCAGCGCGGCAGCCGAACGATCGCCTACCCACATCTGGCCGATCAACTGGTTCGCCAGCAGGCTGGCATCGGTACGATATTTGGCATCGCCGGCCAGCTTGATCGAGGCGGCCTGCATGCCGACGATGGCAAGTATGCCTGCGGAAAATATCAGCAAGGCGGCCAGGGGTTCCAGCAGCATGGAGCCTCTCTGTAGTTTGGGTTTGTTCATATTCAACATCCTTGAGGGGTCGTGCTGGCCTGGGTCGGATCGCACATGCGCACCTGGCCAAACGTCGATACGACGATGCGCAGACACCTCATGTTGCCGCCCGCCGCGATGCAGGTGCCGCCGCTGGGATTGCTGATGTCGATGTCAATATTGCCGGCGGGAACAGGCGTCAAACGTCCCAGGCCATTGAAGGTGATGCTGGACTGCCCCGCCGCCACGACCGCATTAATGGAACCCTCAGCGGCAGCGCGCATCTGGATGATGCGTGGGGCAACAGCGTCGGAAGGCGGAGTGGCACAGGCGCCGGTGGGGTCGTCCAGGCTGATCACCCAGTTGCTGCTCGCCGCGGATAGAGCGCAGGCGTCGTCTGCAGTCGTCATGGTCTGGAAGTTGACCGGCTGATTGCGCCGCACCGCCTCTGCCCGGGCAAGTTGCAACCCGTTCTGGATGTCCTCGGAGGCGGTGCGGATGTGGGAATTCTGGATCCAGTTGCTGAAGCTGGGTACGCCCATGGTCACCATCAGGGAGAAGATCACCAGCCCGATGGCAAATTCGATCAGGCTATAGCCTCGTTGGCTGTGGCGAGTCATCAACATACGCCGCCTTTCTTGGTGACCCAGCAATTCGCGGCTGTTACCCAGCCTGCTGGAACCACGGGAGTGGCTTTCACATTGCTCTGATTGAAGGTATAGGTGAATCCAGCCATGGAATTCTTGCCGGCCGCCTGCAGAGTGAAAGTCGTCGCACTAACCACCGGGCAGGAGAAATCGAAATACTGGCTGGTAGTGGTGTCGGCAATGCAGGCCGCGGCACCCACATAGGTCAGGTTGTCCTGAAAGGACTGTTCCATCAATACCGCTTTGTAGGCCAGATTGGATGTGGCATCGGGGATTTTGCCGCGGGTCACATAGTCGGCATAAGAGGGCATCACCATCATCGACAGGATTCCGGCGATGGCTACGACGACCATCAACTCGATGAGCGTAAAACCACGATTCGTATTTCGGCAGGGTGTAAACATTTTGTACTCCCATTGCGCGTCCAAGATAAACGCTCTCCTGACTGCTGCGTGCGCGGCATAGCCGCTCTAGGGCAACGTCAGACGCAAAGGCTTGCCGTAAATCAAGGTTGGCATCCCGCAACAAGGCGGGAGGGTCACAGGTATGACGACCAGTTCCTAGCCGGTAGCCCCGCTGCCTTGCACCAATAAATGATGTTTAGGTCGGAAGCTTTGCGTCCCGGCCTTTCGGCCGGTTTGCCATTTAAATTTGGTTATATATCGATAGTTCTAGTTGAGCGAATACTAGCATGGCCGGGGAAAGCGCTCATACCGTTCATCGCTTGCAGCCTGCCGGCTATCTGCCGGATAAGGGTTTTTGCAGCCCTATCTCCGCCCTGGGGAGGGGCAGAATACTGTTCCTGGCTGCCATGGGGCGCTGCCGAGGCACTGCATCAATCCGGTGCGCCCGCACCAAATCAATGCGACTTGCGCTTCTTCAGCCAGTCGCTTGCGGCCTCGGCCACATAGGGGAGTACCGCGCCCAGCGTCATTAACCAGAGGATTTCGTCGCTGACCATTTCCCAATACTCCTTATCGATGCTATTCACATCCTTTCCTTAGCAACCTGCATGCCATGACTCATCGCGTCGCAGCGAATGGGCAGACATTGCAGATTTATGCGAATATCCTACCCAGCCCGATAGCTGATTGGAGAAATCATGAAGAAGACCCTCGCTCTGCTGGCCCTGCTGGCCGCCGCCATGCCCGCGCCGGCCGCTGTCCCGACAGACCAGGAGGTCGATGCAATCATCCGCAAACTGGAGGACAGCGGCAAGCTCGACTCGGCCTTCGACCGGGCTGTTGAACGCTTTGGCCTGCGGCAGCAGCAGGCCCAGCGCAGGCAGCAGGAAGAGCAGGCGGCACGCCAGAAGGAGTTGAACAAGAACGTGCGCAAGCCTGATCCGGGCCGCGATCATATCCTGGGCGACAAGGGTGCGGAAGTGACCCTGATCGAGTTCTCGGATTATGAATGTCCTTATTGCAAGCAGTTCAATGGAGTTCCGCAAGAGGTGGTGAAGCGGCTAGGCAGTCGCGTCAATTTCGTCTGGCGTCACTTCCCGCTCGACTTCCATAATCCCATGGCCCATCGCGAGGCAGATGCCGCAGAATGCGTCGCCAAGCAGGGGGGCAACGATGCCTTCTGGAAGTTCACCGATGCCGTCATGGCGCGCACGGGCTCAAACGGCAAGGGCCTGCCGGCCGATCGCGGCGATCCGCTGCTGGCACTGGCCGTCGAGCTGAAGCTCGACGCCACGGCTTTCAAGAAATGCCTCGACTCCGGCGAGATGAGCTTGCGCGTCGATGACGACAGGAACGACGGCATGAGGTCAGGTGTTTCCGGAACCCCCGGACTCATCATTTACAACAACAAGACCGGGAAGACCGACTTCGTCAACGGGGCGATGCCCATCGATGCGCTGGAGGCGGCTACGCGCAGCGTTCTGTCGCAGCAGTAAAGAGTCTCGGTAAAGCCTATGCAGCCGGGAAGCCGGGACCGTATGAGGCCCTTGCCAGGAGCACTGCGGCAAGGGCCCTCAGTGGGCGCCCACGCCCAGCCATTTGTCGAGCTGCGAGCGATCATTTTTCAGGATCTCGCTTTCACCGGAAAAAACCACGCGACCGCGCTCCAGGACCAGCGCCTGTCGTGTCAGGGGCAATATCTGATGGGCATGCTGCTCGACCAGGATGACAGCCATTTCCCCCGACCTGACCATTTGTCCGATGATGCGCAGCAGTTCCTGGACGATCAGCGGCGCCAGGCCTTCCAGCGGCTCGTCGAGCAGCAAGAGTTTGGGGTTGAGCATCAAGGCGCGCGCCAGGGCGAGCATCTGCTGTTCCCCGCCGGAGAGCTGGTTGCCCATATTGGCCTTGCGCTCCTGGAGGCGAGGGAAAAGATTGTAGATGCGCGCGAGGTCCCAAGGCCCCGGACGCGCCACCACCTTGAGATTCTCTTCCACCGTCAATGACGGGAAAATGTCTCGCTCCTGTGGTACCCAGCCCAGGCCAAGATGCGCCCGCCCGTGCGCCGGGACGATTGCCAGGTCGAGATCGCGGTAGCGCATTTTCCCGGACTTGAAATTCGTCGCCCCCATCAGGGTCGACAAGAGCGTGGACTTGCCCATACCGTTTCGGCCCAGGAGCGCCATGCTGCCGGCCTCTTCCAGACTGAAGGAAATATCCTCCAGGACGACGGCATCGCCATAACCGGCCCAGACGCCTTCCAGCCGCAACAACTCAGCCATCGAGCGCCTCCCCAAGATAGACTTCCTTGACGCGGCGGTCATTGGCGATGGCTTCAGGCACATCCTCGGTGAGCATGGCGCCACCCACCATGACGGTAATCCGCTCGGCAAAGCGGAACACCAGATTCATGTCATGCTCAATCAGCAATATCGTCACATCCCTGGGCAGGCGCCCGATGGTCTCGAACAATTCCCGACTCTCCCCGGTCGGCACGCCGGCGGCCGGCTCATCCAGCAACAGCACCTGTGGCTTCGATGCCAGGGCGAGGGCGATCTCTATCAGGCGCTGCTTGCCGTAAGCCAGGTTGCGCGTTTTTTCGTGCGCCACATCGAGCAGACGCAGGGTGTCCAGCAATTCGGCCGCCTCGTCCACCGCGGCGCCGTGGCTGCCGACCGGTTTCCACCAACTCCAGCCCAGGCCAAGGCGCTCACAGACCGAGAGGGTCACAGATTCCAGCACCGTCATTTCCGCGAACAACTGATTGATCTGGAAAGTTCTGACCAGGCCGCGCTTGACTCGCTGATGCTGGCCCAGACGGGTGACGGTTTCACCCTTCAACAAGACCTCGCCGGCGCTGGGTTCGAGGAAGCCGGTCAAAAGATTGATGAGCGTCGTCTTGCCGGCTCCGTTTGGGCCGATCAAGGCATGGCGCGCGCCTTGTTCGACGCTGAGACTGACGTCGCTGCAGGCGGCGAAGCCGCCGAACCTCTTGGTCAAATTGCGGGTTTGCAAGACGGGGGCCATTTCAGTCTCCCCGCTTCTTCGCCGCCAGGGCGGGCAAGCGGTTCAGAAACCCCATGATGCCGTCGCGCGCGAACAGCACGATGAGAACCAGGGCTGCGCCGAGCCAGAACTGCCAGTATTGCGGATTAATGCCCGAGAGGTAATGCTGTGCGGCCATGAATACCGCCGTGCCTATGAGGGCACCATAGAGACTTCCTGTCCCACCCAACACCAGGATTAACAGCAGTTCGGCGGAGCGGGAAAAAGACATGACGTCCAGCGACACGAACTGGGTCGTCTGCGTCAATAGGGCGCCGGCTACGCCGGCGTAGCCAGCTCCTATGGTGTAGACCGCCACCAACCGTCCGTGCACCGGAGTACCGATGGCCGGCATGCGCTTCACGTTCTGCTTGATACCGCGCAGGGAATGGCCGAAGGGACTCTGCACCAGACGCCGCGCCAGCCAGAACATCAGAAACAGCACGATCAGGCTGTACCAGTATGCCGTCTTGCCGTAGAGATCGAAAGTGAACTCGCCCAGCAAGGGCTTCATTTCCACGCCCTGCAAACCATCGACGCCGCCGGTGAAATCGGTCGCCTTGTTGGCCGCTTCATAAAGCATCATGGAGACACCGAGGGTGACCATGAGGCGTGTGAGATCACTGCCTCGCAAGACCAGGAAGCTGGAGATGAAGCCGGCCGCGGTGGCCAGAACGGCCGCACCGGCGAGGCCGAGAAGCGGATCGCCCCAGCCGTACTTCGCCAGCAGGCCGGCGGCATAGGCCCCGAGTCCGAAGAAGGCGGCATGGCCCAGCGAGATGATTCCTGCATAGCCGAGAATCAGGTCCAGCGACAGGGCAAACAAGGCCGTGATGGCAATCTGCGAGAGTAGCGCCAGGCTTTTCGGAAAAAGGAAAAAGGCTATGACGGGCAACAGCCAGAAGACGACTTCAGCCGGTTTCCAGGCGGACGCCTTTTGCAGCGGCGAAAGATCTATGGAAATTTTAGCCATGCCTTACTTGGCCGCCATACGGCCGAACAGCCCCTGGGGTTTGAGAATCAGCATCACCACCATCACCGCGTAAATAACGAAGGCCCCCACCTGGGGCAGGTAATACTTCCCGATCACGTCGAAAAGGCCCAGCATCAGCGAGGCCATCAGCGAACCCTTGATGTTGCCGCTGCCTCCCACCGCCACCACAATCAGGAAATAAACGATGTACTTGACCGGGAAGGCGGGATCCAGGCCCAGCATCTCGATGCCCAGCGCCCCGCCCAATCCGGCCAGCGCCGAGCCCAAGGCAAAGGTCAGGGTAAAAATGCGATCGACGTTTATGCCAAGCCCCCTGGCCGCTCTCGGGTTATCCACTGCAGCGCGCAACTTGGCACCGAAGCTCGTCTTGCTCACCATCCATTGCAGTCCGTATGCCAGGGAAAGACCCACGGCGATCAGGAACAGCCGGTAGATGCCGATATCCAGTCCGGGCAGGTTGATCTGGCCGCGCAGGAAGTCGGGGAGAAAAATCGGTTGCTGCTGGGCGCCAAAGAGATAATGGGCCGAACTGATGGCCATGAATATGAGGCCGATGGAAAACAACACCTGATCCAGATGCGAGGATGCATAAAGCCGCCGGTAAAGGGTCCGTTCCAGGACGACTCCGGCAATGGCGGCCACCACAGCGGCCAAGGGCGCCGCGAGCAGGAAAGGCAGGCCGAAGCGGGAGAGAAACACCACACAGGCATAGCCCCCGAGCATGGCGAAGGCGCCGTGGGCGAGGTTCACGAAATTCATCAGTCCGAGCGTCACGGACAGTCCGACGCTGATCAGGAACAGCAGCATGCCCGAGGCGAGTCCGTCGAAAACAATGGTCATGCGGTCACCCCGGGGCTGGTCTGGTGCGTCTTAACAATCACTGCTTGCCCGGATCCTTGAAGTTGTCCAAATGGTCGAACTCGACGTTCTGCAGTTTGCCGCCGACTCTCGTGACCTTGCGGATATACACTGTCTGAATGATGTCGCGCGTCGCCGGGTCTATGCTGATCGGACCGCGCGGGCTCTCCCACTTCATCCCTTTGGCCGCTTCTGCAAATTTGTCGGCATCGGCGCTGCCGCCGGTCTTCTTCAAGACTTCGGCGATCAGATGCATGCCGTCAAACCCAGCCGCTGCCATGAAGTTGGGTCTGTCCTTGGGATAGGCCTTGGCATAGGCGGCAGTGAAGGCCTGGTTCTCGGCCGACTTGTGCGCCTCGGAATAATGGAAGGAACTGATCACGCCCAGAGCAGAATCGCCGATCGAGTCGATGATGTCCTCGTCGAGGAGATCCCCGGTCGCGATCACCTTGATGCCGGCCTGCGCCAGGCCCTTTTCCTGGAAGCCCTTCATGAAGGCCACACCCGCCTCGCCGGCGGGAACAAAAATGAACACGGCATCGGGCTTGGTGTCCTTGACCTTCTGCAGATAGGGCGCAAAGTCGGGCCTGGCCACCGGGATTCTCACTTCGCCGACAATTTCTCCGCCGGCCGCTGCAAAGGTTTTCTTGAACTGCCCTTCGGCATCATGGCCCGGGCCATAGTCAGCGACGATGGTATACACCCTCTTGATGCCGTTCTTTGCCGCCCACGTGGCCAAAGGCGCCGTGATCTGGGGCAGGGTCATGGAGGTGCGGACGATGTAATTCGACTTGGTCGTGATCGCCGAGGTCGCTGCGTTCATGACAATCATCGGCTTCTTCGCCTCGGTGGCCACCGGGGCGACGGCGAAGGCGGAGGGCGTCAGCATGAAGCCGGCGAGGATATCCACGTTGTCCTTCACCACCAGTTCCTGAGCCAGGCGCTTGCTGACGTCGCCGGCGGTGCCGGGGGCGTCGTCCTTGATGACGAGTTCGACCTTGCGGCCGGCGATGGTGTCGCCGTTCTTCGCCAGAAAGAGTCTGATCCCGTGCTCGACCTGCTTGCCGTAGGCAGCGAAGGGCCCCGACAGGGTCAGCACCAGTCCGATCTTGAGCGGTTCCGCGGCTTGCGCAGCGCCCAAGGCCAAAGCCGCAAAGGCAGCCAGCATGAGGTTCTTGATGAGTCCCATAGTTTTGTCTCGTCCTTAATAGTTGAAGCGAATGACGCCTTCGTGACGTTCTCACTCGCCTTTCTATTAGCATGGGGGCCGATATGAATTTCGAACCTTGAACTTCGAACCCGCCCTGCTTGAGCCGCCATTCTCGCAGCAAAGTCCCTGCAGTCAAAGCCAAAAATGCTGACACGTAGTTATCGCGACTTGTTATAGGCGATAGATTCAAGCCTGAAGCGCCTGTATCTCCCATGTTTGTGGCCGCTAACCATGCGGAAGGCGGCCCGCTCGGCCGCGAAGGCAACAGGCAGGACCATGGGATGGTTGCGCTATGAGTCCTTCGCTTCAGGCGGGCATTACGCCAATCAGCCCTTCACCGGCGTGCTGCCGCGCCGGACATCCTTTCGTGCACCACAGCTGTGGATCATCGTGGCCTGTTTTTCGGCGAACAGCCGAAACGCTATAACCGGAAGATTTGTGCCTTCGTCTCGCGACGTGCCGGCGGCAGGATAGAGTTCGATACCGCCCGCCGTGGAGAGGCGTGCAGGATTTGGGGGAACATGTTTAAATTCGCTTTCCAACTGTCACAACACATGTCACACAAAAGGAGACCCAATGAATATCAACAACAAGCGCCGCACCCTGCTCACGGGGGGTGCTGCGGCATTCGCCGTCGGCATGATCCCAAAGGCCAGCTTTGCCGCAGATCCCGTCAAGATCGGTCTGATCCTGCCGATGTCCGGGCCTTTCGCCTCGACGGGCAAGCAAATCGATACCGCGGTCAAAGTCTTCCTGCAGAAGTACGGCGACACCGTCGCCGGACGCAAGATCGAGATCATTCTCAAGGACGACGGCGGCCTGCAGCCCGAAATCACCAAGCAGTTGGCCCAGGAACTGATCGTCAAGGAGAACATCGATATCCTGGCCGGCTTCGGCCTCACCCCTCTCGCCTTGTCGACCGCGCCGCTCGCGACCCAGACCAAGAAGCCCATGATAGTCATGGCGGCAGGCACCTCCATCATCGTGCAGCGCTCACCCTTCATTGTCAGGACCAGCTTTACCCTGCCGCAGAACACCGCGCCCATGGCCGACTGGGCGTTGAAAAACAAGATCAAGACCGTGGTCACCCTGGTTAGCGATTACTCCCCCGGCCTCGATTCCGAGAAGACTTTCAACAAGCGTTTCACAGAGGGTGGCGGCAAGATTCTCGACAATCTGCGCGCCTCGATGCGCTCGCCGGACTTTGCCCCTTTCGTTCAGAAAGCCAAGGACCTGAAGCCCGATGCGCTGTTCGTGTTCGTGCCCTCGGGTGAAGGCGTTGCCGTGATGAAGCAGTATGAAGAACGCGGACTGGCCAAAGCCGGGATACGCCTGATCGGCACTGGCGACGTGCTCGATGATGACCTGATGCCCAGCATCGGCAAGGCGGCGGTCGGCGTCATCACTTCCCATCACTATTCGGCTGCCCACCCCTCGCCCGAGAACAAGGCCTATGTGGCGGCTTTCGAGAAGATTTCGAATGGCATGAGGCCGAACTTCCATTCGGTCGGCGGCTACGACGGCATGTACCTGATTTATGAGGCGCTGAAAAAGACCAAAGGCGATACCGACGGCGAGAAGCTGGTCGAGGCGATGAAGGGCATGAAATGGATGAGCGTCCGCGGCCCCGTCAGCATCGACCCGGCCACCCGCGACATCATCCAGAACGTCTACATCCGCAGGGGCGAGATGGTGAATGGCGCAGCCTACAACATCGAGTTCGACAAGGTCGAGAACTTCAAGGATCCGGGCACCTGAGGAGCCGATAAGGGAACAGGGTGAATCTCAAGCAACTCGAGTACTTCGTCAATGTTGCAGAGCTGGGAAGCTTCAGCAAGGCGGCCCTGATCCTGAATATCGCCCAGCCGGCATTGTCGCGCCAGGTCCGGCTTCTGGAGACAGACTTGCGCGTCACGCTGTTGATGCGAAATGGGCGAGGGGTCGTCTTGACCGAAGCCGGAAAGCGCCTGTTCGATCACAGCGTCGGCATTTTGCAGCTGGTCTCGCGCGTCCGCGAGGACATCCAGGCGACGCGGGACGAGCCTGCGGGACGCATCGTCGTTGGTCTTCCGCCCAGCATGGGGCGCTTGCTCACCCTGCCCCTGGTCGAAAGCTTCCGCCGTACGCTTCCCCAGGCTCGCCTGGCCGTCGTCGAAGGACTGTCCTCGCATCTGACCGAATGGATTTCCACCGGCAGGGTCGATCTCGGCCTGTTGTACAACCCGGAGCCGCAATCTGCGCTGGAGATCACCCCCGTGCTCGACGAGCCTCTCGGACTGGTCAGTCCGGCAGGCAAGGAAGGAGCCAAGAAGGCGGCAATGAATTTCGCAGACTTGATCCGCTATCCGCTGATCGTGCCCGAGCGCACCCATTCCATTCGCAAGCTCCTGGAAACCCAGGCGGCGCTGGCCGGCCACAAACTGAATGTGACCCTGGAAATGTCCAGCGTTCAATCCATTCTCGAACTGGTGCGGGCCGGCCATGGACATGCCGTCTTGTCGCCCATCGCCCTGGCCACTTCCGGATATCCGCGGGCCTTCATGTTCAGGCCGTTGCAACAGCCCTCGCTGAAGAGCACGCTGTGCCTGGCGGTATCCGCCCACAAGCCGGCGACCCCTCTGGGCAAGCATGTGTTTCGCCTGCTGCGCGAACTGCTTCTGGCGGGTGCCGGAACTCCCGCCCATAACAAAACGCGATAGCTACTAGTGCGCCTGCCCGCTTGGCAGATGGTGCGCATATTGCCACAATCACATAATTGATCTGCGGCGATGCTGATGCAACCCCCCATTCCCTGCCCATTCATGCGCGGCGAAACGTCGCGCGGGACTCCGCGATGACCGTCACCGGCATCTCGTCCATGGCGACGCGGCAAGTGCTGAACGAACTCGCCCTGGCGTATCTGAAGCACAGTGGCGTCGCGGTCGAGTTCGAGTCTGTGGGAGGCGTGGATGCGGCCAAAAGGGTTGCGGCCGGTGAAGCGTTCGATGTCGTGGTGCTCGCCGCCGATGCGATCGACAAGCTGGCAGCCAGCGGCAGCGTGGTTGCCGGCAGCAAGACCGACCTGGCGCGCTCGCCTGTGGCGATAGCGGTGCGTGCAGGCGCTGCCCTGCCCGACATCGGTTCGGAAGCTGCGCTGCGCAACACCGTACTCTCCGCGCGCACACTCGGGTATTCCACGGGGCCAAGCGGCGTGGCGCTGACGAAGCTGTTCGATCGCTGGGGCATTGCCGAGACCGTCCGAGTCCAGGCGCCAGCCGGCGTGCCGGTTGGCCAGTTGGTGGCAAATGGCGAGGTCGAGCTTGGCTTCCAGCAACTAAGCGAATTGATGCATCTTCCCGGCATAGTTGTGCTGGGGACCATGCCGCCTGGCAGCGAGATCGTCACCGTCTTTTCGGCCGGTCTGTGCGCCACGTCGGTAAAGCCCGAAGCCGTGCAAGCCTTGCTCGCCTTCCTTAGATCTCCCGCCGCCCTTGACGCCTATCGGTGCCGCGGAATGGAGCCGGCATGCCCCCCCTAACCTCACAGGAGTCCATTCATGATTATCGATTGCCACGGCCATTACACCACGTCCCCCAAATCGCTCGAGGACTGGCGCAATCGCCAGATCGCCGCTCTCAATAATCCGACGGCTTCTCCCAAGATATCGGATCTGATAATCAGCGATGACGAACTGAAGGAGAGCATCGCCGTCAACCAATTGAAGAAAATGCAAGAGCGCGGCTCGGATCTCACCATCTTCTCGCCGCGCGCGAGCTTCATGGCGCACCACATCGGCGACTTCAACACCAGTTCGACCTGGTCCTCGATCTGCAACGAGCTGTGCTATCGGATATCGCAGCTATTCCCCGACAACTTCATCGGCGCGGCGATGCTGCCGCAATCGCCGGGCATCGATCCCAAAACCTGCATCCCCGAACTGGAGCGCTGCGTCAAGGAATACGGCTTCGTCGGCATCAACCTCAATCCCGATCCTTCCGGCGGCCACTGGAAGGAGCCGCCGCTGTCGGACAGGCACTGGTACCCGATTTACGAAAAAATGGTCGAGTACGACATCCCGGCGATGATCCACGTCAGCACCAGTTGCAACGCCTGCTTCCACACCACCGGCGCGCATTATCTCAATGCCGACACCACGGCCTTCATGCAATGCCTGACTGCCGACCTGTTCAAGGATTTCCCGACGCTGAAGTTTGTCATCCCCCACGGCGGTGGTGCCGTCCCCTACCACTGGGGCCGCTTCCGCGGCCTGGCCCAGGAACTGAAAAAGCCGCTGTTGAAAGACCACCTGCTGAACAACATCTTCTTCGACACCTGCGTCTATCACCAGCCTGGCATAGACCTCCTGACCAAGGTCATCCCGGTGGACAACATTCTCTTCGCCTCGGAGATGATAGGCGCGGTCAAAGGCATCGATCCCGAGACGGGCTTCTACTACGACGACACCAAGCGTTATATCGAGGCGACGCAGAATCTCTCGGTCGCGGAAAAGCATCAGGTCTATGAAGGCAACGCCCGCCGCGTCTATCCGCGGCTGGATGCCGCGCTCAAGGCCAAGGGACTCTAGTAGGTCGGCCTTTAGGCCGACAGTTGGGCTGAAGCCCGACCTACCCGTTCCAAAGTCGTCTAACGAAACAAAGGAAGAAACATGAGCATGAACAACCTCGGCATCGTCGTAAAGAACATCAAGCGCGCGGACCCGGCGGCGATCGCCCGCCTCGCAAAATTCGGCGTCGCCACCATTCACGAAGCGATGGGCCGCGTCGGCCTGATGAAGACCTATATGCGCCCCGCTTACCCCGGCGCCGCCGTCGCAGGCAGTGTCGTGACGGTGCTGGTCCATCCCGGCGACAACTGGATGCTGCACGTGGCGGCAGAGCAGATCCGGGAGGGCGACGTGCTGGTGGTGGCCTGCACCACGGACAACACCGACGGCATGTTCGGTGAACTGCTCGCCACTTCCTTTCGCGCCCGCGGCGCCAAGGGCATCATCATCGACGCCGGTGTGCGCGACGTGAAGGATCTGACCGCGATGCAGTTCCCGACTTTCTCCCGCGCCATCAGCGCCAAGGGCACGGTCAAGGCGACGCTGGGCTCGGTGAACATCCCGGTGGTGTGCGCCGGCGCTCTGGTCAACCCCGGCGACGTGGTGGTGGCCGACGACGACGGCGTCGTCATTGTGCCGCGCGACCTGGTGTTGATGGCCGCAGACGCCTCCCAGGCAAGAGAGGACAGCGAAGCGGGCAGGCGCAAGAAGCTGGCGGCCGGCGAACTCGGCCTCGACATGTACGGCATGCGCGAGCCCCTGACCCGCGCTGGTCTGCGCTACATCGACTGATCATCGCTTAAGAACAAGAAAACTTAACCAAGGATAATCATGGATCCCGATTGGCTGCCCTTTCATCCCCATCCCTCGAAACCGCGCTTCACGCCCCCTGCCGGCGCGGTCGATGCGCACTGCCATGTGTTCGGGCCGGAGGAGATCTTCCCCTACGCCCCCGAGCGCAAATACACGCCCTGCGATGCGCCCAAGGAAAAGCTTTTTGCCCTGCGCGACTTCCTCGGTTTCGAGCGCAACATCATCGTCCAGGCGAGCTGCCACGGCAATGACAACCGTGCGCTGGTCGATGCGCTGCTTCACTCGCAGGGCAAGGCACGCGGAGTGGCGTCGGTCGGCCACAATGTGACGGATGCGGAACTTCTGGCGATGCACGCAGCCGGCGTGCGCGGCACAAGATTCAATTTCGTCAGACGCCTCGCAGACTTCACGCCGCGCAATGTCCTGGCCGATATCGCCGCACGCATCGCGCCTCTGGGCTGGCATGTGGTGGTGTATTTCGAGATGCAGGACCTCCCCGAGCTGTGGGACTTCTTCACGACCATTCCCACCACGGTCGTCGTCGACCACATGGGCAGACCGGATGTAACCAAGCCCGTCGATGGCCCGGAGTTCGCACAGTTCATCAAGCTGCTCGCCGAGCATGAAAATATCTGGGCCAAGGCGACCTGTCCCGAACGGCTCTCGAAATCCGGACCACCGGACTACAATGATGCTGCGCCCTTCGCCAAGCGTCTGGTCGATACTTTCCCGGACCGCGTGCTCTGGGGAACAGACTGGCCGCACCCGAACATGAAAAGCCACATGCCCGACGACGGCAAGCTGGTTGATTTCCTGCCCAGGATAGCGACCACGGCCGCTCTGCAGCAAAAGCTGCTGGTGGAAAATCCGATGCGCTTATACTGGAGCGATGAGACATGACAGACTATTCCGAGGCTTTCAAGGACATTCCGGGCACCATCGTCTTCGATGCGACCCAGTCGCGTCTTGGCTTCCATCTCAACCAGTTCTGCATGTCGCTGATGAAGGCGGAGAACCGCGAGCGCTTCAAGGCTGATGAGCGCGCCTACCTCGACCAGTGGCCGATGACCGAGGAACAGAAGCTGGCCGTGATGGCGCGCGACCTGAACCGCTGCATTGAGCTTGGCGGCAATATCTATTTTCTCGCCAAGATCGGGGCCACCGACGGCAGGAGTTTCCAGTACATGGCCGCCAGCATGACCGGCATGACCCAGGAGGCGTATGCGCAGATGATGCTGGCCGGCGGACGCTCCGCGAACGGCAACCGCAGCAAATCGGAATGGAGAAACCGTGGCTAGAACAGAAGAGCAGCACAAGCGCCCTGGGCTGTCCGCGGGGACAGCTGCGGGCGCCAGAATCACCGCCAGTGTCTATACATCCCATGTCCCGGCCATAGGCGCGGCGCTGGACCTGGGCAAGAGCAATGAGCCCTACTGGCAGCCGCTGTTTGCGGGCTATGAGCCGTCCAAGGCGTGGCTGAAGGAGAACACGCCCGACGTGATCTTTCTCGTCTATAACGACCATGCCACTGCTTTCAGCCTGGAGATGATTCCCACCTTCGCAATCGGCTGCGCGGAGAGCTTCCAGCCTGCCGACGAAGGCTGGGGGCCGCGTCCCGTACCCGTAGTGCAGGGCCATCCGGAGCTGGCCTGGCATATCGCCCAGTCCACCATACTCGACGAGTTCGACATGACCATCGTGAACAAGATGGATGTCGATCACGGCCTGACCGTCCCCATGTCGTTGCTCTTCGGCCAACCCGATGCATGGCCCTGCAAGGTGATACCGCTGGCCGTCAATGTCGTGCAATATCCGCCGCCCACGGGAAACCGCTGCTATCAACTGGGCAAGGCCATCAGGAAGGCCGTGGAATCCTTCGATCAGCCCTTGAAGGTGCAGATCTGGGGTACCGGCGGCATGAGCCACCAGTTGCAGGGTCCGCGCGCAGGACTGATCAACAAGGAGTTCGACAAGGATTTTCTCGATCGGCTGATCGCAGATCCTGCAGGCCTGTCGCTCATGCCGCATATCGACTATGTACGCGAGGCCGGCTCGGAAGGCATCGAGCTCGTCATGTGGCTGATTGCCCGCGGCGCGATGGGCGATCAGGCGGGCGACAAACCGCCCCGCGTCGTGCATCGCTTCTACCATGTGCCCGCCTCGAACACGGCTGTGGGCCACCTCATACTGGAGAACAACTGATGGCTACAATTAAAGTCGCGCTGGCCGGGGCCGGCGCATTCGGCATCAAGCACCTTGAAGGCATCGCCAAGATAGACGGCGTCGAGGTCGTCTCGCTGGTCGGTCGTGAACTTGAGAAGACAAAGGAGGTCGCGAAACGTTTCGGCGTCGGTCACGTCACCACTGATCTTAACGAGAGCCTGGCGCGACCCGACATCGACGCGGTCATCCTGTGCACGCCGACCCAAATGCACGCCTCCCAGGCCATCAGTTGCCTGAAGGCGGGGAAACATGTACAGGTGGAGATCCCCATGGCCGACACCGTCGCCGACGCCGAGGAACTGGTTAGGCTGCAGCAGCAGACGGGGCTGGTCGCCATGGCCGGCCACACCCGGCGCTTCAATCCCAGCCATCAGTGGGTGCGCAACAAGATCAAGGCGGGCGAGCTTACGATCCAGCAGATGGACGTGCAGACCTATTTCTTTCGCCGCACCAACATCAATGCCGCCGGCGGGCAGCGCAGCTGGACAGACCATCTGCTCTGGCACCATGCCTGCCATACCGTAGATCTTTTCCAGTACCAGACCAACGAGGTCGCCTCCCACGTTCATGCCATGCAGGGACCGATGCATCCGGATCTGAAAATCGCCATGGATATGTCCGTACAAATGAAGGTGCCCTCCGGCGCCATCTGCACCCTGTCCCTGTCCTTCAACAACGACGGGCCGATAGGCACCTTCTTCCGCTACATCTGCGACAACGGCACCTATATCGCTTCCTACGACGATCTCTTCGACGGCAAGGGCAACAAGATCGATGTGTCCAAGGTCGATGTATCCATGAACGGCATCGAATTGCAGGACAGGGATTTCTTCGCCGCCATTCGCGACAAGCGCGAACCCAATTCAAGCTTCAACCGCGTGCTGCCCGCCTACCAGGTGCTGGGCAGGCTGGAGAAATCGCTCGCCGAGAGCGACTGAGTCGATGGAGAAGCGGAATCTCGGACCCTTCAAGGTCTCGTCGCTGGGCTTAGGCGGCATGAATCTCAGCCACGCCTACGGTGCGCCTCCTGCGCCCGAGGCGGCCGAGGCGCTGCTCTTGAAAGCGCTCGATCTGGGCATCAATTTCTTCGACACCGCGGCCCTCTATGGCTTTGGCGCCAACGAGACGCTGTTCGGGCGCGTGCTGAAACCCCATCGCTCAAGAATCGTGCTCGCCAGCAAGTGCGGCATATTCAGGAACGAAGAGGGCAAGCGACTGATAGACGGTCGTCCGGAGACCCTGAAGCGCACCTGCGAGGAGAGCTTGAAGCGCCTGCAGACAGAGGTCATCGACTTGTATTATCTGCACCGCTGGGACAAGAAGGTGCCCATCGAGGACAGCATCGGTGCGCTCTGCGATCTGGTGAAGGAAGGCAAGGTGAAGACCCTGGGATTGTCCGAAGTCTCGGCAGCGACCTTGCGAAAAGCCCACGCAGTCCATCCCATCACCGCCTTGCAGACCGAATACTCTCTCTGGACGCGCAACGCCGAGATCGCCGTGCTCGATGCCTGCAAGGAGTTGGGCATCGCCTTCGTCGCCTTCAGCCCGCTCGCCCGGGGATTTCTCAGCGGCCGCCTCACCGACCCGGAAGCCCAGTTCGAAGCCACAGACATAAGGCGCAACATGCCGCGCTTCAAGCCGGAAAACTATGCGGGAAACCTGAAGCTTCTGCCAGGATACAGGCAGATTGCTGATGAACTTGGCTGCACCATGGCGCAACTCGCGCTGGCCTGGCTGCTCGCCAAGAGCCCCATCGTGATCCCGATCTTCGGCACCCGGAAACCCGAATACCTCGAGGAGAACGCCAAGGGCGCAGAAGTGAAATTGGACAGTTCCATGATCGCGCGCCTGGATGCCCTCATCAACCAGAGCACGGTCGTAGGTCCCCGTTATAACGATGCGAATCAGCAGGAAATTGACACCGAGTCATTCTAAACTTGGAGAGAAGCCATGCCCCCAGCCAGACAGAAACGCGACATTCCTGGAACCACTCTTTTCGACGGCAATCAGGCCCGCAAGGGCTATGCCCTGAACAAGATGTGTTACTCGTTCAACTCGGCGGAAAACCGCGCCTTGTTCCTGCGCGATGAGGATGCCTATTGCAAAAAGTATGAGCTCAACGCAGAGCAGCGGGAAGCCATCCGCAATCGCAATGTTCTGCAATTGCTCGCGGCAGGCGGCAACGTCTATTACCTGGCGAAGTTCGCGGGAATCTTCGGCCTCGACGTGCAGGATATCGGCGCCCAGCAGACCGGGATGAGCAAGGAAGATTTCAAGGCAAGGCTGGTCGAGGCGGGGAGATAAACATGGCCAAAATCGTCGGTGCAATCACCTCCACCCATGTCCCCTCCATCGGCGGTGCCATCGCCCGGAATCTGCAACAGGATGCTTACTGGAAGCCGTTTTTCGACGGCTTCCCGCCGGCGCGGGAATGGCTTGCCAAAACCAAGCCTGATATTGCCGTGCTCGTCTACAACGATCACGGGTTGAACTTCTTTCTCGACAAGCTCCCAACCTTCGCCATCGGCGCGGCGCCAGAGTATCGCAACGCCGACGAAGGCTGGGGGATTCCGACCGTGCCGCCCTTCCAGGGCGACCTGGACCTTTCCTGGCACCTGATCGAATCCCTGGTCGCGGAGGAATTCGACATCACGACCTGCCAGGAGATGCTGGTGGACCACGCCTTCACCTTGCCCATGGCCCTGCTCTGGCCGGAACAGGGCAAATGGCCAGTGCGTACCGTGCCGGTGTGCATCAATACCGTGCAGTTCCCCCTGCCTTCGGCTGCACGCTGCTACAAACTGGGACAGGCCATCGGCCGCGCCGTCGAGGCCTGGGACAGCGATCAGCGGGTAGTCATCATCGGCACCGGCGGCCTGTCGCACCAGTTGGACGGCCAACGGGCCGGCTTCACCAACAAGGCATTCGACCTGCTGTTCATGGAAAAACTCATCAGCGATCCTTTGTGGGTCACGCGCTACTCCATCGCCGATCTGGTCGAACTCACCGGCACCCAGGGCGTGGAACTGCTGATGTGGCTGACGGCGCGCGGCGCGCTGCTCGGAGAAGTGAATAAGGTTCATGCCAACTATCATCTGCCGATCTCCAACACCGCGTCCGGTCTCATGGTCATGGAAAACCTGTGATGGAGAAATGAATATGCGAGTGCAAGTCGCCATTGTCGGCGCCGGTCCGGCAGGCCTGCTGCTGGGCCAACTGCTCTACCGGGCGGGCATCGACACCATGGTCATCGAGCAGCGCAGTCAGGATTACGTCCTCGGTCGGATTCGCGCCGGCATCATCGAGCAAGTCGCCATCGATCTCCTGGACGAAGCTGGCGTCGGCAGCCGCATGCACGCCGAGGGGCTGATTCACGCCGGCATCGAACTGTGCTTCAATGATGTCCGCCACCGCATCGACTTGAAGGGACTGACCGGCGGCCAGCAGGTGATGGTCTATGGCCAGACCGAACTGACCAAGGATCTCATGGATGCGCGCGAGGCCGCGTCGCTGCCAACCGTCTATGAGGCAGAGGATGTCAGCATTCATGACTTCGACGGCGAGCAGCCGCGGGTGCGCTATGTAAAGGATGGCCTCGCCCGCGAGGTTTCCTGCGATTTCATCGCCGGCTGCGACGGCTTTCATGGCGTCTGCCGGGCGAGCGCCCCTGCGGGCATCCTGCGCACCTACGAGAGGGTCTATCCACTTGGCTGGCTGGGGCTGTTGTCGGAGACGCCGCCGGTCTCCGAGGAACTGATCTATTCCAGCCATGAGCGCGGCTTCGCCCTGTGCAGCATGCGCAGCCGCACACGCAGCCGCTACTACCTGCAATGCTCTCTCGCCGACACCGTGGAACAATGGACCGACCGGATGTTCTGGGACGAATTGAAAAGACGCCTCGATCCCGAGGCGGCCGAGTCCCTGGTGACGGGTCCTTCTATCGAGAAGAGCATCGCACCGCTGCGCAGCTTCGTCGCCGAACCGATGCGCTTCGGACGCCTGTTCCTGGCCGGCGATGCAGCCCACATCGTGCCGCCGACGGGCGCAAAAGGGCTTAATCTCGCCGCATCCGACGTGCGCTATCTATCGCGCGCCCTGATCGAGTTCTATTCGGGCAGCAGCGACGGCATAGACGGCTATTCCGGGCGCTGCCTGCAGCGCATCTGGAAAGCCGAGCGTTTCTCCTGGTGGATGACCATGCTGCTGCACCGTTTCCCCGATGCCGACGGCTTCGACCGCAGGATTCAGGAAGCGGAACTCGATTACCTGGTGCACTCCGTCGCGGCGCAGACTGCGCTGGCGGAGAACTACGTCGGCCTGCCCTTCCGGGACTGATATTCGGGCAGCACCTGCCTCGCCGCTAGAGGTGCATAATCCGGTTATTCGCCGCGACTGACTAACAGGGTTTCCCCGCGAAAAAAGCAGGCAATGACCTGCAGAAGGAGGAGGCAGATTGAAGTATTCCAGCCTGAAAACCAAGACGGCATTGGCGGCTTCTGCGCTGTTCATCACATTCGTGAGTCTGATTTCCTTCGTCGCCCTCTCCTGTTTCGAAGCCGAGTTCCGCACCCCCCTGACAAAAGAACAAATTTCCCTGGTGTCCTCGATTGCCCGGGACATCGAAGAGAAAATTGTAATTGCACAAAAAGGCCCGTTCTCCCTCTTCGACAACGGTATCTTCCTGATCGCGGAAAGCCCCTATCTTCCCAACCGGCAGGGCGCGATGTTTCATTCCGTGACGCCTACCAGCCGACTGTTGCGGCCAGGAAGCCCCATATCTCCCAGCCTTATTTTTCCACCCACCATCCCGGCTGCAGAGTTCTATAAACTGCTGGTGAACAAGGTCGTCGCGATGCAAGCATTCCGCCTTACGTTGCAGCACCCGTACAATTTCAGGGAGACGGTATCGTGTTGAAAATTCTTGACGGCTTCATTGCGCAACGCTATTGGGCTTGGACCATCTGCGCGACTCTCTGCGCTGCCTGCCTTCTCCTGCTTCCCTTGTCGTCCTTGTGGCTTTGGCCGGCCCTGTGTTTTGCCACCCTGGCCCTGGTCGGCCTGGTCGATTACCTGCAGAGCAGGCAGGCGATCCGCCGCAACTACCCGGTGCTGGCGCATTTCCGTTTTTTCTTCGAAACCATCCGCCCGGAAATCAGGCAATACTTCATCGAGGCGGACTCCGATGAACTGCCCTTCTCGCGCGTGCAACGTTCAATCGTCTACCAGCGCTCCAAGCAGGCGACCGACAAGCGTCCCTTCGGGACGCAGCTTGATGTCTATGAAGCGCACTACGAATGGATCAACCATTCCATCGCACCGCTCGAAATTGAAAACCACGATTTCCGCATCAGCATCGGCGGGCCGGCCTGCGCGAAGCCATACTCTGCCAGCGTCTTCAATATTTCCGCGATGAGCTTCGGCGCGCTCTCGGCCAATGCGATATTGGCCTTGAATGAAGGAGCGAAGCGCGGCAACTTTTGCCACGACACCGGAGAGGGCTCGATCTCCCGCTACCACCGGGCACCCGGCGGCGATCTGATCTGGGAAATCGGCAGCGGCTATTTCGGCTGTCGCGACGCCTCTGGCCAGTTCGACGAAAAAAAATTCGTCGAGAATGCGCGCCCGGACCAGGTGAAAATGATAGAGATCAAGCTGTCCCAGGGCGCAAAGCCGGGGCACGGGGGCGTGTTGCTCGGGCCCAAGGTGACGCCCGAGATCGCCGAGGCGCGCGGCGTACCCGTCGGAGAGGACTGCAACTCGCCTTCCCGCCATTCGGCTTTTTCCACACCCCTGGAATTGATAGCCTTCGTCGCCAAGCTTCGTGAACTGTCGGGCGGCAAACCTGTGGGCATCAAACTGGCGATAGGCCACCCCTGGGAATGGTTTGCCATCGTCAAGGCCATGCAGCAGACCGGTATCACGCCAGACTTCATCGTGATAGACGGCGGCGAGGGGGGCACGGGCGCCGCCCCGCTGGAATTCACCGACCATGTCGGCGCGCCGTTGCGCGAAGGCCTGATGCTAGTCCATAACACCCTGGTGGGAACGAATCTGCGCGAACGCATCAGCCTGGGCGCTTCCGGGAAAATCATCACCGCCTTTGACATGGCGCGCACCATCGCCATGGGTGCGGACTGGTGCAATTCGGCGCGCGGCTTCATGTTCGCCCTGGGCTGCCTGCAGGCGCAGACCTGCCACACCGGCAAGTGCCCGACCGGCGTCACGACCCAGGACCCGAAACGCATGCGCGCCCTCGATGTACCCGACAAGTCGGCAAGGGTATTCCAGTTCCATCAAAACACCCTGCTGGCGCTGAAAGAGCTTATGGCCGCAGCCGGACTCTCCCATCCCCGTGAACTCGGCCCGGAGCATGTGATACGCCGGGTTTCCGCCACCGAGGTGCGCTCCCTGGCGGCACTGCATCATTGGGCGAAGCCCGGCGAACTCCTGTCTTCCATCCCTGACCATCCGGCATTCAAGGTATTCTGGGAAGCATCATGCGCCGACAGCTTCGCGGCGCCGCCAAACGTGCTTCACCATCGTGGGGCCAAGGGACGGTAAGCCCCCCCCTCTCTGCAGCAAATCCTGACAAGCCGTCTACGACCATAGGGCAATACCTCTTGCCCGCTTTAAAATATAAACTGCTTCAATGTTCAACGATTTCACCCTTCCCGGCCCGATTCATGCCGGCGAAGCGGCATAGGAAGGTCAATACCATGGCTGGCCAGTTTTCTTGCAGGATATCCCGGCTGGCTGCGCTATCCTATGTGCTCGTCCTGCTTGCATCCTTTGGGGTACAAGCGCAAAGCCCGAGCTTGCCCGCAAACGATGAGGTCATATTCTCCCTGGAAGGGCCAAGGGTACAGTTCATATTGCTTCAGGCTTCGGTGGCCGAAGCACGGCAGGATTTTGGCCAGGCCTCCGAACTGTATTGCGAAGCGGCATTCTATGGCAGTCTGGAGGCGCAATATCGGCTGGCGCGCATCATCCTGAATAATCAGGACAGCGCGGGAAGCACTGCGGTCGCCAGGGACAAGCTGCAAACGG
The DNA here is from genome assembly GCA_903930535.1 of uncultured Sterolibacterium sp. Lineage (GTDB taxonomy): Bacteria > Pseudomonadota > Gammaproteobacteria > Burkholderiales > Rhodocyclaceae > CAIYYX01. The sequence continues at coordinate 21,359 of CAIYYX010000276.1, read as the reverse complement.
CGGCGACCCTGTTGCGTGACGCTGCCGGCAGCGGCCATGAAGGCGCGCAAGCGCTGATACTCAATATCGGGGAACAGGCTGTGCGGCAGCCGGAATGTCTGGACAAAGAGGCAAAGCAGAAGGCGCAAGACTGGCGATTCTTGTCACCCTTGCCGACGTTGCGTCTAAAATTGACCTATGCGCTCGGCCAGCTTCTTCATCCCGAAGGAAGCTCACAGCCTGATAGCCTGGGCAGACCTCGAAGGATTTAGGCCCTACTCCGGTTGGGCGCCTGACGCCTTCACCATCTCCGCGGTAACTTTCACGTCAGCCTGGATCGCAGCGGCAAATTCGGCCGGGGTGTCTGCAACCAGATCGAGACCAAATGCGCTGATGTACTTCTTGGTGAAGTCAGGTCGTTTTGCAATTCCCGTCACATCGCGATTGATGCGCTCCACCAGTTGCGCGCTGGTACCCCCGGGTGCAAAGAGCCCGAACCAGATCACAGCGGCGGCGTAGGGGTAGCCCGACTCGGCGATGGTCGGGACATCAGGAAACAGGCTGGAGCGTTGCAAACCGCCGATAGCCAGCGCCTTGACCCTGCCGCCTTTCACCATGCCGCCGGCCGCCGCCGGGCTCGCCACCGTGACCTGCACCTCGCCGCTCATCGCCGCAGTCGATGCCGGCGCTACACCCTTGTATGGCACGTGGAGAAACTCAACGCCTTCGCGCTTGCCCATCGCCTCGAACAGCAGGTGAGGCTGCGTGCCAATGCCATAAGAGGCGTAGGCGACACTTCCCGGAGTGCGGCGGGCGGCTTCAACAAGTTCTTTCAGGTTGTTGGCAGGAAACGACGGATGAGCGATGATCAACTGCCCGCTCCGCGCCACCATGGTTATCGGAGCCAGGCTCTTGTCCGGATCGTAGGGAAGTTTCTTGTAGAGAAAGCGGTTGCTGACCACTGTCGGATCGATGGTCAAAAGCAGCGTATGGCCATCGGGGGGGGCGCTGGCAACTTTTTCGGTGCCGATGATGGAGCCCGCGCCGGCTGCATTCTGGACCACCACCGACTGGCCCCAGATCTTGCCGAGTTCGATTGCCAGCGCACGCGCGAGCGCATCCGTGCTGCCCCCGGCCGGGTATGGCACCACGAGAAGCACGGTTTTCGCCGGAAATGTTTGCGCGAATGCGGGTACGGCAGAGAGCGTACATAGCATCGCGGTGAATAGCGCGACAGTCAGGAAACGGCGCATGGTCATCTCTCTCGGATTGTTTTTGAAGGATCTGCTGAAATTAGGTGATATCCATTCGCTTGTCAAGGTTGGAGTGTTTCGCCCGCCAGAGGGTAAACTGGGGGTGGGTTGTGTGAAAGCACGACCTACCCCCCCGCTTTCGGAGCGATTCATGGCAACTGAGACTGACGATGTTTTCACCCGCATCGGGCAATGGCAGATGGCCGGCAAGGGTGTGGCCCTGGCCACGGTGGTGCGCACCTGGGGCTCTTCGCCGCGACCCGCCGGCAGCCATCTCGTCGTCGACGAGACGGGCGCATTCTTCGGCTCCGTGTCCGGTGGCTGCATCGAGGGCGCCGTCATCCACGAGGCAAGAGCGGTCATCGCGGACGGCAAGCCGAGGCTGCTCGAGTTCGGCGTCAGCGACGAACAGGCCTGGGAAGTGGGGCTGGCTTGCGGCGGCAAGGTCGAGGTCTATGTGGAGCGCGTCGAATGAAGGCCGACATCCTCCATAGGCTTATTGCTCTCCGCCAGGCGAGATCGCCTTGCGCGCTCGTGACGCGCATCATTGACGGCTGCCAATCCCTGATCGCCGGCGGAAGCCCTGACGGAGACCTGGTGCTCACCCCCGCGCATCTCGAGCAGATCGCCGCACGCCTGGCGGCCGACAAGAGCGGCCCGCTCGAAGCCGACCCTGGCCTTTTCGTCCGCGTCTATGCCCCGCCCTCACGGCTGTTCGTTGTCGGCGCCGTGCATATCGCGCAATTCCTCGCGCCGATGGCGACCATGGCCGGCTTCGAAGTCACCGTTATCGACCCGCGGCGCGCCTTTGCCAATGCCGATCGTTTTCCCGATGTCGAACTCAGCGACGAGTGGCCCGACGAGGCCATGGCGAAGCGGCTCCCCGATGCACAAACGGCAGTCGTCACGCTCACCCACGACCCCAAGCTGGACGACCCCGCCCTGGTTGTAGCGCTGGCCAGTCCGGCTTTTTACATCGGTGCGCTGGGCAGCCGCCGCACCCATGCCCAGCGCGTTGAACGTCTGACTGCAGAGGGATTGGGCGAACAGGTCACGCGCATTCACGCCCCGGTCGGACTCGATCTCGGTGGCCGTTCGCCGGCCGAAATCGCGGTTTCCGTCCTCGCACAGATTGTAATGGTCAAGCACGGTCATGATCTTTAGGGACTTCCCTTGTGAGCAGGCGGAAGGGGTGATGCTGGCGCACACCCTGAAACTGCCTTCGGCCACTTTCAAGAAAGGTCGCAGCCTCTCCGCGGCGGATATCAAACTGCTGCGCGAAGCCGGCGTTGCCGCGGTTTCCGGCGCCAGGCTCGAGCCCGACGACCTCGACGAAGACCAGGCGGCAGCGGCCCTGGCAAAGATGCTCTCCAGCGAGCATCTCGCTCCCCGCATCGCCCACGCCGGCCGCTGTAATCTCCATGCGCAAGAATCGGGAATCTTCGTGGTCGATGGCGATGTCATCGACCGCATCAATCATGTCGACGAAGCCATCACCCTGGGAACGCTTGCCCCTTTCACACCGGTTCGCAAGGGACAGGTGGTGGCGACCATCAAGATCATTCCCTTCGCCGTCGGCAAAGACCGCATCGCGGTCTGCAAAGACCTGATCGCCGCAGCACCGCCCCTGCGCCTGGCACCGCTGATGCCGCACAAGGTGGCCCTGATCATGAGCGAATCATCCGCGACTACGCCCAGCATTCTCGACAAGACACTCGCCGTCACCCAGAGCCGCATCGAAGCTCTGGGCAGTCACCTGAGTCTGGAACTGCGCTGCAAACACGATTCGGGCGCCATAGCCGCGGCACTCGATCAGGCGCGGGCAGCAGGCTGCGAACTGATCCTGATCTCCGGCGCGGCCGTCACCAAGGACAGGGGCGATGTGGTGCCCTCGGCCATCGTCGAACTGGGCGGCGAGATCAGCCATTTCGGCATGCCCGTCGAGCCCGGCAACATGCTGCTGCTCGCCCGCATCGGGTCTGTGACGGTGATCAATCTTCCGGGCTGTGCGCGCTCGCGAAGGATGAACGGCCTGGACTGGCTGCTCGCGCGCCTGCTGGCAGGGCTGCCTGTGGGCGGCGGGGAAATCATGAACATGGGGGTGGGCGGCCTGATCCGCAGCGCCCACGATGAAGGCGAGGGGGAAGCGACCAAGCCCCGCGTCGGCGCCATCGTCCTGGCTGCCGGGCGCTCGACGAGAATGGGCGAGAGAAACAAGCTGCTGTGCAAGATCGATGGCGTGCCGCTGGTGTCCATGGTGGTCGCTGCCGCACGCGCATCCCAATGTTCGCAAGTCATGGTCGTCACCGGATTCGAAGCGGCCCGAGTGGAAGAGGCGCTTGCCGGAAGTCCCGTCTCCTTCACCCACAACCCGGCCTTCGCAGAGGGCATGTCGAGCTCACTGCGCTGCGGCCTGAAGGCCCTGCCCCGGGATCTCGATGGCGTGCTGGTCATGCTCGGCGACATGCCGAAAATCACCGCCCTTGAGATCGACACTCTGCTTGAGGTATTTTCTCCGGACGCGCTAGCCATCATCGTTCCCGAGCGCGACGGCCGGCGCGGCAACCCGGTCCTCTGGCCGCGCCGCTACTTCGCGGAAATGTGCGAACTCTCCGGCGATGTCGGGGCGCGCGAACTGCTCGCCCGCCACGCCGAGGAAGTGAAAACCGTGAGCATTTCCAGCGATGCCATTTTCGCCGACGTGGACACGCCCGAGGCGCTTCTGGCAATGGAGGGGCGATGACGATAGCACTGCGCGAGCAGTTTCCCTTCTACGCTGCGCGCGCGGCCTGCCATTATCTCGACAATGCCGCGACCAGCCAGATCCATAGCCAGGCGCTCGCCGCCATGGTCGGGCAGGAGAGCCACCGGGCCAACGTTCACCGCAGCCCCTACCGTCTGGCCGAGGCGGCGACCCAGGCCTATGGCGATGCGCGCGCGAAGGTCGCACGTTTTCTCAATGCCGCGTCCTGCGCCGAGGTGGTGTTCACTTCGGGTGCGACTGCCTCGCTCAACCTCGTGGCCTACTCCTTCGGCGAGACGCTCAAGGCGGGAGACGAAGTGGTTCTCTCCGCGGCAGAACACCACAGCAATTTCGTCCCCTGGCTGCGTTTGAAGGAACGCGCCGGCATCTGTCTGCGTATCCTGCCGGTCTTGCCCAATGGCCGCATCGATACGGCCCGCCTGCAGGACCTGGTCACGGAACGCTGCAGGCTGATTGCCATCACCCATTGTTCCAACGTCACCGGCGCGGTAACCGATGTCGCGGCAGTGGTCGCGGCAGCCCGCGCCGTCGGCGCCAAGGTACTGCTCGACGGGGCGCAGCAGGTGCAGCACGGGCCGGTGGATGTGGCGGCGCTCGGCGCCGATTTCTACGCTTTCTCCAGCCACAAATGTTTCGGCCCGACCGGGGTGGGCGTGCTCTGGGGCAAGAAGGCCATGCTAGCTCTGCTGCCGCCTTTTCTCAGCGGCGGCGGCATGGTCGGATCGGTGTCGCTGGAAACGGCAACGTTCGCAGCCCCGCCTGCGCGTTTCGAGGCCGGGACACCGCCTGTGGGCCAGGCCATCGGCCTGGGCGCGGCAGTGGACTGGATGATGACGCTGCCCTGGGCCGAAATCCATCGCTACGAGTCCATGCTGCTCGCCCGTCTCCTGGCGGGGCTGGCCGTCTTCCCGGCAGTGCGACTGATCGGACCCGCCGATCTCCACGCACGATTGCCCATCGTCTCTTTCGAGGTTGCCGGCATACATCCCCACGATGTCTGCCAGGTGCTGGGCGAGCGCGAGGTCGCCTTGCGCGGCGGCCACCATTGTGCCCAGCCCCTGCTCGCAGCACTGGGGTCCGAGGGCGCGACGCGGGCCAGCCTTGCTCTCTACAACGATCAGGCCGACGTCGATGCCTTCTTGAACGGACTCGAGCATGCACTGAAAGTCCTGTCGTGAGTTCGACCGTCTATCAGCAGGCGATCAAGGAACTGGCCGAGGCCGCCCACGGCAGCGGCTTACTGGAGCATCCGGACGGCGCCTCCCGCCTCGACAATCCGCTTTGCGGCGACCGGATTTCCCTGACGGTCCAACTCGACGGCGGGGTGATCACGGCCGTCCGCCACGAGACCCGTGCCTGCCTGCTGTGCCGCGCCGCCGCCTCGCTGATAGGCCTGACCGCGCCGGGCAAGAACCGCAAAGAGATTGCAGAAGAGACGGTGGCGCTGGAGGCCTTGCTGGCTTCCTCTCACGCCCTGCCCGCCGCCTGGAAAGAACTCGAGGTGTTTGCCCCGGTCTCCGGCTATCCCAGCCGCCACGGCTGTGTGCTGCTCCCCTTCAAAGCCTTGAACGAGGCGCTGGCCCAGCCCTGAAGACTTGAGCCCTGAGGCTATGGGCTTGTTAATGGCTTTATACTGTTTCGATCGATGCCACTGAATCCCTCCATGAAAGCCCTAGAAGATAGACCGCGACCTCAATCCCTGACCGACCTGTTTGTTTCATTCACCCTGCTGGCGCTTCAAGGCTTCGGCGGCGTGCTGACGATAGTGCAGTATGCATTGGTGGAAAAAAAACGCTGGCTCACGAACGAGGAGTTCGTCGAGGATTGGGCTGTCGCCCAGATCATGCCGGGGCCCAATGTGGTGAATCTGGCATTGATGATAGGCGGGCGGCATTTCGGCCTGGCGGGTGCCTTGGCCGCGATGGCCGGCATGCTGGCCGTCCCGATGGCACTGGTGTTGCTGCTCGCTCTGGTCTATGCACAATATACAGACCATGCGGGCGTCGCCGGCGCATTGCGCGGCATGGGCGCGGTCGCGGCCGGGCTGATCGTGGCGACCGGCCTCAGGCTGTTCGGCGCGGTGAAGGCGAACCCTATGGGAATACCCGTCTGCATTGCCCTGGGCGTGAGCTGTTTCGTCACCGTGGGACTGCTGCACTGGCCGCTGATCTACGTCCTGATGATTCTCGGCGCCACGGCCTGCTGCCTTGCCTACCGGAAGCTCCAGCCATGAACACGGCGCTGCACTTTACGATGCAATGGAATGACTGGCTCGATTTCTTCAACCATTACCTGTCGCTGTCTCTGCTTTCGGTGGGCGGGGCGATCACCACGGCGCCGGAGATGCACCGCTATCTGGTGGTCCAGCAGCACTGGCTGACCGAGCAGCAGTTCAACGCCTCCATCGCCATCGCTCAGGCGGCGCCGGGACCCAATGTGCTGTTCATCGCGCTCATGGGCTGGAATGTCGGCAGCAACGCAGGCGGCCTGCTCTCCGGCCTGTTCGGCGCCTTCGTCCCCATGACGGGGATTCTCCTGCCCAGCACCACCTTGAGCTACTTGGCTGCGCGCTGGGGACACGAGAACCGCGAGTTGCGGGCGGTACGCGCCTTCAAGCAGGGGATGGCGCCCATCGTGATTGCGCTGATCATCGCCACCGGCTGGATTCTCTCCAGCACCCACAGCAATCCCTCGGAAGACTGGCTGCTTTGGTTGTTGACCCTGGCCACGGCATTGATCATGTGGCGTGGCAAGGTGCACATGCTGTGGCTGCTCGCTGCGGGCGCATTTCTCGGATGGTGCGGACTAGTCTGAGCAAAGGACAACGACTGTCCGAATTTTTCTCCGGGATAAGTGTCCGACCTTTGTCGATTATAATTCAATTGGAATATCCCGTTAAATAGTCAAGCATGGCCGAAAACGATCCTCCCGTCGCAAAGACCGAGCCCCCTCTTCTGGACCTTATCCAGACCAATCCGAAGCTGCCGAGCCTGGGGTTGGTCATCGCGCGCATCGTCTCGTTGTCGGGCTCTCATGAAGAAAGCGTTCAGGACCTTGGCAATCTGATCCTGTCGGACATCTACCTGACGCAACGCATCCTGACCATGGCCAACTCGGTGATGTACCGGATGCACGGTGCATCGACCATCACCACCATATCGAGATCCATCGTGGTCATCGGCCTGGAACAGGTCAAGCTGTTGGCCCTGGGAGTCATCCTGGTGGACCAGTTAGACGACAAGGATCAGATAAAGGCCATGAAGCAGGAGTTCGTAAAGGCCTTGCGCGCCTCGACCCTGGCCCAGGAGTTCGCGGCAAACCTGCTGCCCAAGTACAAGGAGGAAGCAGGCATTGCCGCGCTCTTGTCCAGCGCCGCCCGCCTGCTCATCATCTACCTGGAATTCGCCGCTCATCAGGCCATCGAGAAAAAGATTCTCGCTGGAGAGAGCGAATCTGTCGCATTCAAGCAGGTCCTGGGATCCGGGTTGAACGTGTTCACCCAGGCCTTGATCGAACAGTGGCATCTGCCGAACCTGCTCAAATCGGCCATCATGGGACAGGTCACGATCAGTGAAGCCGCCACCCCTGAAGGAAAGCTCGTCCAACTGGTGATGGCATCGAACTGGGTCGCGGATTGCTATCGTCTGCCGCCAGGCAGCGAGCGCGACAAGGCCCTGGCGGAAGTCTATTTTAAATTCAAGAAACTGATCGATATCAGCCGCGGCGAGTTCGACGCTGCGATTGCAGCAGGCGCTGCAAAAATGGACGACATCCATCGCATCGCCGGCATCGACTCCTTCCTGCCGGAAGAAGGTCCGGGCAGTCCCGAGTCCACCTCGGCGGCCAGTGCGCCTGCCTATGACCCCCTGGGGGCAGGTATCGTGCTGCAACAGGTGGTCATCGAACAAAAGGAACTGCTGCCAACCGGCCAGCCTTCCAATGCCAGGGAGTTGCTGCTATCCGGCTTGCAGGATGTCTCAGAGGCCATCGCCGTCGGCGAGAGTCTGGTCATCGCCTTGCGCAGCGCCGTGGAATGCATACACAGGGGCTTTGGCTTCGCCCGCTCAGTGCTGCTCCTGAAGGATCCGCAGACCCAGGTGCTCCGGGCCCGCATCTGGTGCGGGGAGGTGGACAAGCAACAGTTGCACATGCTTCAGTTCGACAGCGCCAACTCCAAGGACCTGTTCGCCATTGCCTGCGAGCGCGGCGTCGATGTGCAGATCACGGACATGGAAGCCCCGGCCATGAGCGAAAAGCTTCCCGTCTGGATGAGGCAGGCCTGTCCCTCGGCGCGCAGTTTCATCATCCTGCCCGTGATCAACATGGGGCGGCCGGTCGGTTGCCTGTACCTGGAAAGAAACTGCGTGGACAGCAAAGTCAGTGCAGAAGAATTGACGCTGCTGCAGACAGTGAAAAACTACATCGTGCTGGCAATGCGCACGATCAAAGTGTGAACGCGATCGCCAACATCGCGGCCTACAAGTTTGTCGCCATAGGGGATCGCATTGAGCTACGGGAAAATCTTCTTGCCCGTTGCCGCGATCTCGCCCTGAAGGGCACGATACTCTTGGCCCCGGAAGGAATAAACCTGTTTCTGGCGGGGGCAAAGCAGGCCATGGAAACTTTCCTCGAAGGCCTCACCGCTGACGCGCGCTTTTCGCATATCGAGGTGAAATGGAGCTGGTCGGATTTCGTGCCGTTCCAAAGGCTGCGCATCAAGCTGAAGGACGAGATCGTCACCCTGCGCGTCGCGGGCATCGATCCGGCGGCTTCGCCGGCGCCGCTCCTTTCGGCCGAAGAACTCAAGCGCTGGTACGATGAAGGCCGGGACTTCGTCATTCTGGACACCCGCAACGAGTGGGAATATTCGGCCGGCAGCTTCGAGAGCGCCATCAACCCGCATCTGCAAAACTTCTGCGAATTTCCGCGCCTGGGCGAGAAGCTGGCCGAACTGAAGGACAAGGTCGTCGTGACCTATTGCACCGGCGGCATCCGCTGCGAGAAGGCCGCGCCGCTGTTGCTGTCGCAGGGCTTTAATAAAGTCTATCAGTTGCAAGGCGGCATACTCAGGTATTTCGAGGAATGCGGCGGCGCCCACTGGCGGGGGAACTGCGTGGTGTTCGACGAGAGAGGCGCGCTCGATTCGGACCTGCAAGCCGTGAACAAGCCCTGAAGAGTTTGCGTTCAAGGGACTTGCTCGAAAGGCAGTCTCGCATACCGTAAGGCTAAGCGCCGCCTGGGCGCCGTTCGGCGGCGGCATAGAGATCCTCCTGCATGTTGGGCGTGAATCTGACTCTGGTTCAGAATTGCGGCAACCACCTGCGCAGGGCCGTGGCGGCCCAGTTCATGATCCGCATCGGGTAGACAAACCGTCGCAGTCATTGTGCGGTTGCTGTGTAGGTCGGGCTTCAGAACAGAGCGTAGCCGTACGCCACATTGGTGCATTCCCCATTTTCAACGCACCAATACAGACCTGCCTGTCTTCCCCCTCGCCTTCCTGAAACCGTTCCAACTGAGTCGAGATCCTTGCGGCACAGGGCTTACAAGGCAGAGATCGAGTTCTCCTTGCGCCCTTGGCACGCATTTCGCTGTTACTCCCGTGTCGCGGAAATGCGCGCACCCGTTCGGTTACTTTCTCACCTCATAGGAGGCACTTTCATGAAACGTCGCAACTTCATCAAGACCATTGCGCTGTCGGTGTCGCTTGCCGCAGCGGGAGTCACGTCATTCCAGGCACTGGCCGCCGACACCATCAAGGTCGGCATTCTGCATTCATTGTCCGGCACCATGGCCATCTCGGAGACCACGCTTAAGGACACGGCGCTGATGGCTATCGAGGAAATCAACGCCCATGGCGGCGTGCTCGGCAAGAAGCTTGAGCCTGTGGTGATTGACCCCGCCTCCAATTGGCCTCTCTTCGCCGAGAAGGCGCGCCAGTTGATCAGCCAGGACAAGGTTGCGGTGGTCTTCGGCTGCTGGACATCGGTGTCGCGGAAATCCGTGCTGCCCGTCTTCAAGGAATTGAACAGCCTGCTCTTCTACCCCGTTCAGTACGAAGGAGAGGAACTTGAAAAGAATGTCTTCTACACCGGCGCCGCGCCCAATCAGCAGGCCATCCCGGCGGTGGAGTACCTGATGAGCAAGGAGGGCGGCGGCGCCAAGCGCTTCGTGCTGCTGGGCACCGACTATGTCTATCCGCGCACCACCAACAAGATTCTGCGCGCCTTCCTGCATTCCAAGGGCGTGAAGGATAGCGACATAGACGAGAAATATACGCCCTTCGGTCACAGCGACTACCAGACCATCGTTGCAGACATCAAGAAGTTCGCCGCCGGCGGCAAGACTGCCGTCATCTCCACCATCAATGGCGACTCCAACGTGCCCTTCTACAAGGAACTGGGTAATGCCGGCCTGAAGGCCACCAATGTGCCGGTGGTCGCATTCTCGGTGGGCGAGGAGGAATTGCGCGGTGTCGATACCAAGCCGCTGATCGGGCATCTGGCGGCATGGAACTACTTCGAGTCGGTCAAGAACCCGGTCAACACCGAGTTCACCAAGAAGTGGAAGGCCTATTCAGTGAAGATGAAATTGGCCAATGCCAACAAGGCCGTGACCAATGACCCGATGGAAGCGACCTACGTCGGCATCAACATGTGGAAGCAGGCGGTCGAGAAAGCCAAATCCACCGACACCGACAAGGTGATCGCGGCAATGGCCGGCCAGACCTTCAAGGCGCCGGACGGCTTCACGATGGAAATGGACAAGACCAATCACCACCTGCACAAGCCGGTGTTCATCGGCGAAATCAAGGCCGACGGTCAATTCAACGTCGTGTGGAAAACCAAGGGACCGCTCCGCGCCCAGCCCTGGAGCCCCTACATCCCGGGCAACGAGGGCAAGCAGAAGCTGTAACAGACCCCGGGGTATCGGCAAGCGCCGCTACCCCGGCCGGTGCAACATTCCTCTGGAACATGTCGGCAACTTTCCATGCGCCATAAGCTCAAGATCATCCTCATCGTCATCCTGTTGCAGTGCACGCCCGCTATCGCGGCACTCGATCCCGCCGTGCTGCGGCAACTCGCCGCCGAGGAATCCGATGAGAAGATTGCCGCCATCGAGAAGCTTACGCAGGCAGGCGATGCCGATGCGCTGCGCGTTCTCAAGGCGCTGTCTGAGGATGCGCTTTATCTCGCCGCAGGCAGGATTGTAGAAGTCCATGGCGAGCGCATCGTCGATGCGCAGACAGGCGATGAACTCAAGCCGGCGCCGCAAGACAGGGAAGGCATCAGCATCAACAACCGCGTGCGCCGCGAACTCGGCAATGCGCTGGCGAGAATGCGCCTGTTCGCGCCAGCGCGCTTGACGCGGCTTGCCGCCGCACAGGAGTTGCTCGCTCACGTAGAGTCCGACATGGCACCCCTTCTGTCCCGCGCCCTGGCCAGGGAAACCGATCAGGAGATCAAGGAGCTGCTGGCGCTGGCCGATGCCCAGCTCAGTCTGAAGAGCGCCGATGTCCCCACCCGTCTGGCCGCTGTCAAGACGCTTGCCGCAAGCAGCAATCCGAGCATCAAGCCCTTGCTCGTCGCCTTGCAGGACAGGAACGCGGAGCCTGACGAGCGGGTGCGCCTGGAAGCGCAGTCCTCGCTGAAGGCGATAGAGTCCCGCCTGGCCTTTTCCGACAACGTCGGCCGCATCTTTTCCGGACTGTCGCTCGCGAGCATTCTGCTTCTGGCGGCGCTGGGCCTGGCCATCACATACGGCGTCATGGGCGTCATCAATATGGCGCACGGCGAACTGCTGATGATAGGAGCCTACAGCGCCTTTGCCATGCAGACGCTATTTCACAAATACCTCCCCGCTGCGCAGGACTGGTATGTCGTCGCCGCGATCCCGTTTGGTTTCTTCGCCGCGGCTCTCGCAGGCATGCTCATGGAACGCACGGTGATCCGCTGGCTCTACGGTCGGCCGCTGGAGACGCTGCTCGCCACCTGGGGTTTGAGCCTGTTCCTGATCCAGACGGCACGCGTCGTTTTCGGCGCGCAGAACGTCGAAGTCGCCAATCCCAGTTGGATGTCCGGCGGCATCCAGTTGCTCGGCAATGTCACGCTGCCGCTGAATCGCATCGCCATCATAGGCTTCTCTCTGCTGGTGCTGCTCCTGGTCTGGGTACTGATGAACAGGACACGACTTGGCATGTTCGTGCGTGCCGTGACCCAGAACAGGGCAATGGCCGGCTGCGTCGGTGTCCCGACCGGGCGTATCGACACCCTGGCCTTCGGCCTGGGTGCGGGCATCGCCGGCCTGGGCGGCGTGGCCTTGTCCCAACTTGCCAACGTCGGGCCAGACATGGGCCAAGGCTACATCGTCGATTCCTTCATGGTCGTGGTGTTGGGCGGCGTAGGGCAACTGGCAGGCGCGGTTTGGGCAGCGCTGGGCCTGGGGGTGGCCAGCAAATTCCTCGAAGGCTGGCTGGGCGCCGTGATCAGCAAGATACTCGTGTTGGTGTTCATCATCGTCTTCATTCAGAGGCGCCCCCAGGGCCTGTTCGCCCTCAAGGGCCGGTTCGTGGAGTCATGACAACCCCCGTTCTCCTCCGTTTTCTCGAGGCGACACCGAAGAAGGGCTGGCTCGCCATCGCCTGCCTTAGTGCAGTCATCGCGACGATGCTGGCGCTGCATCTGTTCACCCCCGACGGCAGTGCGCTCCATGTCTCGGACTATGCCATCACCGTCGGCGGCAAAATCATGTGCTATGCGATAGTCGCTGTGGCCATGGACCTGATCTGGGGCTATGCAGGGATACTCTCCCTCGGGCACGGTGTCTTCTTCGCTCTCGGCGGCTACGCATTCGGCATGTATCTGATGCGCGGCATCGGTCACGACGGCGTCTATCAGACGTCGCTGCCCGACTTCATGGTGTTTCTCGACTGGAAACAACTGCCCTGGTACTGGAGCGGCAGCGACCACTTTCTCTGGGCTGTGTTGATGGTTCTTGTCGTACCGGCCTTATTGGCTCTGGTCTTCGGCTACTTCGCCTTTCGCTCGCGCATCAAGGGCGTGTATTTCTCCATCATCACCCAGGCCATGACCTACGCCTTCATGCTGCTGTTTTTCCGCAACGAGACGGGCTTCGGAGGCAACAACGGCTTCACCGATTTCAAGCGCATCCTGGGCTATGACATCACCACGCCGGGGATGCGGGTGACGCTGTTCGCCGCCACCGCCGCAACCCTGCTGGCAACGCTCCTGCTCGGCCGCTACCTGATGACGTCGAAGTTCGGGCGGGTGTTGACTGCGATCCGCGATGCCGAGTCCCGTGTCATGTTCATCGGCTACAATCCCCTCGGCTACAAGCTGTTCATCTGGACGCTGTCGGCCATGCTCTGCGCCGTCGCCGGTGCGCTCTATGTGCCTCAGGTGGGCATCATCAACCCCTCCGAGATGTCGCCGGCAAACTCCATCGAGATCGCCATCTGGGTCGCTGTCGGCGGCAGAGGCACGCTGATCGGACCGGTGTTCGGCGCCTTCCTGGTCAATCTCGCCAAGAGCTGGTTCACTGTCGCCTTCCCGGAATACTGGCTGTTCTTCCTGGGCCTCTTGTTCATCCTGGTCACGCTTTTCCTGCCGCAGGGACTGGTCGGCTTGTGGCGCAGACTCAAGGGAGGCGCGGCATGAGCATCACGCTGAGTGAGGCCGGCCAGCAATGGGAAGAGGCGGCAACGAGCCATCTCCTCGCCCCCGGCGAACTCGACCTGTCGCACAAGGTCATTCTGTATCTGGAAGATATCAGCGTCTCCTTCGACGGCTTCAAGGCCTTGAACAAGCTCACCCTGACCATCGATGCCGGCGAATTGCGCTGCATCATCGGCCCAAACGGCGCCGGCAAGACCACCATGATGGACGTCATCACCGGCAAGACGCGTCCGGATTCAGGCACCGCCTTCTTCGGTCAGACCCTGGATCTGACACGTATGCGCGAGCCAGAGATCGCCGACGCCGGAATCGGCCGGAAGTTCCAGAAGCCGACCATATTCGAGAACCACTCGGTATTCGAGAATCTCGAACTGGCGATGAAGACAGACAAGCGCGTGCGCCACAGCCTTTTTTCAGAGATCGATGATGCCACGTTGGACCGCATCTCCGACACGCTAAAGCTGATCCGGCTTGCCCCTGACGCGGACAGATCGGCCGGACGCCTGTCTCACGGGCAAAAACAGTGGCTGGAGATAGGCATGTTGCTGATGCAGGAACCCAGGCTGCTGCTGCTCGACGAACCGGTGGCGGGCATGACCGACGACGAGACCGAGAGGACCGGCGAATTGTTCAGGTCGCTGGCCGGACGGCACACCCTGATCGTGGTCGAGCACGACATGGCCTTCATTGAACAACTCGGCGGCAAGGTGACGGTGCTGCACGAAGGCTCAGTGCTGGCCGAAGGAGGCCTGGCCACGATACAGGCCGATCCGCGCGTGATCGAAGTGTATCTCGGCCGATAATCATGCTGCTCGTCGACAAGCTCAATCAATACTATGGCGGCAGCCACATCCTGCGCGACGTCAGCTTCGCCGCCCCGCCAGGAAAGGTGACCACGCTGCTGGGCAGGAATGGCGTCGGCAAGACGACGCTGTTGAAATGCCTGATGGGCCTGTTGCCTGCCAAGACAGGCCGCATCGGCTTCATGGGCCAGGACATCACGCGCCTGCCCGCCCACGAGCGCGTCAAGGCGGGCATCGGCTATGTGCCCCAGGGGCGCGAGATATTCCCGCGTCTGACGGTGCAGGAAAACCTCTTGATGGGACTGGCGACGAAACCCATGGGAACGGAAATTCCGCCGCGCATTTTCGAGATGTTTCCGGTGTTGAAGCAAATGCAAAACCGCCGCGGCGGCGACCTCTCCGGCGGCCAGCAGCAGCAACTCGCCATCGGCCGGGCCCTGGTCTTCGGACCCTCGCTCCTGATCCTGGACGAGCCGACCGAGGGCATACAGCCTTCCATCATCAAGGACATCGAGCGCGTCATACGTATCCTCTCCGAAGAAGGCAACACCGCCATCCTGCTGGTCGAGCAATATTACGACTTCGCCCAGTCGCTCTCGGATCATTACCTGGTGATGGAGCGCGGCGTCATCGTCAAGAGCGGCGCGGGCGCCGACATGGGGAAGGACGGCGTCCGCGCCCTGCTTTCGGTATGATCGCAGGATGGACCGACATCCGCCCACGCTTATTTCACCACAGTGGCAGGCAAAGCTTGATCTGCGCTTTACCCGGCGGCAGGACGCCACGATTCTTAGTCACCGAAGCCATCACGGCCCGCTGCGGGTGCAAAAGGCGCTCTATCCGGAGGGCAGGGATCTGTGTCACGCCATCGTCCTGCACCCGCCGGCGGGCATCTGCGGCGGCGACGAACTGACGATTGCGGCAGGCGTCGGCGATGCCGCCCATGCCCTGCTCACGACGCCTGGTGCCGGCAAGTGGTATCGCTCAGCGGGCCCAATGGCCTCGCAAAAGCTGGATTTCGAGATCGCGGCCGGCGCCTCTCTGGAATGGCTGCCGCAGGAGAGCATCGTCTTCGACGGCGCGCGAGGCCTGATGGAAAGCCGCATCAGGCTGGCAAGGGGAGCGAGCTTCATCGGCTGGGAAATCCTGTGCCTGGGGCGCCGTGCCGCTGGAGAGCGCTTCGCGCATGGAGAACTCGGGCTCCGGACGCGCATCGAGCAGGAGGGTCGACTGGTCTGGGCCGAACAGGGCCGAATCTGCGGCGGCTCCCGGCTCATGACTGCCGCTATCGGTCTGGCAGGGTTTTCGGTCTGCGCCACCCTGCTCGCCGCCGGCAAGCCTGTCGGGGCAGAGCTTGTCGCCGCGACGCGCGGCATCGCGACGATGGAAACGGGAGCGCTCCATGGACTGACGGCCTTGCCGCAGCTTCTCGTGGCGCGCTATCTCGGCCACTCGTCGGAAGCGGCGCGCACCTGGCTGGTTGATATCTGGCGGCTCCTGCGTCCGGCAATGACCGGTCGCGAAGCTGCATTGCCGCGCATATGGAGCACCTGAGAGGAAAAGAGATGGAACTGACCCCGAGAGAAAAAGACAAGCTCCTGATATTCACCGCCGGCCTCCTGGCCGAACGGCGCCGTGCCCGCGGCCTCAAGCTCAATTACCCCGAGGCCGTCGCCTTCATCTCCGCCGCCATCATGGAAGGCGCCCGCGACGGCAGGAGCGTCGCCGAACTGATGAGCACGGGGACCACGCTGCTTCGGCGCGACGAGGTGATGGAAGGCGTGCCGGAAATGATTCCCGAGATTCAGGTCGAAGCCACTTTCCCGGACGGCACCAAACTCGTCACGGTACACAACCCCATCGTCTGACCTAGGGAAAGTCTGATCAAGTCCAATTTCGTCATTGCGAGCAAAGCGAAGCAATCTGACGGACTTGATCAGGCTCCCTAGTATTGTGATGCGTAAGTTTCGACTACACCAATTTAAAAATCTGTCGATTAATGGATGTTTCAGTAATTGCGCATCACAGTTCAAGGAGACGAATACATGATCCCTGGTGAAATGAACATCGAAGCCGGCGAAATAGAACTCAACGTCGGCAGGGAAACCGTCACCCTCAGTGTCGCCAACACCGGCGACCGGCCTATCCAGGTGGGTTCGCACTACCACTTCTGCGAAACCAATTCGGCGCTGGCCTTCGACCGCGGCCGCGCGCACGGTTTCCGCCTCGACATCGCCGCCGGCACGGCCGTGCGCTTCGAGCCGGGGCAGACGCGCACGGTGCGGCTGGTAGCGCTTGCCGGAGAGCGCAAGGTGTATGGCTTCCAGGGCAAGGTACAAGGGAGGCTGGAATGAGCACGAAAATATCGCGCCAAGCCTATGCCGAGATGTTCGGCCCGACCACAGGAGATCGCGTGCGCCTGGCCGACACCGAACTGTGGGTAGAGGTCGAACAGGACTTCACGATTTACGGCGAGGAAGTGAAGTTCGGCGGCGGCAAGGTGATCAGGGACGGCATGGGCCAGGGCCAGCGCCTGTCCTCTGAAGTCGCCGACACGGTGATCACCAACGCCCTCATCATAGACCACTGGGCCATCGTCAAAGCCGACATCGGCCTGAAGAACGGCCACATATCGGCCATCGGCAAGGCAGGCAATCCCGACGTCCAGCCCGGGGTGACCATCCCCATCGGCGCCGGCACGGAGATCATCGCCGGCGAGGGCATGATCGTCACCGCCGGCGGCATCGACAGCCACATCCACTTCATCTGCCCGCAGCAGATCGATGAGGCCTTGATGTCGGGTGTCACCACCATGCTGGGCGGCGGCACGGGACCTGCGACCGGCACCTTCGCCACCACCTGCACCCCGGGGCCGTGGCACCTCCGCGCCATGCTTTCTGCGGCCGACGCATTTCCCATGAACCTGGGCTTCCTGGGCAAGGGCAATGCCTCGCTGCCCGGGCCGCTGATCGAACAGGTGACGGCCGGCGCCATCGGATTGAAGCTGCACGAGGACTGGGGCACGACGCCGGCGGCCATCGACAACTGCCTCGACGTGGCCGAGGCAATGGACGTGCAGGTGGCGATTCATTCCGACACGCTCAACGAATCGGGCTTCGTCGAGACCACGCTTGCCGCATTCAAGGGACGGACCATTCACACCTTCCACACCGAGGGCGCCGGCGGTGGCCACGCCCCGGACATCATCAAGGCCGTGGGGCAGGCGAACGTCCTGCCTTCGTCCACCAATCCGACGCGGCCCTACACGGTCAACACCATAGACGAACATCTCGACATGCTGATGGTGTGCCACCACCTGGATCCCGCCATCGCCGAGGACGTGGCCTTCGCCGAATCACGCATCCGGCGCGAGACCATCGCCGCAGAAGACATCCTCCACGACCTGGGCGCCTTCTCCATGATGTCTTCCGATTCACAGGCGATGGGCCGGGTCGGCGAGGTGGTGATACGCACATGGCAGACCGCGCACAAGATGAAGATGCAGCGGGGCAGCCTGAAGGAGGACAACTCGCGCAACGACAACTTCCGCGTCAAGCGCTACATCGCGAAGTACACCATCAATCCGGCCATCACTCACGGCATCGGCCACATCGTCGGCTCCATCGAGGTCGGCAAGCTGGCCGATCTGGTGCTCTGGAAACCGGCCTTCTTCGGCGTCAAGCCTTCCCTGATCCTCAAGGGCGGCATGATTGCGGCGGCGGCCATGGGCGACCCGAATGCCTCCATCCCGACGCCGCAGCCGGTGCATTACCGGAAGATGTTCGGCGCTTATGGCGGCGCCCTCAAGACTTCGCTGACCTTCGTCTCGCAGGCGGCGCTGCAGACTCCGGAGCTGCATGCATTGGCACTCACCAAGCCGCTGGAGGCCGTGCGAAATACGCGCCGCATCACCAAGCGCGACATGATTCATAACGACGCCCTGCCGGCTATCGAGGTCGACCCGGAAACCTATGCCGTGCGTGCAGACGGCGAACTCCTGGTATGCGAGCCGGCCAGCGTGCTGCCCATGGCCCAGAGATACTTCCTGTTCTGATGATTGCCATCGAGAATCGGGCCGACCGCGCTGCGCCTGCAAGCGAACGACTGCTGTTGGACTTCGATGCCCGCTGCAAGAGCCGGCTGCGCACGCGCCTCGCATCCGGCGAGGAAGTCGGGCTGTTCCTGGAACGCGGCACCGTGCTGCGCGGCGGCGACAAGTTGCTGGCCAACGACGGAAGAGTCATCGAAGTCGTGGCCGGCGACGAGACGCTGATCGAGGCCGCCTGCGACGATACTCGTTTGCTCTTGCGCGCCGCCTTTCATCTGGGCAACCGCCATGTCGCGGTGCAGATTGGCGACGGCTGGCTGCGCTTCGTTTTCGATCACGTGCTCTCCGACATGGTCGCAGGCCTTGGACTCGCGGTGACACGTATCGTCGCCCCTTTCGAGCCCGAGGCGGGAGCGTACTCTGGACACGCTCCCGGTCACAGTCACGGCGGACAAACGACTCCCGGTGCGAAAATCCATCAGTACCAGCAGGATCCATGAGCCTGGTTCGCCTCCTTCAACTCGCCAGCCCCGCGCTTCCGGTCGGAGCCTACAGCTATTCGCAGGGGCTGGAGTCGGCGATACACGCCGGAATTGTCATCGACGAAGCCAGCACATGGTGCTGGATCGCTGACCTGCTCGAATGGAATCAGGGGCGCTTCGAGATGCCGCTCCTGGCATCGTTTCTTGCCGCATGGCGCAACGATGAAGATGCGGCCGGGCTCAACGAACTATTCCTCGCCAGCAGGGAGACCGCCGAGCTTCTTGCCGAAACGCGGCAGATGGGCTACTCCATGGCCAGGCTCCTGGGAGAACTGGATGATTTTCCGGCAGACAGGCTGGCTCGGCTCGCCGCCCTCGATCAGCCCTCGTTCCCCGCCGCCTGGAGCTGTGCCGCCGTCGCCTGGAATATTGACGACACGGCGGCCTTGACCGCCTACCTCTGGTCCTGGTGCGAAAACCAGGTGATGGCGGCATTGAAGGCCGTGCCCTTGGGTCAGGCCGCAGGACAGCGTTTGCTTCAAGCCCTGGGCGGTGGCATCCCCGCCATCGTCGAACGCGCGCTGGCGCTGAATTCGGCGGATTTTTCAAACTTCGCGCCGGGCTTCGCGATTGCCTGCAGCCAGCACGAGACCCAGTACAGCCGCTTGTTCAGATCATGAAACCTACAAGGATCACTCCATGAATCATCCAAGGTCATCCGCAAATCCGCTCAGGGTCGGCATAGGCGGCCCGGTCGGCTCCGGCAAGACGGCATTGACGCTGGCGCTATGCCAGCGGCTGCGCGACAAATACGACATCGCCGTGGTCACCAACGACATCTACACGGAAGAAGATGCGCAGTTCCTGGTCCGGCATCAGGCGCTCGCGCCCGAGCGCATCATCGGCGTCGAGACCGGAGGCTGCCCGCACACGGCGATCCGCGAGGATGCCTCGATCAATCTGGAGGCGGTGGCGCGACTCACCGCGATGTTCCCGGCCGTCGAGATCATTTTCATCGAGAGCGGCGGCGACAACCTGGCCGCGACCTTCAGCCCGGAACTCTCGGACCTGACGCTCTACGTCATCGACGTCGCCGCCGGCGACAAGATCCCGCGCAAGGGCGGGCCGGGCATCACCAAGTCGGATCTCCTCATCATCAACAAGATCGATCTGGCACCCATGGTCGGCGCATCGCTGGAGGTGATGGCACGCGATGCGAAAAAAATGCGCGGCGAACGGCCATTCGTTTTCAGCAACCTGAAGACGAAGCAGGGCTTGCAGGACATCATCTCCTTCGTGGAGAGGCAGGGATTGATGCCTCGGCAGTGACAACCCGCCTCGCCAACGCCGGCGTTATCGAACTGATGGCGGAAGGCGCCGGTAGCGGAACTCAACCGGATGCTTGCCTCATCCTGCCGCTCCGGCCAGGCAGCACCTGCGGCTTTAGCTCACTGAAAGGGATAGAATATCCGCGACCTCATACTCATAGGAGCATCGCGATGACAAAGCCAAGCTTGCTGTCGGTTAAGTTTTTTACTTCCCTGTTTGCAGTGGCCCTCTTGCTGACGACCGCAGCCCATGCCGCGGAGCCGATCGCCCGCGTACCGGCGATTTCGGAAAACTCCACGGATCCGGATGTGAAGGCGATGTTCGACAATGCGCGCAGCCGCGGCGGTCAGATCATCAACCTCGGACTCATCCGCGGCAACGCGCCGAAACTCTCCAAAGCCGCCTCTGGCGTGGCCTACGCCATCCGCTTCGACACCAAGACGCCCCGGCCGCTGATCGAACTCGCCATCCTGCGGACGGCGCTGCTTTACTCCGGTGACTATGAAATAAACCAGCACCGTCCCATGATGCGCGCCTGCGGCTATACGCCCGAGCAGATAGAGGCCGTGGGCAACTGGAGCGGCAGTAGCCTTTTCAGCGGCAAGCAACGCGCGCTGCTCGCCTATGTCGACCAGGCCTCCAAGGGCGAAGTCGACGACCCCACTTTCGCCGCGCTGGAGAAGTTCTTCGATACGCAAGAGATCGTGGAAATCACCATGACGGTGGACACCTACGTCGGAACGGCCCTGTTCACGAGAGCCCTGCGCATCAAGATCGAGGACGACGGCCGCCTGACAGCAATCGGAAAATGCTAGTGCCCGTAGTTGTCCAAGGGACAACCCAGGGCACTTGTGCCGCGAAGCGGCCTTGTGCCCGCTACCTCTTCGGGTAGTTCCGCCCTGTGGGCTCCTATAGTTGCCGAAGGCAACCCAGGGCACTTGTGCCGCGAAGCGGCCTTGTGCCCGCTACCTCTTCGGGTAGTTCCGCCCTGTGGGCTCCTATAGTTGCC
>CAIYYX010000275.1 GCA_903930535.1 uncultured Sterolibacterium sp. | reverse complement strand
GCGCCTTTCGCAGCCAGAATCCGGATCTTGCGGTACAACAGACGCTCGACCTGATGGTGCAGCGCGCCTATTCGGTGATGTCCAACGACGTCTTGATCTCCATCCCGCTGTTCGTCTTCATGGGCTATCTGGTCGAGCGCGCCAATCTCATCGAGAAGCTGTTCAAGAGCCTGCACCTGGCCATGGCCAGGGTGCCTGGATCGCTCGCCGTGGCGACCGTGGTCACCTGCGCGGTGTTCGCCACTGCCACCGGCATCGTCGGTGCCGTCGTGACCCTGATGGGCCTGCTGGCCCTGCCGGCCATGCTCAAGGCCGGCTATCACGTGAGATTGGCTGCAGGCGCGATCACAGCCGGCGGTTGCCTGGGGATACTGATTCCGCCCTCGGTATTGCTGATCGTCTATGGCGCCACCGCCGGCGTCTCGGTGGTGAAACTGTATGCCGGCGCTTTCTTCCCCGGCATCATGCTCGCGGCACTGTATGTCGGCTACATCATCATCGTGGCAAAACTCAAGCCCAGCCTGGCGCCACCGCTGTCGGAGGAAGACCGGGTGGTGGTGCTGCCGAAATACGCCGAGACCATCTCCAGCACTTTCGGCGGCAATGTCGTGCGCGGCCTGGTCGCTGCGCTCAAGGGCAATCTCAAGCTCGACGTGCCGGCGCGCACCCTGGCCACCCAACTGTTCATCGCCCTTCTGCCGGCCTTGGTGTTCACCGCTGCCATGGGGCTCACCTATCGCATGGTGACCGCGCCTCCCGAGGCGGTGTCGGCCGACGCCGTCGAAATGGGTACGGGTTTCAACGAAGAGCAAGCCAAGGAAGAAAGCAGCGGCTTGCAGGAACCGGAACAGGAGGGTGGGCTCAAGGAACCTCCTGCCGAAGGCGTTGCTCCGGCAGCAGAGGCGAAGCCCGTTCCCGCAGCGGTCCCGGTTGAAGCAGCCAAGCCTGCTCCGGCCGCCGCGCCCGCCGAGCGCGTACCCGCGCCCATGGGTTACTGGATCACCTTCGCCATCGGGGTCGCGGCCCTGGCGGGTTTCTACGCCATCTTCAGCTTTGCCCGCCTGGAAATCTTCAAAATGCTGCTGGGGTCCTTCTTCCCACTGGCGATGCTGATCCTGGCGGTGCTGGGCACCATCGTCTTCGGCCTGGCGACGCCGACCGAAGCGGCGGCGATGGGCTCGATGGGAGGATTGCTTCTGGCAGCGGCCTACCGCCGTCTCAACATGGGGGTGGTCAGGGAGTCGGTGTTTCTCACCGCCAAGACCAGCGCCATGGTGTGCTGGCTGTTCGTGGGATCAAGCATCTTCTCCGCGGCCTTCGCCCTGCTCGGCGGCCAGGAAATCATCAACCAGTGGGTACTGTCGCTGGACATGACGCCGACGCAGTTCATGCTGCTCGCCCAGGTGATCATTTTCATCCTGGGCTGGCCGCTGGAATGGACCGAGATCATCGTCATTTTCATGCCGATATTCATTCCCTTGCTGCCGCACTTCAATATCGACCCACTGTTCTTCGGCCTCCTGGTCGCGCTCAATCTGCAGACGGCCTTCCTCTCGCCGCCGGTGGCGATGGCGGCTTTCTACCTGAAGGGAGTGTCGCCGCCGCATGTGACGCTGAACCAGATCTTCCTCGGCATGATGCCCTTCATGGTCATTCAGGTGATCGCGCTGGCTCTGCTCTATATTTTCCCTGGCATCGGGCT
>CAIYYX010000274.1 GCA_903930535.1 uncultured Sterolibacterium sp. | reverse complement strand
CGGAAGGGCCGGCAGCCTACCTGTCCATCTGCCACTGCCAGCTTAGCTTTATTTGCTTGTCGTCGTACTCGAAGAGGGAAATGTTCTCGGCGTTCTTCACGGCACGCAATTCCAGTATCAGGGACTGCCGCGGCGCGATCTGGTAGCCGAGGGCGCTGCGCCAAATCTGCAGGTTCTGATGCCGCGCCTGATCGATCACGCCCGGAGAATAGGGCTTGTCGCTTTGCCAGGTCTGCCTGGACCAGCCCAGTTCGCCGAAGGCATGTTCGCCTAGGCCGATGCGTCCATTGAGGCGCAGCAACCAGCCGTTGCGGTCTGCTCCGGGACGTTGACCGAGGGCATTGTCGTACAAATAGGACAGGCTCGCCTGAGCCAATGCATGGTCGTTGCGATAGTTCAACTGGCTGCGCAACTCCCAGGTGTTGGAATCGAAGTTGGGCAGGGTCTGATACGCAGCATGCGCGACGCTCACGGCAAGGCCGGCCTGCATGCGCTCGCCCACCTGGCGCATCATTTGCGTCTGCGCCTGGCCTTGCCACTGGTAGAACTGGCCGCCCAGGGTCAAGAGGGCCAGAGAGCCGGTGCTGCGCATGTTCCAGCCGTCCCAGCGCCAGGGCAAATCCACGCCGCCCACCACAGATGCGGTGTTGTAACGGGAAAGAGTGTCGTTCCGCTGCGTCTGGAATTGCAGGAATGCGGCCGCACCGTTGGCCGTCAGGCTGCGCGAGTAATCCATCGACAGCAGGGTGTATTGGTCGTGCTGCGGCAGGTATTCCGGCAAGAGTTGCAGTTCGACCCGGAAATCCCCGCTGCCCAGGCTAAAGGTGGGGTTGCTGGCGCCCTGGTTGAGGTTGTTGTCGCTGCCTCGCCCGAGCGTCATCGAAAACTGGTTTTGTGGCTTCCATCCGGAGCAGCCCTGGGCGCGCCGATGCGCGATCACTTCCAGGAGTATGGGCGGGGGTGCAAAGCGCTCGACGATATCCTGAAACAGGCGCTCCGCCTCCTCGGCGTGGCCCAACTCGCACTGGGTCAGCGCCAGGTCAAGCCATGCGCCCGCGTGCTGCGGCTCGATTTCGATCAGTCGGCGCAGAGCCTCGCTGGCATCCTTCTGCCGTCCCTCGGCAATCGACTGCAGGGAATCCATATAGAGGCTTTGCGGAGTCTCGGGCGCCTGCGCGTGCAATAAGCCCGAAAAGCCGCAAGCCAGCAATGCCGTCAGGACATGTCTTGCCCCTGTCATTGCGGTGAAACTCACGGCAGCGCGGCCGCCGGGGCGAAGGTGTACAGCGTGGTGGGCTTTTCTTTTCCGCGCAAAACGACTTCCCCGATGATGATCAATTCGTGCCTCGTGTTGCGTCCTGCTGCGCCCTGACCGATGATCACGTCATAGGGCAGGTCGCGAGCCACCTGCTCCAGTCGCGAAGCCGTATTGACGCTGTCGCCGACGGCCGTATAAACGCTGCGCTGAGCGGTGCCGAAATCTCCGGCCATGGCCAGACCGCTCTCGATGCCGATGCGCACGCGCAAGGGTGACAGGCCCGCGCGCCGGCGCACCGCATTGTAAGCCATCACCTCCAGCAGGATGCCCTTTGCCGCATCGAGCGCCAGGTCGGCATGGCCGGCCTGCGCCAGCGGTGCCCCCCAGAAAGCCACCAGACCATCACCGGTATATTTGTCCAGCGTACCTTGCTGCTCGAGCACCGGGCGGGTCAGGCAGCCGAGAAAGTCGCTGGTCAGTTGCGCCGCATCTTCCATGGAAAG
Source organism: uncultured Sterolibacterium sp. (assembly GCA_903930535.1). Classification (GTDB taxonomy): domain Bacteria; phylum Pseudomonadota; class Gammaproteobacteria; order Burkholderiales; family Rhodocyclaceae; genus CAIYYX01. Next base: position 9,955 of record CAIYYX010000274.1, on the reverse strand, counting down.
AGACTCGACATGGGTGGTGTAGCCCTCCATGTCGGCGATGAGCGTGGTGACATCGGCCCGGTGCGGCGCCAGCGGATCCTGGGCATCGCTCTTCAGCAAGGTATCGACCACCACTCTGGCGACATATTGATGCAGCGTTCCCAGCAGGCGGCGCGAGCGCCGCTGCGATGCCTGCCATTCGAAGGGAACCGCCACCGCCAGCAGGAACAGATTCGTGGCCAGCGGACCCGTCGTCGAGAACCCGGGGTCATGGCTGCTCAGACCATAGGCGAGGAGCACCCAGATCGCCGATGCCGCCGCCAGGATCGCGACGCTCGTCAGCGCCGACAGGCGCGGAAAGCTGACGGCGGCCAGACCCGCCACCAGTGCCGCATACAGGGTCGCAAGCCAAGCACCCGGCCACGGCGCGGCGCGCTCATCGAGCAAACTCGACAGGGCGCTGGCATGGATCATGACGCCGGCTGTGGAAGCAGACAGGGGGGTCGATACACGGTCGGAGAGCCCGAGTGCGGAAGAGCCCACCAGTACCAGGCGGCCGGCAACCGGCACGTCCTTCTGCCCTCGCAGGATGTCCACAGCCGGCACCACGGTATAGGCCGACCACTCGCGGGAAAATTTCAGCGGCAGGATTCCGCCGTCCTGCGTTTTCTTCTCCAAGCCTGGCCCGGCGCAACAGTCGCGCAGGGCCAGCGAGAGTGTTGGATAAAGGCGCCCCTCGAACGATGTCTGCAGTGGCAGGCGACGCAGCATGCCGTCCTGGTCCGGGATGAATCCGATATTGCCGGCGTGGCGCGCCTGAGCCAGACCTGCATGATTGGCGATATAGCCGGTGGCGGGAACTGCGGCGGCATTGTCCGCCACACCCTCGACCAGTTGGCCCACCCGCAGCGCCAGCGGCCTCTTCACGTAATCGAAGGCCTGACCCAGAACCACCGGGCCATGTTGCGCCAGCATGGCCAGACGCAAATCACCCTCGGCGTCGCCAGACTCGGGGAAGACCAGGTCCAGCGCCACGCCGCGCGCGCCGGCTGCCAACAGGTTTTCTGCCAGCGCGGCAATCCGCGCCCGCGGCCAGGGCCAGGGACCCAGCGCAGTCAGGCTGGGTTCGTCGATATCGACCACCAGCACACGCGGATCTTCGGCCGCGTCCGCCTGCCAGCGAATGAAATGATCGCGTAACCAGGCGTCGGCGAAGGCCGTCTGCCCGGGCTCGAACCCCCACTGCAGGCCCGCCGTCACCGTGATCGCCAAAAGCGCAATCAGCCAGCGCAAGGCGGGGATGGGTTTGAAATAGGCAATTAGCACGACACTTCCATTCCGTTCGTAGAATGATGTAGGTCGGGCTTCAGCCTGACAGCAACCTTTGGCTGTCGGGCTGAAGCCCGACCTACACTTCCTCCGGTCGTCGACCTCACGCGCCGCCGGTCTTGCGGTTCGCGTCCTCGACGAGTTGCTCGAGGCGGACGGGGGAACGGATGATCAGGCGGCGCATGTCCTTCTGCACGACATTGGCCTGGATCAGGCTTGCGATGGCGCGCGTCACGGTTTCGCGCGAGGCATTGACCATGATGGAGATCTCCTGGTGCGTCGGCATGTTGGCAATCTGCTCGAGCCCGCCCGGCGCTTTCTCCTTGATGTAGTGGAGCAGCGCGAACACGCGCTGGAAAGCATTGGGCAAAGCCTGCACGGCGCGCAGGTCGGTCATGCGGCGGATGACATGGGCCAGATGTTTCAACATCGCCTCGGCCACCGGCGGGTGGTCGAAGAACATGCGCCGCGCGATTTCGCCAGGCAACCACAAGACATGCGAGGGCAACACCGCAACGACGCTGGCAGAGCGAGGCTGGCGGTCGACGACGAGAATCTCGCCGAAGAACTGGCTGGGTTCGATAAGGTTCAGCCCGACTTCACGGCCGTCCGGAAGATGGTCTACGACCTGCAGCTTGCCGTTGAGCACATAGCCCAACTGGTCTTCTGTCTGTCCCTTGGTCAGGATGACGGCATGCTTGTTGTAGATGGATATCTGGGCATGCTGAAGCACCGCATCCAGCCGCTCGGGAGGAAGCAGGTTCAAAAGCGGAAGCCTGGCAAGCGCTTCGCGGCTGACTTGAATTTTTGTGGTCATGGCGCTCGGCTCACTTTACACCAGGAACAGCCAGGGCGCATGAAAGCCGCTTTGCCCGGTATAGCCGACGAGGGCGTTCGCGGTGGCCTCCAGCGAATCCGCGAAACCAACCAGAACATGCTCGCGGCTCTGGCCCGAGACTAGGGCAGACATCCAGTAGGCATTGCCGGGCGCATCGGGAGTCCGGTCGAGCACATTGGCGTAGAGTTGCGTGACGAACTGACTGTCGGTCAGCGCACCGTATTTCTCGGCAAACTCCTGCGACTGGGTGAAGCCCCCGGCGATAGAGAGCGTCCCGCCGAATCCGCCCGGAACATCCGAGAGGCTATAGGATCCCAGCGCCTGCGCGCTGGCGGGAAGACTGTTGTCGACCCCCAGCCAGAAATTGAGTCCGGTCATGTCTGGGGTCCTGCCCAGCGCGCCCCTGTAGAGCAGAGCGACATTTCCCTGCACCGTGCCGGTGACATAAGTCGTCTGATCCGTGAACTGCAGTGCGGCCGCCAGGTTGCCGACCAAGACATGATTGACCCCGTCGCGCCCCGGCACCGAATCGATGAGATATGCGCTGCCGTCGCCATTATTCGAGAGAGAGTAGGCGGAACGCACGCCGGCAAGCGTGGCAGAACCGGTGATGCGGGTCAGATCGAGGGTCGCATCGGAGAACTTGATTGTCTGGATATTGCTCAGCGTATCGACTTGCGCTGCTCCGGTCACGGCGAATCCGGCGGCAACTTTCTTGATGGCGTAATCGGCCAACCTGCCCGACAGTTCCACAATATTGATTCCAGCCCCGCCATCGAGGGTGTCGTTTCCTGTCCCCCCGACGAGGGTGTCGCTGCCGGATCCGGCGATGAGGATGTCGCCGGCGGCGCTGCCTGTGATGCGGATGGCCTCGGTCTGGCTGTGCAGGTCGAGGGTGACGCCTGGCGTCGCCGAACTCGCATCGACATTCTGGATATTAGCGAGTTGATTGTCGCTCGCCTTGTTGAGATCGAGCGATGTGGCCTGCAGAACAAGGGTGTTGTTGCCGCCGCCGCCATCGATCGTATCCGCGCCGGCGAACCCGAAGAACCTGTTGTCCAGTCCATTGCCGACGATCAAATCGCTGCCGGGCCCGTTGATGACATTCTGCAAGGACTCGCCGAAGGGAATCGCGACGTTGTCATGCGCAGAACTGCCGTTCGCCCCGATGCCAATCGAACTCAGGCTGCCCGACGTCATGAAAATCGTCGAGCCCCGCGACTGGTTGCTGATGTCTATCGTGTCGCTGCTGCCCGTGCCCAGAATGGCAGTGACGAAACTGCTGCTGTTGCTGAATGAGAAGGTGCGCGACTGACTCACCGCGGGGCTGGCGCCGTAGAGGATTTGCACCGCCGCGATATCCAGCAGCGCAGGGGTATTGTAATAAACTGTCGAATCCGGATTGTCGACATAGGACATCACGGTGAATTTCTCGTTGTCCAGAATCGCCGGCAGATAGGGTGCAGAGACAGGGCTACCGGTGGCATCGTAGCTCCCCGGATGCTTCAAGCCGAGGGCATGGCCTATTTCGTGAATCAGGGTGGTAAGGCTGTAACTGCCATCGCTCAAGCTCGGCGTGCCAGCGGAATTGTTCAGAAAGACGTCCGCATGCTTCATGGCGCCGACATCGCTGTAGGTGACCCCTGAGGACTTCAACTGACTGCTTGTGCCGAAACAGATCTGCGCCAGAGAAGGGTCCGCCACCAAGGTAAATGCCATGTTGGCGACGGCACCGTATTGCTCGAGAACCGCTTTCACGACCAGTTTTTGCGCCTCTGTCATGGCCACGAAACCCTTTTCCCCATCGGCGGTGGCGCTCAGGAATGAATAGCTCAGAGACACCGGCGTGCCCAGGGGCGAACCGGCATTCCAGCGATGATCGGGAGAGGCTTGAAGTTCCAGGAGAGCCTGCGCCAGGCTCGCGACGGTATCCGTCTTTTCGCTCAGGGTGAGCGTGCCCGTGCCGCCGTTGCCTCCCAACATCAGATAGTAGGTGCCGGTCTTGGGCGCGGTAAAGGCGATCTGCGGATTGACCGTATTGACCAGATTGCCGTTGGAATAATAGGAGAAGTTGTCGCAGTTCTCGAGCAAGGTTCCGTTAGAGTAGCAAAGCGTCAGCGCAGGATCTGTCAGCGTGCCACCGCCGAGACTCGCGCCGGACAGGGCGAATTCGTAGCTGATCCCGGCAGTGAGATTGACCGCGTACCAGTCATGACTGGCATTGAGTTGCAAGGCAACCGAGCCGGTTCCGCCAAGGTTCTTGGCGGTCAGCATGGAGAAGCCGTCGTTGTGCGCGGTGAGGCTGTAGTTGCCGCCGTCGTAGTTGCTGCCCTGCGTCACCTTGGCGTAATAGTTGCCGGGAGCCGCGACGGCGACACTCAGGCTGAGGGTGCTGCCGGTATCGCGGCTTGCGAGCAGATTGCCGGCCGCGTCGTAGATGCCTATCGTGAATGTGGTGCCGGTCGACACATTCGGAGCGACAAAATCGACCACCAGAGCCCCCGTCGCAGTGGCTTTGACGCTATAGAAATCCACGTCCTGCGAGTTGGCCATCTGTCCCTTGATAGTTTGCTCGGGGGCGATGGCGTTGGCTGTCGCCAGACTGTCGTTGGACTCGCTCTCGTAGCCGCTGGCGCTTCCCGCCGCCATGTTTACCGTCACCCCGTACTGGCCGCCGGAGTAGAGCGAAGCCTTGGTGATGGCGGCATAGTAGCTCCCCGCAGCAGGAACCCCCAGGCTGAAGCTCGCGCTCGCTCCGAGGTAATCGGAAGCCAGCAGCTTCTGCGAGCCGTCATAGATACCGACGAAAAAGTAGTAATTCGATGAGGAGGTTGGTGCGCTGAAATCAAGCTTCAGCACTCCATCGGAAGCGACAGCAATCTTGAAGAAGTCCCAGTCAGCCGTCGACGACAGCGAGCCTTGCATCGTGTCGCCAAGGCTCAGCGCATTGGCTGTGGAGAAAAACTCGTTCGAGGGGCCTTCGGAAACTATCGCCATTTTCTCATCTGCTCGTGTTCATCCTGCTTGTCGGGCTAAAGCCCGGCCTACAGAAACCAAATGTAGGTCGGCCTTCAGGCCGACAACGCTGGTCCGACAAAATCAGACCCTGCCATACCTGTCTTCGAACCTGACAATGTCGTCCTCGCCCAGGTATTCGCCGCTCTGAACTTCTATCATCACCAGTTCGAGCACGCCGGGATTTTCCACGCGATGGACATGACCGGCCGGAATATAGGTGGATTCGTTGGTGCCGACGAAGATTTCGCGCTCGCCATTGACCACCTTGGCCATGCCGCTGACGACGATCCAGTGTTCGCTGCGGTGGTGATGCATTTGCAGCGAAAGCGAGGCGTCGGGCTTGACGACGATGCGCTTGATCTTGAAATGTGGGCCGACCTCGATCACGGTATACGTGCCCCAGGGGCGGGAAACGGTGCGGTGCAGCTTGTAGGACTCATGTCCCGTCGACTTCAGCCTGGCGACGATCTTCTTGACGTCCTGGGCCTTGTCTTCACTCATGATCAAAAGTGCGTCGGGCGTGTCGATGACCATCAGGTTCGCGATACCCAATGCGGCCACCAGGCGGTCCTCGCTCTGGACAAAGTTGTTCTTGCAGTCCTCGAAGAGGACTTCGCCGACGCAGCGGTTGTTGTTTTCGTCGGGTGCGGCCAATTGACTGATGGCGTGCCAGGAGCCGATATCGCTCCAGCCGAAGTCGCCGGGGACGACCGCGACACGATCGGAACGCTCCATGACCGCATAATCGATGGAGATGCTGGGCACTTCGGCAAATGCCGCTGCGGGAATTTCCAGCATGCTGCCCGTCGTCGCCTTGCCCTGCCCTGCGGCGCTCCAGCAGGCGGCTGCGGCCATGTGGACATCCGGCGCATGGCGGACGAGTTCGTCGAGTATGGCTCCCGCCTTGAAGCAGAACATGCCCGAGTTCCAGAGGAAGTTTCCTGCGGCGAGATACTCGCTCGCCTTTTCCCGGGAGGGTTTTTCGACGAAGCGCGTGACGCGCTTGCCGGTGCCTACGGCTTCACCGCACTCGATGTAGCCGAAACCGGTTTCCGGCGCAGTGGGGACGATGCCGAAGGTGACGAGCCGGTCCTGTTTCGCCAGGGTGATTGCTTCTTTCACCGTGCCGGCGAAGGCTCCGGGATTCTGAATCAGATGATCGGCCGCGAGAACCAGCATGAGGGCATCGCGTCCGTATTTTTCGGCCACATAGAGTGCGGCCAGCGCCACCGCCGGCGCGGTGTTGCGCGCCTCGGGTTCGAGCAGGAAGACGCCTGCGTGATCAAGCTTGGCTTCTTCGAAGACGTCTTTGCTCATGAAGAAGTAGTCGCGGTTGGTGACGGTGATGATCTCCCCACCCGCGGCCACGCCGGCTGCGCGCAGATAGGTCTTGTGCAGCAGGCTTTCGCCGTCCGCGAGCTTCATGAAGGGTTTCGGGTGGCCTTCGCGGGAGACTGGCCACAAGCGCGTTCCCGCGCCGCCGGAAAGGATGACCGGAATCAGCATGACGTTTCCTTACTCACCCGCTTCATGTCGGCATCGACCATATTCCGTATCAATTGCTCCAGGCTGGTTTTCGCTTCCCAGCCGAGCCGGGCCTTGGCCTTGGCAGGATTGCCGAGCAGAACCTCGACCTCCGCGGGTCGGAAGAACTTCGGATCGATGACCAGATGGTCTTCCATTTTCAGACCGAGATGGCCAAAAGCGATGCGGCACATATCGCGCACGGTGGTCGTGACACCCGTGGCGATGACGTAGTCGTCGGCTTCATCCTGCTGCAGCATGAGCCACATGGCTTCGACATAGTCGCCGGCAAAACCCCAGTCGCGCTTGGCGTCGATATTGCCCAGGCGCAGCTCTTTTTGCCGGCCAAGCTTGATGCGGGCGACGGCATCGGTGACCTTGCGGGTCACGAATTCCAGACCGCGCAGGGGAGATTCATGGTTGAACAGGATGCCGCTGGAGGCGTGGAGGCCGAAGCTCTCGCGATAATTGACGGTGATCCAATGGCCGTAGAGCTTGGCGACGGCGTAGGGGCTGCGCGGATAGAAGGGGGTTTTCTCGTCCTGCTTCTCGGCCTGGATCAGACCGAACATTTCGCTTGTCGAAGCCTGATAAAAGCGGGTTTTTGGGCTGAACTGGCGAATCGCCTCGAGGCAATGGGTGACGGCGATGCCATCGACCACACCGGTGAGAACAGGCTGGTCCCAGGAGGCGGCGACGAAGCTCTGCGCGCCGAGATTGTAGAATTCGTCGGGCTTGACGCTGGCCACAGCGCGCTGCACGGAGCCGGCGTCGGCCAGATCGCCATTGACGAAGTCGACGTCATTCTCGATGCCCAGTTCGCGCAGGCGCCAGAGGTTGTCGCTGGATCTGCGGGGAGTCAGGCCATGGACTCTGTAACCTTTTTCCAGGAGAAGTTTGGCGAGGTAGGGGCCGTCCTGGCCGGTGATGCCGGTGATCAAGGCGCTGCTCATGATTCTTTTCTCTCCCAGTCTTCAAGAACAGTCTTCAGGGTTTCATCCAAGCTATGGTTTTGTTTCCAGCCAGTGGCCTCGACGAGTTTGCGCTTGCTGCCAACCACCCGCCGCTGGTCGATGGGCCGGAGGCGCGCGACATCCTGCTGCAACTCCACCTCGACACCGGCCAGGCGCTGCAGGGTGAGAATGAGGTCGCGGATTCTCCGCTCCTCGCCGCTGCAGACATTATAGGTTTCGCCGCTTAACCCCTTGTCGAGCAGATGCAGATAGGCGCTGATGATATCGCGGACGTCGAGAAAATCCCGCGTGACATCGATATAGCCCACCTGCATGAAAGGTGCTTGCAGGCCGCGCCTGATGCGTACGATCTGCCTGGCCATGCTGGCCAGGACAAAGTCTTCGCGCTGACCGGGGCCGATATGATTGAAGGGCCGCGCCACTATCACCTTAAAACCCTCCGTCTGCGCCCATTGGCAGCAAAGCGCCTCGGCCGCGAGTTTGCTCACCGCATAGGGATTCGACGGTCGGGGTAGATGGCTCTCCTCGACCGGCAGATCGCCTGCATCCAGCCTGCCATAGACGTCGCCCGAACTGACGAAGAGCAAAGGCCCCTTAAAAGCGCATTTCTTCAACGCCTGAAACAGGTGCAAGGTGCCGATCAGGTTGATCTGCAGGGTAGCTTCCGGATCGTTGAAGGAATCCGGCACGAAGCTGATACCGGCAAGATGGATCACGCCGTCGGGCCGGGTGGCATTGATGAGCACATCCAGCGCTGCCTGGTCGCGCAGGTCGTAAGCAGCCGGGGCAGACAGCAACTCCCAACCGAAGTCGGCGCGAATTTCCTGCTCCATGGCCCGGATGTTCGTGCCGACAAAGCCGTCTTCACCTGTGATGAGGAGCTTGCGCATGGACATGGCCAATTGTCAGGAGAAGCCCGCATTTTCGCATGTTTGAAGAGGGTGTGTAGGTCGGGCTTTAGCCCGACAGTGGTTGTTTGTAGGTCGGCCTTCAGGCCGACAATCCAAGCACCGCCCGATACACCGCCACATTGAGGTTTTGTAGGTCGGCCTTCAGGCCGACAATCCAAGCACCGCCCGATACACCGCCACCGTTCCCTCGCTCATGTTGTCCACCGTGAACTCCCGCCGCACCCTGGCATTCGCAGCATGTCCGTAGGCAAGGCGCATCCGCTCGTCGGCCAGAAGGTCATTGAGCGCTGCCGCCAGGGCCTGCGGATCACGGGGCGGGACGACCAGGCCAGTAACACCGGCCTGGTTGACGTAGGTGACGCCGTTATTGAGTTCGCAACAGACGACGGGCTTGCCACACGCCATCGCCTCTGCCTGGACAAGGCCGAAGGCCTCGCCTTGCTCTACGGAAGGCAGGCAAAAAATATCGCAGGCGTGGAAGTAATGCGGCAACTCGTCTTCAGGAATCCGGCCGGTAAAGACCACTCTTCCCGCCAGACCGAGATCTTCAGCCAGCGCCTTCAACGTCGCAGCTTCCGGCCCGGCCCCGCCGAGCAGGAGCACGGCGTCGTCGGCGACGGCACGCATGGCGCGAAGCAGATAGTCGAAACCCTTGTAATAGACATGCCGGCCGACAGCGAAAATGATTTTCTTCCCGACGTATTTTTTCCTCAGCCTTTCTGCGCCGGCCACAGTGCCTGCGGTTTTCTCGAAGGGCAGGAAATCGATGCCGTAGGGCACGACACGCTTCTTGCCGGAATCCCGGCAGGCGCCCAGTTGGGTGGAACTCGAAAAGTGCTTCGGCGTCGCCGCGATGATGGCATCGGCCCTGGCGACGAGATGATTCAGGAAGGGTTGGTAGAGGAATAACCATCTTCGCTGCCTGATAATGTCGCTATGCCAGGTGATGACCAGCTTCGCCCTCTTCGGCAGGAAATAAAACGCCAGATGCGACATGGGATCCGGAAAGTGCAGATGGGCAATGTCGCAGCCTTCGAACAGTTTGCGCGCCCGATAGGGCATGGTGGGGCACAGGGCGGTTCCGGCCACGAGCCCCAGGGTAGCCATCTTGTGCACGTCGTACCCATCCTTATGCACGACCTCGCTCTTGCAGCTGTCGTTGGCGACGATATTGCTCACCTGCATGCGCTCTTTGAGGCAGTCGAGCAAAGTGCCGACATGACGTTCTATGCCGCCGAAGTTTCCGGAATAAAACCTGCCGAAATGTAGGATGTTCAAAGTGAAGAATAGGTGCGCAACACGCCGGAAAAGCCGGAATGCTATGATGGCCTGATTATATAGAGATGTAGGTCGGGCTGTAGGTCGGGCTTCAGCCCGACAAT
>CAIYYX010000273.1 GCA_903930535.1 uncultured Sterolibacterium sp. | reverse complement strand
GTGCCGTTCCCGCCTGGCGGACCGAACGACATCGTCGGCCGGATCATCGGCCAGAAACTGCAAGAACGCTGGGGACAACCGGTGGTGATCGACAATCGGCCGGGTGCAAGTTCCATCATCGGCACCGAATTCGTCGTCAAATCCCCGCCGGACGGGTACACCCTCATGGTCGGCGGGCCGAGCCTCGCACTCACCCGCTTTTTGTACTCCAAGGTTTCTTACGACGTTGATCGGGACATCGCCCCGGTAATCCTGGTGGCGAAGATCCCAAATGTACTGCTGGTGCATCCTTCAGTTCCGGCAAAAAATGTCGCGGAGTTGATTTCGCTCGCCAACAGCAAGCCCGGGCAGCTGAACTACGGGTCAACCGGCACTGGAACCGCAACCCACCTGTTCGCCGCCTTGTTCGAACGCATTACCGGAGCGCCACTAAACCACGTGCCCTACAAAGGCACCGCCCCTGCCGTCAACGATCTGCTCTCGGGACAGATCCAGATCCTGTTCGACAGCTTAAGCACCGCACTGCCTAACCTGCGTGCGGGCAAAGTGCGCGCGCTCGGCATCACTAATTCCACGCGATCCCCCTCGGCACCAGAGATCCCCACCCTTGCAGAAGAAGGCGTCACAGGCTACGAAGCCGTGGGATGGTTCGGCATCGTCGCCCCGGCAAAGGTGCCACCGGAAATCATCAATGCGCTCAATGCAGAAATCGGCCAGATCATCCGCATGCCGGATGTCCAGGAGCGGCTCAACCGGCTGGGCGGGGAAATCGCGGGCGGACCGCCGTCGAGCTTCGCGGCCTACATCAAGGCCGATGCCGATCGCTGGGGACGATTGATTCGAGATGCCGGAATCAGGACTGAATAAGATCGGACCGGAACGTTCTGCAGAGCCTTACCACCGCCAAGGCAAGTGTTCTGCGTTACCTGAGCCGCACACTGCCGGCGAATTGAAGACCAGCACCAGACTCGGCGCTTGGGCCAGACCCCGCAAGTCGCCACGATAGGCGTTGAGCAGCTTGACCGCCTATCGGATGCTCTGCATAACAAGAGAATTAAAAGGAGCTTTCTCAGGACTGTTCAAGGACGCGGCAGGCGTGTGCCGCATATTTTTCCACTTGAAAAAATTCAATTTGAGTCCGCACCGATCGATTTTATTATTGGTCCGATTCTATCGAGATCAGCACGTATGAAAGCATCAAAATCCGCCGGACCAAGATCACGCGGGAAAATTGCTTGGGCGGCAAATTTTTCCTTGAGCTCTTTCTCCTCGGTCACCTGCCTTATATCTTTACTCAATTGTTCGATAATCGCTCTTGGTGTTTTTGCCGGAGCCACAAAACCATAATAGGTGGCGTACTGGAATCCAGGAAGAGAGGCTGCCTGCTCGATTGAGGGAACTTCAAGCGGCGACTGCAAAGACTCACGCGTCGTAACCCCGAGCGCCTGCAATCTTCCATCCTTGATATATTGCAGGAGGAACGCGACCGGCACGACCATGGCTTCGACGCGGCCAGAAACCATGTCAGCGATAAGCTCTCCGCCTTTGTATGGGACATGAACCAAATCAATGCCTGCGCGCGAAAAGAAATATGCGGCCCCAATGTGCGTGGTTGTGCCAACTCCAGCAGAGCCGTAATTTATCTGCCGTGGCCGTTGTTTTGCTATGGCGATAAACTCTTTTAATGTCCGCGCCCCCAATTTCGGATGCACAACAACGAGACTCGGCGCCTCGCCAATTTGAGCAATACCAGAAAATTCGGCCAAAGTATCGTACGGAAGATTACGGTAAAGAGTCGGATTGATCGTATGCTGCGAGTTGACAATCAGAATTGTGTAGCCGTCGGGTGCGGATTTCGCCACGAACTGTCCGGCTATCGTGCCGCCAGCACCAGGACGGTTTTGTACCACCACCGTCTGTCCTAGACGCTGGGAAAGACGCTCCGCATAAGCTCGGGCGACAAAATCGATGGTGGTGCCTGCCGCCAATGGCACGACTAGCTGGATTGGCCTGCTCGGAAACTTATCTTGCGCAGAAACGATTCCGGTCATACATAAAAAAATACCCACAGCGGCCATAATGCCGCGTTTCATTTCTGTTCTTTGCCGCATATCTAATGCTCCTTTGGATTAACGCGCTCACGCCCTGCGGGCGGTCTGGCGTTTTAACCGGGGATTCGGTGCGCCAGCTATGTTTGCCTTGATACGGCCAAGTAAGTTGATCAGCAAAATGACTTCCTTCTTGGTGAAATCACTTGTCGCCTGAGTCCTCACTTTTGATGAGATCGGAACAAGCTGTCGCAGCAG
>CAIYYX010000272.1 GCA_903930535.1 uncultured Sterolibacterium sp. | reverse complement strand
GGCATTTGTTCCTCGTTCCACACCAGTTCTATGTCATGTTGTCCGTGACGCTCTTCAAAGGCAAGGAGTCTCTGGCGCTGGCGTTGGTTGTGAACCCGATGCTCGGTTCCCGTGGCCAAATATATCTTAAGCGCGTTCCTATATTGTGGCAGGCGTGGATCTTCCGCGCTGTTGTGGCTGATCACAAGATCGTATGAAGCATCAAACGGTGGCGCGGAAAGTGAAATGTCGGTCACATCGACCCTGTATCCAGCGCTGTCCAGCGCCTCCGCCATCAAGCGGGATTGAATCATGCTCTGATGAAAATTGAAAGCCGGGTGGGAGACGTTCAGGTGAAATGGCATGGTTCTGTATATCAACAGGGCCACGCCGCGACAATTTTCTCCCCTGCCGTAATAATCCTTGATCGGCTTGAGATACAGCCCCGGACGCATCCTGGTCAGCAATTTGAACAGGAATCTCCTCGCCTGATATTTGACGGTTCTAATCATTGGACTTCCGGATCCCGATGAAGTAGTTGCATTTGTAGCCCTCTGTGCCCTCACTCTCGAAAAGTTCAGCGTCCCAAATTGGTTCAAAGTTGGCACGCAGGAATTCCCGCACGACGGCATAGTCAACCCGCAACGGGTGCCCGGCGTCAAACCTGAAACGCGCCAGGCGCGCCTCTTCTTCAGCATTGTAGATCTTGTCGGCAAAAACAAAATGGCTGCCAGCGGCGGTCATTTCCAAAATCCGGTTGAATATTTTCTCCACATCCTGACAGTGCTCAATGACGTTGATCATCACGCACAAATCAAACGCTTGTGGTGGTTTGAAGTCTTCGATGCCGGATGCATGAAGGCTGATCGGTCGGCCGAACCAATGCCCCACTTTCCATTCGTCCCATTTATGCTTGTAGAAACGCATGGGATGCTTCAAGCCCCCACGCCTTGTCCACGGAAGCAGCGTGGTCTTGAGAATACCACCTAACATTTTGTGCTTGTACCGGCAAAATGGGTGCTTCAGATAGTCCAGTGCCAACGGGTCCAAAAGATGGATGTCCCCAACGGCACAATGCATCAGGATCTTGCGCATGTTGGTAAACGGGCCACAGCCAAGTTCAATGGCACTGGCAAATCTTTTGCCGGCTAGCGCCCTATAGCCACCAAAACTGGCCTCATGGTCCTCGTTTCTATCGGACATCGCGGCAATCCCTTCCATCCAGGTTCTCCGCTCATAGCGCTGGGCCTCCTGCCATCGGTCCGCGTCAACCCTAATCACACCTTTGGAAAGGTCAATCGCGTCAAGCGTTCGGGCTTGGATCAATTCAAGTGCCTTTTCGCCTTTGATGACATTCCTGTTCTCATCGACGAATACCGCTTCTTCTGAACTATGTTTGTCTGGATTCATGTTGGTTTGGACTTTGCCTATCTCAATGGCTCCTGAGTGTTTCTTATTGCCGTACGAGCAACTACTCGGATAGCGACGATTGCTAGGAGGGGCTTGCAGTGGTGGAGAAAAATTGGGATTTGATTCTTGCCAGAATGGGTCTGACCATCGACGCGCCCTCATTTCGCATTTCTTTGGTAAATAACAACGGATATGCAATGATTATTGCAATGCCAGCAAACAGACAGACACTCAGGAATGCGAAAAAGCGATTACCGACATGGCTGATAATCCAATCGCTCATGAACAGACTCGGAGCGATCATCACCGCCAAGCAGATTCCTTGGCGCAGTAGCACGGGAATCAATCGTTTCGTTTCAATTTGTGTATGCCGCCCCATCTGCCTGAGCAAGAATGCACCGATTACCAGCGCGGCCATCGGCTTGGCCCACAACAGACAGGCGGGTCCTGTCGATGAGCGCAATAGAAATGCCATAGTGAGATAGATCAGGCACTCGGAAAGCAACGCCCAGCGCAAAAGCCGCATTTGCCTTGATATCACGGCGAAGCCATACATGCATTGATTGGCCGAGAGGATGGCGACCCATAACGCGCCTGCCACGTTGGCGTGCCACGTCCAGGACACCTTGTCCAGCATCCACCAGGCAATGAACGCGGGGTTGACGATGATGATGAAAAGAGCGGCACAAGCACCAATACCGCCGGAGATCCCCGCGATGCGGGACATCTTCGTGGCGGCAGAGGCTTCGTTGCCCTTGGCGAATTGAATCGATAGTGGGGTGATCGACATGTCACCGACACGGGTACACACTGACACCAACAAGAGAATGAGTTTCATTCCTGCCGAAAGGTCGGCGGTGGCACCCAAGGTAAACCAAGCGGAAGCCAGTAGGATGGGCAAGGAGGCGAGGGTTTGGCCACCGATTTGCCATAACATACTGTCCCGTGCGAAGGCGGAAACTTCCTTGAAGATAGTTGCATCATACGTTCCGCAAATCCTCCCGACATCAAGGTAGGGCCGGGCGAGTCGCCACAGGATAAATGCGTCCAGCGCTAAGGCGACTGAATTGGCGAGCAGACTGCTGTAGATACCGACGCCGCCCCTCAGGGCAATCCAAAATAGCAAGGCGTTGACGAGGGTGAGCCCGGAGCTGAGCCAATAAATGTAATAATGTTTGCCGTTGGCGACCAAGGGTGCCGTGATCGGCTTGAGCGAGAACGCGCACAACAAACTGACCCCCTGTGCCAGCATCAGGAAGACGAACTGCTGATGCAGTTGGGGAGGAATGGAGAGAAAGGCAGACCCGCCGAAGGCCACAATGCAGGCGACGGCGAAGCCTATCAAACCCAAGACATGAAACACCCGCGCCGCGGTCTTGAGGGCATTAACGTAGCGCTCCTTACTCCCTGTGGTATAGTCGATGAGGATCCGCGAGAACGCCGTGAATAGCCCCAAGTCGATGACCGCAATGTAAGTGGCAACCTGGCTGACCAAACTCAGCAATCCGAATTCATCCTTGCCCAGATAGTCCAGCGAAAGACGGATGACCAGCAGCGAATAAAAGGATACCACCACCAAGTTCACAAGGCTGCCCGCTAAGCCGTGAAG
>CAIYYX010000271.1 GCA_903930535.1 uncultured Sterolibacterium sp. | reverse complement strand
GTCGTGCTGAAGCCCGACCTACCCTCCTACCCTATTTATGGATGTCATCCTCAACACAGAATCCCTGGCTCCGCCCCTGACGGGAATCGGCTACTACACGCAACACCTTCTGCGCGGCCTGCTGGTTCACCCCGAGATAGGAGAAGTGCGGCGTTTCGCCGGCCCAAGCGATATCGATGCCGTCGCGGCAAAGCCTTCAATGGCAATCCATCTCAAACAGCTGCTGCGCAGGATTCCCCTCGCCTACCCGCTGCGCACATGGCTCAGGGACAGGCAATTCCGCAAGCGCTTCGGCGCCGACCGCCACGCGGTCTACCATGAACCGAACTACATCCTGAAAACCTACGATGGCCCTTGTGTCGCCACGATTCACGACATCTCCCACATCCGTTTTCCACAGTTCCATCCGCGCGAGCGGGTCGCCTACCTCGAGCGCCATCTCGAGAAGACCATAGCCCGCGCCGACCAATTGATCACGCTCTCCGAATTCATGCGGGTGGAACTGATCACGCAATTTTCCATAAAGCCTGAACGCATCACGGCCATCCACCTGGGTGCCGATGCACGCTACAAGCCGCGCGCAGCGGCCGAGACCCGGGCTGTGCTCGAAGCTTACGGCCTCGAACATGGCCGCTACATCCTCTCCGTTGCCACCATCGAACCGCGCAAGAACCTGATCAATCTTCTCCAAGCCTACGGCCGTCTTGCTCCTGCACTTCGCCAGCGCTATCCGCTGGTTCTGGCGGGAGCGACCGGCTGGCGGGCCTCGGCCTTCGCCGCCGAAGCAAGGCGGCTCGCTGAAGATAATCAAATACGCCTGCTCGGTTATGTTGCGGCGAGCGCTCTGCCTCATCTGTATGCGGGCGCTGTGCTCTTTCCCCTGGTTTCCCTGTACGAGGGCTTTGGCCTCCCGGCCGTCGAAGCCATGGCGAGCGGAGTGCCTCTGCTCAGTTCCACACTTTCGGCCCTCCCCGAAGTGGCGGGCGAAGCCGCTCTCTACGCAGATCCGGAAAACGTCGAGGAAATCAGCCACAACATTGAGCGCCTGCTCCAGGACGAGGCCCTGCGGGCAAAGCTGGTCGCTTCAGGATTGATCCGGGCAGCGCGCTATCAATGGCAAACCTGCGTCGACCGGACGGTCGAAATTTATAAGCTGGCGTCGGCCTGAAGGTCGGCCTTCAGGCCGACATGTAATACCCTCGATACCACTCGACAAACCGCCCCACGCCTTCCTTCACCGAAGTCGCCGGCGCGAAGCCGGTGACCGCGGTCAGATCTGCGATGTCGGCGCAGGTTTCGGGAACGTCGCCAGCCTGCAACGGCAGGAAGTTCTTCTGCGCGGTCTGCTCCAGCGCCTGCTCCAGCGCTTCTATAAAGCTCATGAGTTCCACCGGCTGATGGTTGCCGATGTTGAAGAGGCGATAGGGGGCATTGCTCCTGGCCGGATCGGGATGCTGCGCATCGAAGAGCGGATCAGGCAGGGCCGGCCTGTCCAGGACCTGGAGCGTGCCTTCTGCGATGTCGTCGATGTAAGTGAAATCGCGGCGCATCTTGCCGTGGTTGAAGACGTCTATGGGTCTGCCATCGAGAATAGCCTTGGCAAACAGGGTGGGCGCCATGTCGGGCCGACCCCAGGGGCCATAGACGGTGAAGTAGCGCAGCCCGGTCACCGGCAGCCGGTAGAGATGGCTGTAGGTGTGCGCCATCAGCTCGTTGGCCTTCTTGGTGGCGGCATAGAGACTGATCGGATGATCGACGTTGTCGTGCTCCGAGAAAGGCGTCCTGGTATTGCCGCCATAGACGCTGGAACTGCTGGCATAGACGAGGTGCTCGACGCCGGCGTGGCGGCAGCCTTCTAGGATATTGACGAAGCCGACGAGGTTGCTGTCGACATAGGCGTGGGGGTTCTTGAGCGAGTAGCGCACGCCCGCCTGGGCGGCGAGGTTGATGACGCGCTGCGGCTTTTCCCTGGCGAAGAGTTCTTCCATGGACTTGCGATCTGCGATATCCATCCTGACCAGCCGAAATCTGGCATGCGGCGTCAGGCGCAGGAGTCGAGCCTCCTTGAGGGAGACGTCATAGTAATCGTTGAGGCTGTCGACACCGATGACCTCGTCGCCGCGGCAGAGCAGGCGCTCGCACACATGCATGCCGATGAAACCTGCCGCTCCGGTCACCAGAACCTTCATAAGTTCCGCTTCTGCAAATCAAGCATTTTCGCATACTTGGCGAAGCTGTTGCCGCAGCCGATGAGGATGTGCACCAGTCCCGGCAGACCGTCGAGAAAGCCCAGGCGGAAAAAATAGAATTTGACAAAACGCAGGAGCGGCGAGAGCAGCAGATGCCCTGCACTTGCGCGGCGACCGGCGGAAAAGGCCTGCTCCGCGGCCAGGGTGGTGTATCTGTTCTGCTTGGCAAGATAGGCGTCCAGCGTCTCGGCAGAGTCGTGCAGCAGGTCGCCTTCCAGCGTTCCGACTTCAACGTCACTGATGACTCTCTCATGCACGGCGTCGTCCGACCAGCGCGCGCGACGCCGGTCGAAGAGGCGCAGGCTCCAGTCAGGATAGCCTTCGCCGTGGCGCAGATGGCGGCCGAGGAAGCGGTTGCAGCGGGGGAAGCGGTAGGCTTGCTGATTTGGGGCGGCCAGCGCTTTCAGGATGTTCTCATGCAACCGCGGGCTGACGCGCTCGTCCGCGTCTATGCATAACACCCAGTCGTGCGCCGCCTGCACCACGGCGAACTGCTTTTGCGCCCCGAAGCCGCGCCACTCGGCCTGTATCACGCGGGCGCCGCGCGCCTGCGCCAGTTCTACCGTGCCGTCGGTGCTGCCCGAGTCGACGACGAGGATCTCGTCGCAGAAGGCGAGGCTGTCCAGGCAGGCCGGAAGTTGAGAGGCGGCGTTCTTGGCGATGAGAACGGCCGAGAGGCGAAGTCTGGGAGAAGTATTCACCAGCGCAACTCGTCCTCGTGCAATGGCTCGAAAAAAGCATCGGTGATCACGCCCTTCAGCCTGCCCGGCTGGCGCCGCGGCCTCTCGTTCTGCAATGGCATCAGGCGTGCGGAGGACTTGCCCGCCTTGGCCAGAATGATCTCCTCGCCGCCATGCGCCCGCTCCAGAAGCCTCGATAAATGCGTCTTGGCTTTATGAACATTGACCGTGACGCCCATGTTTCACCATTAGTTTAGTCGCATGACTAAGCCTATCACATGTAAATCGGTATGTAGGTCGGCCTGTAGGTCGGCCTTCAGGCCGACAGCGGAGGTCGTCGGCCTGAAGACCGACCAACGGTCGAAGACGGCCGAAGGAATATAATCGCGGCATTCATGCGCATACTCCTGGTCAAGACCTCTTCCCTGGGCGACGTCGTGCACAACCTTCCGGTTGTCAGCGACCTCCATGCGCGCTTCCCGGAGGCCGCCATCGACTGGGTGGTTGAGGAGGGGTTCGTCGAAATTCCGCGCCTTCATCCCGCAGTTTCACGCGTCATCCCCGTGGCGCTGCGGCGCTGGCGCAGGTCTCTCCTTTCCCCTGCGACCTGGAACGAAATAGCTGCGTTCCGCCGGCTGCTCAGAGCAGAAGCTTATGACCTGGTGCTCGACACCCAGGGGTTGATCAAGAGCGGCCTGATCGTCAGTGCTACCAGGCTCACCCGCGGCGGGCTTCGCGCCGGCTTCGCCGCGGAGGCGGCGCGCGAACCTCTGGCGGCGCGCTTTTACGACGCAACTTTCGCCATCCCGAAGAGCGCCCATGCCGTGGAACGCAACCGCTGGCTGGCCGCAACGGCCTGCGGCTTCGCTTCCGACCGGCCATTGTCCTATGGCATCGGCGCCGACCCACTGATTCGCGACTGGCTGCCCGCCGCTCCCTATGCCGTGCTGCTCACCGCCAGCAGCCGCGCGGACAAGGGATGGGCAGACTGGCTGGAACTTGCGACGGCTCTCTCAAAGCTGGGGTTAAGGTCCGTTCTCCCGGCCGGGACGGCTCTTGAACGCGAGTACGCAATGCGCCTCGCCGCGAAAATGCAGGACGCCATCGTCGCCCCGCAACTGACGATTGCCGAACTCGCCGGGCTCTGCGCCGGCTCGCGGCTGGTGGTTGGCGTGGACACCGGCCTGACTCATCTCGCCGCAGCGCTTGGGGTGCCGACGCTGGCACTCTTTTCCGCCACGGACCCGTCTCTCACCGGCGTCCATGCCGAAACCCGGGTGAAGAATCTCGGTGGCATAGGCAGGCCAGCTTCGGCACAGGAAACGATTGCCGCCGCCAAGGAACTCCTGGTGTGATGGCCCGCCTGCTCTATACGCTGACCATCATGCTTCTGCTGCCCTGGGCGCTGCTGCATCTGCTGTGGCGCTCGCACAAGCAGCCGGAATATCTGCGTCACTGGGGAGAGCGTTTCGGCTATTACCGTAGGTCGGGCTTTAGCCCGACAAGTCAGGCTAAAGCCCGACCTACAATCTGGATCCACGCCGTCTCGGTCGGCGAGACGCGCGCCGCCCAGCCTCTGGTCGCTGAACTGGCAGTACGCTACCCGCAGCATCTCATCCTGTTCACCCACATGACGCCGACGGGGCGCGCCACCTCGGAGGAGGTCTTCGGGATAAATGTCAGCCGCGTCTATCTGCCCTACGACACGCCCTGGGCCGTCGCCCGCTTCCTGAAGCACTTCCGCCCTGCGATCGGCTTGATCATGGAAACCGAGATCTGGCCCAATCTCGTCGCCGCCTGCCGGCTGCAAAATATTCCTCTGCTGCTGGTGAATGCCAGGCTCTCCGAGCGCTCCGCGCGCCGCTACGCCGCGCTTCCTTCCCTGACAAGGGGCGCGCTCGCCCAGCTTGCCGCAGTCGCGGCGCAAGGCGAGGAAGACGCCAAGCGGCTGATGGAATTGGGCGCGAGAGATGTGGTCGTCACCGGCAACATGAAGTTCGACATCACTCCGCCCGGAGAGCAACTCTCCCTGGGCGGGGGCTTGCGGGCGCAGTGGACGCGGTTGGGAATGCGGCCGGTGTTGCTGGCGGCCTCCACGCGCGCAGGCGAGGAGGCGCTGATCCTCGCCGCGCTGGCCGCGCAGCCGGTCAGGGACTTGCTGCTGGTGATCGTTCCCCGCCATCCCCAGCGTTTCGCGGAAGTGGCGGCGCTCGCCGCAACGCAAGGCTTCAAGGTGCAGCGGCGCAGCAGCATTGAGCCGGTGCTGCCGGAAACAACCGTGCTCATAGGCGATAGCATGGGCGAGATGTTTGCCTACTACGCGGCCTGCGACGTCGCCTTCATCGGCGGCAGCCTGCAGGACTTCGGCAGCCAGAACCTGATCGAGGCTTGCGCCGTCGGCGTGCCTCTCCTCATCGGACCATCGACCTTCAACTTCACCGCTGCGGCGCGGCAAGCAATCGCTTGCGGTGCTGCACAGCAGGTTGCCGACGCGACAGAACTCGTCTCCGCCGCCGCCGCGCTGCTTAAGAATATCGAGGCCAGAACCGCGATGGGAGCGGCAGGCCGCGCCTTCGCGGCAAGGCATCGCGGTGCGACTTCGCGAACATTGGATCTGGTTGCCCCTTTTGTCGGGCTGCCACCATAAAGGTGGTCCAGAGAAAGGCCGCCGAAATTATTCCAGCAAGGCGTTGATCGCGGCGATGTCGGCCTCGCCCAGGGCGCCGACGGCGGCCTTGAGGCGCAGTTGGGAATTTAGCGTGTCCAGACGCGCCTTGGCGAGATCGCGCCGTGTCGAATAGACCTGCTGCTGGGCGTTCAGCACGTCGATATTGATGCGCACGCCGACTTCATAACCAAGTTTGTTCGACTCAAGCGCGGACTGGGAGGAAACCAGTCCCTGCTCCAGCGCCTTGACCTGCGCCAGCCCGGAGGTGACGCCCAAATAAGCCTGGCGTGCCGAGAGTGCGGCCTGACGACGGGCATTGTCGAGATCGGCGCTGGCTTTTTCGCGCAGGGCGGTGGCTTCGCGATCCCGGGAAACCGTGATGCCGCCCGAGAACACGGGAATCGCCAGTTGCAGACCAACGGTGGTGGAATCGGTGTCGCTGCCTGGTCTTGTCACGCCCTGCGTGAAGGTCTGCCCCAGCGTACTGCGGCCGCGCGAGGCGACGAGGTCCAGCGTCGGATAATGCCCTGCGCGCTGCTTCTCGACCTCGCGCGCGGCGATCTCCAACCCGGCCTGCGAGAACTGCACGGAGAGGCTGCCCTGCTCTGCGGAGGCGACCCATTTACCGACATCGTCCGGCTGCGGGCGGGTTATCAGCACCCCCGGCCTCAGGCTCTTCAACTCGCCCGCCTCCTTGCCGATGAGCATTTGCAGCACGTCGCGCTTGACCTGCAAATCGTTGGTCGCGACGATTTCCTGCGCCGTGGTCAGATCGAAGCGCGCCTGCGCCTCGTGGGTGTCGGTGATGGTGGCCGTGCCGACCTCGAAGTTGCGTTTGGCAGACTCCAGTTGCTCGCTGATGGCCTTCTTCTGCGCCTGTGCCGTGGTCAGGGTCTCCTGCGCCAGGAGCACGTCGAAGTAAGCCTGGGCCACGCGCACGGCCAAGTCCTGCTTGGCCAGGCCATACTGCATTTCCGCCTGCGCCACCTGCAAGCCCCCCTGCTGGTAGCTCATCCAGTTCTGCCAGCGGAACAAGGGCTGCGAGAGCGTCAACGACCAGCCGTTGCTGTTGAAATTTGCCGGGACGACGCCGGTTGAGGGCCGGGTCTGGTATTCGATTTCGTTCCAGACGGTGTTGGACGACAGACCGACCACAGGCAAGAGACCGGCGCGGGCCTGCGGCAGTTTCTCGCGGCCGGCTTCGAGCGCCGACCTGGCGGCGGAAAATTGCGCATCGTAACCGACCGCGTCGCGATAGACGCCGAGCAAGTCAGCGGCCTGGGCCGCTCCCGTCAGAAACAGTGCGGAAAGCAGGACTATTTTTTTCATCCGGAACACCTCTGATTCAATACGTCGGCATGGTGGGATCGACCTGTTGCGACCAGGCCGCGACACCGCCGTATAAATTGTAAAGATGCGCGAAGCCTTGCTGCTCCAGAAACATGGCGACCTGGTAGCTGCGTGCGCCATGGTGGCAGATCACCACGATCTCGCGACCCGGCTCGCGCTGCAATTCCGCATAGCGCGCCGGCACGCTGCGCATGGCCATGGCCTGGGCGCCGGGGAGGCGGCAGACGTCGAACTCCCAGGGCTCGCGCACGTCGAGCAGCATGGGCTTGGGACGGGCCGGATCGTCCAGCCACGCCTTGAGTTCTGGCGCAGTGATTTGCTGCATGGTCCCCTTCAGAATACAAAACGCTCTTGCTGCTCTGCATTGACGAGGGCAGCGGTCTGGGTTTCGAAGCGCGCCACGGTTCGGAAGCTGTCATCGGAAACCCGCGTGACCAGTTGCGCTTCCATGACCGGTGCCTCGCCGACGAAGGCGAACAGCCGGCCGCCGGTTTTGAGCTGGGCCATAAGTTCCTTGGGTAAATGCGGCAGGCTGCCCGACACCATGATCACGTCGAAAGGTGCATGGCCAGGCCAGCCCAGGGCCGCGTCGCCTGTTTCCACCGTGACATTGTCTATGCCCTGGCGCCTGAGGTTTTCCCTGGCCGTGGCAGCGAGTGCTGGAGCAATCTCGACGCTCCAGACATGATCGGCATGCGCCGCCAGAAGCGCCGCCATGTAGCCGGAGCCAGTGCCGATTTCCAGAACCTTGTCGGATTTTCTCACCTGCAAGGCCTGCAACGCGTAGGCCTCGATTTTCGGCGCCAGCATGGAGGCTTCCCCGCCCAAGGGGATCTCGGCATCGGCAAAGGCCAGCGCGCGGTAGGCCGGCGGCACGAATTCCTCACGCTTGACCACGTAGAGCAGGTCAAGCACGTTCTGGTCGAGCACGGCCCAGGGACGGATCTGCTGCTCCACCATGTTGAAGCGCGCTTGTTCAAGGTTCATTTTGGTTTCTCCGGAAGGAAATATTAGTATAAGCTAATATTTCATTTGCAGAAACCTATTTTAACCCGTAGGTCGGCCGTGGAATTATTTTATGGAATCTCTGAATGAGTCCGTCATCGCGAGCCCCAAAGGGGCGTGGCGATCTTCAAGCCACTGATCTTGCATGGCGCTCAGATTGCCTCGCTTCCGTCACTGAGATTGCCACGGCCCTGCGGGCCTCGCAATGACGAAGTCCATCGTTGTCGACCTACCGCGACTCCTTGATGAGGCGACTGTTGGCGGACTGTATCGGACGCGCATTGTTGCGATAGAGCCGGGAGAAGATATCAACCTGTTCCGGGGACACCTGCGCGGGTTGCTTGAACACCAGCCAGAGGACGCCTTCCGTGCAGGGCGGCGTCGTCAGCGAGCCCATGTAGGAATAGTACTGGCGGCTCTCGGGCAGCATTCGGGTGACGTCTATAGCCACATTGGGCGCCAGATCCTGATCGACTTCCAGCGGCAGGTTGTTCCAGAAAGTCTGGATCAGCGGATGCTCGCCGCCGGTCTCCAGCAGCACGGCCACCACCGCGTACTGGCCTTCGTAATCCTTGTGCACCAGGTGCGCCACCATGTCGAAGCCGCGGCCGTTTACGCGCTCCTCGGAAGGACGGTGAAAGTGGATCTGCAGCAGATCGTATCTCTTGCCCATGACGTTGATGCTGCTGCCGTTGCCGACGCTGACCTGCACGGTATGGCCGTTGTTAACAATGCGGAACATCGTCGGCTTGTAATCGAACTTGATCGCTTCGAGATCGACGCGTATGCCTTCATTGATGTTGATCGGCGACTGGCGCTTGCCCGAAGCGCAGGTGGCGAACTCGGGGCGCAGTTTGCCCCAGTTGGCGGGCCCCCCCTCTCCTTCGTAGCCCCAGTGGATGCGCTCCAGTTCGGCTAAGGCTGCGGCGGGCTGATTCCTGCGCGCCTTGCGCGAAGAAACCGGCGCTTCTGCATGCTTGATGTAAGAGGGGCTCTGCACTTTCCGGGTAGTCGGGGCCTTGGTTTCGGTGGCGCTGCGCATGTCTGCGTACATCGCCTTGGGCGGTGCCTCCGCTATCTTTTCGGCCTCGGGCTTCGCTCCGCCGGCGAGCTTTCCGACGGCATCGGCCACTTTCTGCATCTCGCCAACCGTGCGTTTCTTGCAGGCTTCAAGAAGCAGTTTCTCGTCGACGCTGCCGGGTGCGGCTGTCATTTCCTTCGGCGAATCTATCGTCTCCTGGCTCACCACCTTGTCGTCGCGCATGAAAACGCGCTTGGTCGTGGCGAAGCTGCCCTTCTCGCAATCGTAGCGATTGAGGGCCTGCACCGTCGAGTATTTGTCCTTGCTGTTGGGGATGGACTCTTCCCTGCCCAGCATCAGGCGGTTCCAGGCCATTGTCTTGCCGTCGCCGATGCGGGCGATGCGCGTCTTGTCGATCTCGACGCGCTCGCCCTGGTAAGTCGCCACGGGTTGCCAATTGGCGGCCGCCGCCTCGCCGCAGAGCGCTGTCAGCGCCGACAGCACGACCATTGCATCAAGAAGACGCAGATTAAGACACATGGTACCGCTCCCCACATTCATACGTCTCTGCATTAACGACCAGAATATCAGTAACTTTAGGCGCGTAAATGACCCTATTCAGGATATGTTGCATTCCGCCGGGCTTTCCAGTAATTTGAGTAGTTACGCTGTGGTGCCATCATCACCGCTCCCTCGGAGCTTTAATCATGAATGCAAACGATAAATTCCTAGCCTCCAGCGCCCAAGTGGACGAGGCCGTAGTCCAGTCCCTGCCCTCTTCGCGCAAGGTCTATGTTCCGGGCAGCCGCCCCGACATCCTCGTGCCCATGCGCGAGATCTCGCAGTCCGACACGCCCGCTGCCATGGGCTTTGAGGCCAACCCGTGCATCTGCGTCTATGATACCTCGGGACCTTATACCGATCCAAAGGCCAGGATAGACATCCGTTCCGGCCTGGCGCCGCTTCGCTCGGCGTGGATCGCCGAGCGGGGGGACAGCGAGGAACTGCCAGTACTCACTTCCGACTTCGGCCGCGAGCGGGCGGGCGATGCGGAACTCGAGGAAATGCGCTTCAGCCTGCAGCGCCGCCCACGCCGCGCCAAAGCCGGCGCAAACGTTTCGCAAATGCATTATGCAAGGAAGGGAATCATCACGCCTGAGATGGAGTTCGTCGCCATTCGTGAAAACCAGAAGCGCGATGGTCTCTCCGAGCTGATGCTGCGCCAGCATCCTGGCGAGTCCTTCGGGGCGGCCATTCCCAAGGTGATCACGCCGGAGTTCGTCCGCGACGAAATCGCCCGCGGCCGCGCCATCATCCCGAACAACATCAACCACCCGGAGTCCGAGCCGATGATTATCGGCCGCAACTTCCTGGTCAAGATCAACGCCAATATCGGCAACTCCGCCTTGGGCTCCTCCATCCAGGAGGAAGTCGAGAAAATGACCTGGTCGATACGCTGGGGCGGCGACACGGTGATGGACCTGTCCACAGGCAAGAACATCCACGAGACGCGCGAATGGATCGTCAGGAACAGCCCGGTGCCCATCGGTACCGTGCCCATCTACCAGGCCCTGGAAAAGGTCAATGGCAAGGCCGAGGACCTGACCTGGGAGATCTTCCGCGACACCCTGATAGAGCAGGCCGAGCAGGGCGTGGATTATTTCACCATCCATGCCGGCGTGCGCCTGGCCTACATCCCGATGACGGCCAAGCGCCTGACCGGCATCGTCTCGCGCGGCGGCGCGATTCTCGCCAAGTGGTGCCTGTCGCATCACAAGGAAAATTTCCTGTACACGCACTTCGAGGACATCTGCGAAATCATGAAGGACTACGACGTGGCCTTCAGCCTGGGCGACGGCCTGCGCCCCGGATCGATCCACGACGCCAACGACGAGGCGCAACTGGGCGAACTCACGACCCTGGGCGAACTCACCCAGATCGCCTGGAAGCATGACGTGCAGGTGATGATAGAAGGACCGGGCCATGTGCCGCTGCACATGATCAAGGAGAATATGGATCTGCAATTGAAGCTCTGCCACGAGGCGCCCTTCTACACACTGGGCCCGCTCACCACGGACATCGCCCCGGGCTACGATCACATCACCAGCGCCATCGGCGCGGCGATGATAGGCTGGTACGGCACGGCCATGCTCTGCTACGTGACGCCCAAGGAGCACCTGGGGCTGCCCGACAAGAACGACGTCAAGGACGGCATCATCGCCTACAAGATCGCCGCCCACGCCGCCGATCTGGGCAAGGGCCATCCCGGCGCGCAAATCAGGGACAACGCGCTTTCCAAGGCGCGCTTCGAGTTTCGCTGGGACGACCAATTCAACTTAGGGCTGGATCCGGACAAGGCGCGCGAATTCCACGACGAGACGCTGCCGCAGGAGGGCGCCAAACTCGCCCACTTCTGCTCCATGTGCGGTCCGCACTTCTGCTCCATGAAAATCACCCAGGATGTGCGCGACTTTGCGGCGGCACAGGGCGTCTCGGAAATCGAGGCGCTTAAGAAGGGCATGGAGACGAAGTCGATCGAGTTCGTGAAAAGCGGCGCAGAGATCTACCAGAAAAGGTAAGCGCGGGCGTGACGGCATCTCTTGCCTGCCGCCCCGACTGCGGTGCCTGCTGCATCGCGCCGTCGATCTCCTCGGCCATTCCCGGCATGAGCTCAGGCAAGCCTGCAGGCGTTGCCTGCAGGCAGTTGTCCGCGGATTTCCGTTGCCTGATTTTCGGCCAGCCTGAGCGGCCGCGCTGCTGCGCCGGGCTCAAGCCTTCCCTGGAGATGTGCGGCGAGTCGCGCAAAGAAGCGTTGATCTATCTTGATAGTCTGGAGCGGCTGACCGGGTAGTACATTAAACTGCAAATCTAGACCACTGCAGTTTGAAACTCGTCGTCCTCGCGAACGCGGGGACCCAGGAAACCACTGGATTCCCGCTTGTGCGGGAATGACGGTTTACCTACAAAAGGAATTTCATCGGGTCCACGCCCCATTTCTCCGGCGTCTCGTGGCTGACTATCCTGTCGCCGCCGCCATGGCCGAAGGGCAGGGAAAGGTCGACTTCCTTCGGCGGCAGGTACTGTTTGCGCTTGCTGTCGTAGAAAACCTTGACCGCGGGCTGCAATAGATTGGAACTGGACTGTTCCATAACCACGCCCAGCATGCCGGACTCCAGCATCACCAGCGTGCCCACCGGGTAGATGCCTATGGCGCGCAGGAAGGCTTGCACCAGGGCCGGATTGAAGTGGAACTTGCTCCACTCGAAGATCTTGGAGAGTGCATCGTGCGGCGTCATCCCCTTGTGGTAGACGCGGGTCGAGGTGATGGCGTCATAGACGTCGCAGATCGCCGCCATCTGGCCCATCATGGTGATCGCCTCGCCCTTCAGCCCCTCGGGATAGCCCGATCCGTCGTGGCGCTCGTGGTGCTGGGCGGCGACCTGGATGGAAGTCTCGGTGATGCCATTGGTTTCGGAGAGTATTTTCTTGCTCTCGACGACATGGCACTTCATCACCTTGAACTCGTCCTCGGTGAGCCGTCCGGGCTTGTTGAGTATCTTGTCTGGAACCTTGACCTTGCCGATGTCGTGGAGCAGGCCACCGATGCCGGCCAGATGGATGGTGCTGGCATCCATGCCGCGCGCGCGGCAGAAAGAAACCAGCAGGGCGCATACCGACACCGAATGCTGGAAAGTGTAGTCGTCCTTGTTCTTGACGCGGCACAGGGAGAGCAGGGCGCCGGCGTTCCTGAGAATGGAGTCGGTGAGTTTCTCGACCACAGGCTCCGCCTTGTCAATGGTGACCTGCTTGCCCAGGCGTACGTCCTGCATGATGTTGCGGATGATGAGGTTTGCCTCGCCGTGGATTTTCCTGGCGCGCTCGAGTTCCTCGCCGGCGCTGACCTTGCGCTCCGGCACCGGTTCGGTGGCGACCTTCTGCATCTCGCGCTCGATCTCTTCGCTCACCTCATCGGTGGTCGGCGCATCAATGACGTCATCGCCCTTAGACGGATCGATATAGACTTCGTGTATGCCTGACTCGGCGATCTTCTGCACCATCGCCTCGTCCTTGACGGCAAAAGCTTTGCGCAGGAAGGGATGGGACATCCAGTCGCTGCCGATGTCGCTGACGTACATGCCCGGCTTGAGCTGGGCTATGCTGATTTTCTTGGCCATTCTGAACCGATAAATGCTTGTGCTAAACTCGCGCGCCCGCAACGAACAAGACCGATCGAACGCCCCATGGACGCCACAACCCTGCTGCACGCACTGATTCTCGGCATCGTCGAGGGACTCACCGAGTTCCTTCCGGTTTCCAGCACAGGCCATCTGATCCTGGCCGGTGACTTGCTCCATTTTAACGATGAAAAGGGCAAAGTGTTCGAAATCGTGATCCAGTTCGGCGCCATCCTCGCCGTCGTTTGGGAATACCGCGTTCGAATAGCCAGTGTGCTCATGGGATTGCCGCACGACAGGGCGGCACAGCGCTTCGCGCTCAATCTCGCCATCGCTTTTACGCCGGCTGCGGTGCTGGGCCTTTTGTTCCACAAGAGCATCAAGGCCTTTCTCTTCCAGCCCATTCCCGTGGCGCTGGCCTTCATCATCGGCGGCCTGATCATTCTCTGGGCAGAGCGGCGGCAGCACGTGGTGCGAATCGCCATGGTTGAGCAAATCGGCATCAAAGACGCTCTCAAGCTTGGCCTCGCCCAGGCCCTGGCCCTGATTCCCGGCACCTCGCGCTCCGGCGCCACCATCATAGGCGGGTTGTTGTTCGGTCTCTCGCGCCGGGCCGCCACCGAGTTTTCCTTCTTCCTGGCCATCCCGACCCTGACTGCAGCCACCTTCTACCAGGCCTATACAGAGAGAGCGCTGTTCTCGGTCGCAGACCTGCCGATGTTCGCGACGGGCTTCGTCGCCGCCTTCTTCTCGGCTTTCCTCTGCGTGCGCTGGCTGTTGCGCTACATCGGCAGCCACGACTTCAGTTCCTTCGCCTGGTATCGCATCGCCTTCGGCATCTTGGTGATCATCACCTGGAAATTCGGGCTGGTGGACTGGTCGAATGCCTGAGCGCAACATGTCGGGCT
>CAIYYX010000270.1 GCA_903930535.1 uncultured Sterolibacterium sp. | reverse complement strand
TGTTGCCTGGCCTCGGCTACATTCTCATAGGCGTGGAGATAGACGTGCTCGTACTTGACGCTCTTCCATATTCGCTCGACAAACACATTGTCGATCCAACGGCCCTTGCCGTCCATGCTGATGCGGATGTCATTAGCCTTGAGCACGCCAGTGAATTCGGCACTCGTGAATTGGCTGCCCTGGTCGGTGTTGAAGATCTCCGGGCGGCCATATGTGGCAATCGCTTCTTCCAGTGCCTCGACGCAAAAGTCTGTGCTCATGCTGATCGACACCCGATGGGCCAGCACCTTGCGCGTGGCCCAATCGACGATGGCGACCAGATAGACGAAGCCCCGGCGCATGGGAATGTAGGTGATGTCGGCTGCCCAGCAGTGATTGGGACGGTCGATGGTGAGGCCGCGGAGCAGGTAGGGGTAGATCGGATGTGCCGGGTGCGGCGTGCTGGTCTTGCGCTGGCGCGAGATCGCCGTGATGCCCATCTTCGCCATCAGGGTCGCGACATGCTGGCGGCCGACCTGGACTCCTTTGAGCCGCAGCATGTCGCGCAACATCCGGCTGCCGGCGAACGGGTAGTTCAGATGCAGTTCGTCGATCCTTCGCATCAGCGCCAGGTCTGCGTCAGATGTCGGGCGCGGCAGGTAGTACAGATTCGAGCGCGAGATCGCCAACAGCTCGGCTTGCCGGGCCATTGGCAGTTTGTGAGTGGCGTCAGTCATTTCTTTGCGCTCGCATCGCCGATGCGACCGAGCGCGCCGGCCAAAAAATCAATTTCCAAGGCTTGTTGGCCGATTTTGGCCTGCATGTCTTTGGTACTTGGTCCCGTGTCTCGCTTCTCCGCTGGGGTCAGAAACACGTCCGTGGCCCCTTCCAACAGTTGCGTTCGCCACTGCGTGATCTGGTTGGTGTGGAGATCGAACTTCTCGGCCAACTCGGCCAACGTCTTGTCGCCTTTCAACGCCGCGACCGCGACTTTCGCCTTGAATGCTGCGGTGTGGTTCCTTCTGGGCCTTCTCATCTGCTGCTCCTTTATCGGGCGATTTGTTCGCCCATGAGAGCAGGTCTTCCACTTATCGGCCAGTCCTATTTTGCTGAGCCACCTCTGTTCCAAAGCTGGTGACTCGGTCGAATGAACCTTAAGATCTGCCCATTCTGTACTCTCGCACCTGAACGAGTCCTCATCGCCAATGATTTTGGCATTGTCTTCCGCGATGCCTTTCCTGTATCGCCTGGGCACACATTGGCTATACCACGCAGGCATGTTGGTTCATTCTTTGCACTGACGATCGAGGAGCGTGACGCTATCTTGGCGTTGCTCGAAGAGGCGAAGAAGGATGTCGATGCTGATTTCCACCCTGATGGCTACAACATCGGGGTCAATGATGGGGCAGCAGCTGGCCAGACAGTGCCCCATTTGCACATTCACCTGATTCCCCGATACAAGGGCGATCAACCTGATCCTCGTGGTGGCGTCCGCTGGATATTTCCAGACAAAGCCGATTATTGGAGCAAGCGTTGAGCGTTCCTACGGCGGAAGAACAGATCGCGTTTCTCCAGCATATCCAGAGGCTTTTTGATGAAGGGGAGTTCCAGGCGACCTACAAGTACGCTTTGCTCCTGACTCTTGCTGAGCTGGCAGTTGAGCATGGGGTCGATGCCGGTGCCGAGATCGATCTACCGATGCCACTTGTCGCTGAAAAGTTCGCTGAGTTCTACTGGCGGCAGATTGCCCCATATCAGTCCGGCCTTCCTGGAACAGAGGCCAGCGTCATCTCACAGAATCTTGGTGTCCAGGCGGCCGTAGTAAATCACCTGTCGGAAGTCCATCGCGACTGCTCGGGCCAGTTCTCTAGGGCACGGCTGCATCCAAAGTGGAAATCAACGCTCAGTGCTATTTCGACTGTTATCCGGAACATGCCTCTACGGTAGTTACTGCGCAGAAAATGGAGTTTACCGAGAGGGAAAAGCAACAGGCGCGCTTTGCCGAGGAAGCGAAGAGAATGAAGGCGGAGGGAGAGCAAGCCATGAATGAGATCAGGAAAATCCCCCCGCGTCAGAATAGTTGTCGCCCCGATATGATCTTGAACTTGGGGGCGATAAGGATGAAAGATGGCACGGTACGGAGAAGCATTCAGGAACCGAGCGGTGGCGCGGTTGCTGCC
>CAIYYX010000269.1 GCA_903930535.1 uncultured Sterolibacterium sp. | reverse complement strand
GGCCCCGGGCGGTCTGCGGCGTTGCATTTATTGCCAATAGCACGCGCTATTGGCCGCAAAATGCGCCTTGCATCCCATCCCGGTCCGCACTGCACACATCCGCGTTAAGTTATGCAGAGCATCCCTAGACAAATTGATTCTCGGTAACGATAAGCCTTTGAAAGCCGCTTACATGGCGAAGAACGTCCTCTCGTCCTTCAGCGGCGGTTGGTAATGTCAAAGCCGCCCGTGCCTCATCCTCGTTTTCAAACCATTCCTCCGCCAGGCCATCCCATTCACATTCAGCGCCGGTCGCGGCAGGCAGATTATCCTGTGCGATGCGAATATTAACGATATAGCGCTTTAGAAACCTGCCTTGTTTGTTGACAATCATTGGCGCGTGCTTCTCAAGCCACCACTTCGAGAACTCTTCGAGCGACAGATCCGGAGCCCTGCGCAGGAGCCAAACAATCTTGATCATTAGAATTTCCTCAGTAATTTTTTTGTTGCACTACCTGGCAATATAGCCACCATCAACTGGAATATAGGCACCGGTTATGTATTCAGATTCAGGGCTGGTTAGAAAAGCACATAGGCGGGAGACTTCCTCGGGTAGCGCCGGTCGGGCTGCCGGTATTTGTGCCAGCAGCGATTGTCTTGTGGTCGGATTCCGCAAGCTATGCGCCATCGGTGTTTCCACGAAGCCTGGACCCACAACATTGACTCTGACGCCGGCGGCAGCAAGCTCCAGGGCCATGGCCTTTGCCAGTTGTAGTACCGCCCCCTTCGACGCGCAATACGCTGACAGGCCGGCATATCCGACAACCGAAAGAATCGAGCCTATCAAGACAATCGAGCCGGGGCCATTTCCAGCCATCCTTTGTGCAGCCCCACGCGCAACAAGAAATGAACCCGTGACATTGACATCCAGGGTTCGCCTGAACACATCGGCGGGCATATCAATCGCCGGAGTATTCTTCTCTTCGATACCGGCGCAATGGATGACATTGTTGATTTTCCCGTGGACTTTGATGATTTCGTCATACAGGGCCTGGACCTCCTCTTCCTTGGTGACATCAGCCGGTATATAAATACCGCCAAATTCCAGCGCAGAGGCATCTGCCAGTTTTGACGCCCGGTCGGAAAATATCAAATGATCACCTCGTGTTCGGAGGATATGGCGGGCGGTGGCATACCCGATTCCAGATGCAGCACCAGTCACGAGCGTGACCATTTTTTCAGTCATAGGTCACTCCTTGGGATGCTCTGCATAACTCAACGCGAGTGGGTGCAGCGCGGATCGGGATGGGATGGAAGGCGCATTTTGCGTTGAGTTATGCAGAGCATCCCTAATGGAAAACGCCTTCGAGGCTTTTGTCGACTTTCAGTATACATATTTGATCGGGCTTGGGCCGGCGAGACAACTCATTCGAGCGTGCACGGACGAGCCAGCGTGTGCATTCTTGGCTCGGGCCTGCGGCAGGGCCGATTGCGCCGCCACTTGCAGGCCAATGCAGGGGGCGACGACGCGGCCGTTGAAGCAGCGGCAAACTGTCACCGGCTTGAGCTGGCCTGCGCATCGCGCTCAGCTGCGATGGGCCGGGTTGCTGCAGGGGCGACGATGTCCTGCACTGCCAGCCAGCCGAAAGTGAGCGCCGGGCCGAGCATCGTTCCCGCCGCTGGATAGGTGCCCCCCATGAGCGTCGAGGCAACCGTACCGACCGCGTACAGGCCGGGGACGGGCGAGTTCGCCGCGTCAAGCACGCGTGCA
Organism: uncultured Sterolibacterium sp.; assembly: GCA_903930535.1. Taxonomy (GTDB): domain Bacteria; phylum Pseudomonadota; class Gammaproteobacteria; order Burkholderiales; family Rhodocyclaceae; genus CAIYYX01. The sequence continues at coordinate 1,871 of CAIYYX010000269.1, read as the reverse complement.
GCCGGGTCGACGCGCAGCCCCAGCAGCGAGGCGATGTCGCCCGGGATCATGCGGATCGCGTAATACGGGCCGGCGCCGAGCGGAGCGACGCAGGGGTTGGGTTTTTGCTCAGGATCGCCTGCCGACTGCTCAAAGACAGTCTCGCCCTTGTGGAACATGGGGTCCTCGCCCCTTTGCGCAGGCGCATCGAACTCGGCGACCGTGCGTTGGAGCGTGACAGCATCCACGTCGATCAGCCGCGCGAGTTCAGCGACGTCCCGGCCGCGCTGCAGGTAGCCACTGCGCAGGAAGGGGCCGATACGCCCGGGAAAGGCCGGCACCCGGCCGAGCCCGTACTTGCGCAGGTGGCTGTGGCTCGTGACGACGAATGCCTCCACCGTCGCATCGTCCGCACATTCGGCAAACATGGCCTGGACGAAATCGTGGTAATTCATGGCCTCGTTGGCGAAGCGCCTTCCCGCCCTGTTCACGACGATCACGCCCGGCTTGGCCCGGTCGCCGAAGTGCGAGAACGCGACCGTCGGGCCGCCGGGCTGGGGCAGGAGCGACACCGGCGTCCACGCGCCCGCTTGCGATACGCGCTCGTCGATCACCCCGCCGCAGGCGAGCCCAAGCACGAGCCCCGAGCCGTCGCTGCTGGATGGCACATGCGAGTAATGCGGTTTGCCAGCACGGACATGCGGGAAGTACTGCTCGCGCAACTTCGGATTGCCGGAAAAGCTGCCATTCGCGAGGATCACGGCCCGCCGGCAGACAAGCTCCTGCGTCCCGTCTGCAAGGCGCACAGTCGCGCCCGAGACGCGGCCAGCCGTCATATTTAGTGCGGTCACTGCGGCGTTTCGCCAGATCGGCACCTCGCGCTCGAGCAGGGTGGTGAGCAGTTGGCCGATCAGCGCATTGCCCATGACCATGCGTGTGCCGCGTGAATGGCCGCACAGCCGATCCCAGGCGTGGCGGGCGAGCATCCTCGCAACGTGCAGCGCCGAGGCCGGTGAACGCGTCATATTGAGCAGATGGGGGAAGTCCTCTCGCCCGATCGCCATGCCGCCAAAGATCATGCCGATTGCGAGCGGCGAGCGGATCTTTGCGAAGTGCCTGCCGAGCTGCCGCCCGTCGTAAGGGATCGCGCCGAGCGTCCGGATGCCGCTCTTGGCGCCAGGAAGGTCGGTGAAGTAGTCGACGACGTGCGCCAGCGCTTCGTACTCGACTTCACTGTGCTCCTCGATGAAGGCGAAAGCCTTGGCAGCGTTGCCTACGAAAGCCTCGGCGCGCGCCTGATCGAGATACGACCCGACCACCGCCTGGAGGTAGGCAAGCGCCTCCACCTCGCTGTCGCGCTCGCCCCCGCCGGCCTGACGGCTGAGCGGGATCCATACCTCGCCGCCGGAGATGGCGCTCGCGCCACCCAGCACGTCGGCCTGCTCGCAAACCAGCACATCGAGCCCCTCGACTGAGGCCGTCAGCGCGGCCGCCAGACCACCGGCGCCGGAGCCGATCACAAGGACGTCGATTTCGCGAGTGGGTTGCTTCATGGTGTGGCATTGTACACAGCGTGTGGACAAGATGTAAACACCTGGTGTCGCTGATCTGGCACGACTGGGCAGTTATCTCGCCCTGGAACTCCCACCCTGCTCCGTCAGCATGCAGCAGGGGGCTCAGTTGGTAACGGGCAACGCCATCGTCCTCGCCGTACCGAACGACCGACCGATCTATCGGATGCGCTGTCCATTGCGCGTTAGAACTGTTGGTTGCTGTGTCAAGAACAACGCTGCTTTCTTTGCATCCACAAGTCTGAAGCGGCAGACGCCCCTGCGGACCCGCATCAGAAGCGGCTCCGTTTGAACCAAAGTCAGACCTGCCGGCGTGACGGC
>CAIYYX010000268.1 GCA_903930535.1 uncultured Sterolibacterium sp. | reverse complement strand
CTATCTGCCGCGCATCCGCATCCGGCACCGCCGGCGCGGGCACTGGCTCGATACGGTCGAAGCGCTTTTCCCGCGCTATATTTTCATCCGCATCGACCCTGCCCAGCGCAGCATGGCGCCGGTGCGCTCGACCCGCGGCGTGGTGGGGCTCGTGCGCTTTGGCGGGCAGCCGGCGGTGGTCCCGGATACAGTGATGGAGGCGCTGGCACAGCGTGAAAATGCCGCCTCCGGTTTGCATGAGGACAAGCGCCCGCCGTTTAGCGCGGGCGAAGCCGTCAAGTTCGTGGAAGGGCCGCTCGCCGGCATGGAAGGCATTTTCACGGAGCTCGACGGCGAAAAGCGCGTGATCGTGCTATTGGAATTGTTGGGCAAGGCGAACAAAGTAAAAGTAAATCGCGACTGGATCGCCAAGGCAGCATAAGGATCGCCAAGGCAGGGGCAGTAGCAGGAACGCCAGGGCAGCCCCCCTCACCCCAGCCCTCCCCCGTTACCGGGAGAGAGGGGGTCAAGGGAGAGGGAGTAGGCCAAGCCTTTCAGAAGGTTGGGGGCTGTAGCAGCGAGGGTTGGGGGGCTGTAGCAGCGAGGGTTGGGGGGGCTCCAGCAGCGAGCTTGCGCCCTGAAAGGCGCGATTCCCCGCTAGTGGGGAAAGTCCCCCCTGGGGGGCTCACGAATTTATACGTAACTCGTTGTTACGCAATACATTATGCGAAACACGCCAGTGTTTTGCAGGGCGGTAGCGTGCCTGAAGCGACTGCAGAGGCGGCGCATGTCCATTACTCCTGAACGCATCACGAGGAGGCTGAAATGAGCGCTACCCCCATCAACATCGTCTCCGCAACCCAAACTGGCGAATACCTGATTCGGCTCCGCTTTGACGACCAAAGCGAACAGGAAGTGAACTTCAAGCCGTTTCTCACCCACTCGAGCCATCCGGATATTCGGGCTTATCTGGACCCGGTTCGTTTTGGAGCCTTTCGGATCGAATACGGCGAACTTGTTTGGGGTGACTACGATCTTTGCTTCCCGCTGATCGATCTTTACCGTAATCAGATCGATCATCGCGAATCGAAAGAGGCGGCCGCATGAGCATGGTGGAATCCGTCGTTGAACCCCGAATTGCCGATTTGCGCGTCACTGGGTCCGCGATCACAGCGAGCCCAAATCCGGGCCGTAACGACCAGCGACCGACGAACAACGGCGTGCCCCCATGCAAAAATTAACCCGGATTACGATGGATCCCCGAGTAATGGGCGGGAAACCCTGCATTAGAGGCATGCGGGTGACCGTCGGCACCTTGGTAGGATTGATGGCATCGGGCAAGACAATCGACGACGTGCTGACCGCGTATCCTTACATCGAGAGGGAAGACGTGCTGGAAGCACTGACCTACGCAGCCTGGAGGGCTGAAGAAAGAGAGCTGCCTCTCGCTTCCTGATAGACGCAGGCGATGCCGTAATAGCAACGATCCGTCATTTCCAGGATGAATTGGAACAAGGGGCGCTGATCTCGGTTGATCTAGCGAGATTTCGTGCCAGGATTCCTCCGCTTTACCGCTAACGAACTGCGTCCCACGATCAATGATCGCTGAAGACACCGCGATTCTCGAAGTACCGGAGGCCGCAAACGTCGCGCCGGCGCTTCCTCCGGGCCTACCCGCGAGCGAGTATCCGTCCGGTGAGTTGTGGGAATGTTCGGACCAGGACGAATTGTTATTCGCGCAGCGCAAGCGCTTTCTCGCGGAGGTTGGTTTCTGTCTGATCACCGCTGAAGTGATTGATGCTCTGGCCAAGCTGTCGGCTGGGAAAAAGGTCCTTGAAGCCGGCTCCGGCTCCGGATGGTTGGCTGCCCGTCTCGGCGAGCGTGGAATCAACATCTTGGCCGCCGACTGGACGGATTACCGGACGGCTGATCGTTCAAGCAAGCGAGGCTACCCCGTCCGAGAAGTCTTCCGCCTTGATCATCATGGCAACGCGGTAGATCTGTTGCCTGGCGACTACGACACCGTCCTCTTGGTGTGGCCCAATTACGAGACGCAATTCGCGCACAATGTGGCTTGCGCCATGCGCTCCGGACAGACATTGATTTACGAAGGCGAATCCGAAGGTGGATGCACGGCCGATCAAGCGTTTTTTCAGTACCTTCGCATCTCCTTCAAACCGCGCTTGTCCGAGATGGCCGAGTTAAATACGAATCACCGCACGTTCCCCGGCGTCCATGACAAGTGGTGGATAGGAACGAAACGATGAGCGCCATGCCCAAAGATAAAGAGGGCCAAACACTAAGTACGATCCACGTTCATCGTCTCAATAGACGCCCAAGCCGAAAAACGCTATGATCCGACTGGTTTTTTTGGCTATTCAATAGCAGATCAAAAGCAGATTTCTCGCTCCGCTCGAAATGACAAGACTGGGACTCGAAATGACCCAATCCCGTTCGAAATGCCAACACCGCCAAACCAGCCAAACCCACTAATGCCCTTCTCGCCCCTCTCCGGACACCCCACCCGCATGACCTCGCTCACGCGCCGTCTCACCGCCTCATTAGCTTCGGTTCTGCTCCCGCTGACCGCTCTGGTCCGGTTGCCGCTGTCAGCCTTCGCCCGGCTGCCGCTAACCGCGCTCGCCCTGCTCCCGCTCTCAGCCTTCCTCCTCTCCCCCCTCACCGCCCACGCCCAGTCAGCGCAAGGCGGGTCGTCCGCGCCCTCGTTCTCCGCGCCTGTCCTGGCTCCGCAGGCGCCCAGCTTCGGCGGGGGCGCGCAGCCAGGCTTTGGCCCGCAGGGTGCCCAACAGTCGCCAAGCTTCGGCAGCGGCCGCCAGGCATCCGGTCAGGCCGGCACCGCAACCGGCCAAGCCGGCACCGCACCCGGCCAAACCGGCACCGCACCCGCCGCCACCGACCCGAGAGCGCCGGGCCCGCGGCCGGGCACTTCCGCCGAAGACCAGGCTGCGCAAAGGCGCCAGGCGCAATCCGGAGCATCGGACAGCGCCCAATTGCCCCTGTTGGAGCGCAGCGAATTCCAGGACTTCATCGCGCAATCGACCGGGCGCGTGCTGCCGCTCTACGGCTACAACCTGTTTACCGCTGCGCCCTCGACCTTCGCTCCCGTGGACAATATTCCGGTAACGCCGGATTACGTCATCGGACCCGGCGACCAAATCGTCATCCGCGTCTGGGGGCAAATCGACGGCGAGTACCGCCTGGCGGTCGATCGCGACGGCACCATCAACATTCCGAGAGTCGGCACCATCAGCGTTTCGGGAATCAAAATGCAGGACCTGCAGGGCACCGTGCGCAGCGCCATCGCCCGCAATTTCCGCAACTTCGAACTCAGCGTCAGCCTCGGGCTGTTGCGCTCCATCCAGATTTTTGTGGTCGGCCAGG
>CAIYYX010000267.1 GCA_903930535.1 uncultured Sterolibacterium sp. | reverse complement strand
TCGTGACAGACCTCTCCAGACCCAAGATCGCCACGCCCCTGCGGGGCTCGCGATGACGCGCTTTTTGGGGTTTTTGGCTGTCATTGCGAGGCCTGAAAGGCCGTGGCAATCTTAGCGTCTGACGTACCAAGATCGCCGCGCCCCTTCGGGGCTCGCGATGACGGGCTTTTTGAATTTTTTGGCTGTCATTGAGAAACCCGCAGGGACGTGGCGATGACGGGTTTTTTGGCTGTCATTGCGAGGCCCAAAGGGCCGTGGCAATCTTCGTGGCGGACCTCTCCAGACCCAAGATCGCCGCGCCCCTTCGGGGCTCGCGATGACGGGCTTTTTGGATTTTTTGGGTGTCATTGAGAAACCCGCAGGGACGTGGCGATGACGGGGTTTTTGGCTGTCATTGCGAGGCCCAGAGGGCCGTGGCAATCTTCGTGAAAGACTTCAGCCTATTTACGCGGATAAAAATGGTCGTATAACTCGGGGCGCTGCCATTGCTCAGAAAGTATTCCTTCTTTGGCACCGCAAGTAATGGATGAGGTAAGGCTGTCTCGACCTGCTCTTAGAGTGCGAATTCGACCCATATCAATCTCGACCACGGCATACCCTGGTGCCGGGCTTTCGTAGAGAATATCTTCTGGTGAGGCGACCATGGCGAGGCCTCGATCATCCAGGGAAAACATATTCTGGCTGGTCACAACGATGGCCAGATTTTCAATCGCTCTCGCCCAGAGCAGAGTCCGCCAGGTAGTCCACAGACGGCGCTTGTTAACGCCTGCCGGCATGAACAGGATTTCAGCGCCACGCAGCGCCATTCCTCTCGGGATTTCCGGCATGAAGACTTCTGAACACATGAGTAAGCCGACTGTCCCATGTACTGTTTCGAAGACGGGAAACTCATTGGCAGCAACGTATTGGAATTCCCATGCCTCTCCTCCCGTATAAATCCAGGGGCCATTCGGGTGAGTTCGACGGTAGCGTACCGGCGTTCGACCATCGGGATAGGCCATGGAGATGACGTTGTACGCCGTGCCTTTAGCAAGGTCGATTGGTTCTATCGTGCCAAAGACCACATGAATGCCATGCTTGACCGCCAACTCTGCTATTTGCGGGCTGGGGTCATACTGCGCTGGCATACGCCAAGGGCCGGGGAATGTTTCCGGGAATGCGACGAAGTGAGCACCATCAGCTGATGCCCGCGCAATAAAGTGAGCAGCCAGTTCGAGATTTTTATAATCATGCGGCGGAACATGAATGATCGGCTGAACTACTGAAATTCGAAGAGACACTGTATGAGCTCCGCAGAGGACTGAATTGGAAATAAGCTTAGCAGCTATTACTCAATCATGCGCTTAGGGAAACGCGATGACGGAGTTTTTGACTTATTCGGCTGTCATTGCGAGGCCTGAAAGGCCGTGGCAATCTTAGCGACAGACGTACCAAGATCGCCGCGCCCCTGCGGGGCTCGCGATGACGGGCTTTTTGAATTTTTTGGCTGTCATTGCGAGGCCCAGAGGGCCGTGGCAATCTTCGTGACAGACCTCTCCAGACCCAAGATCGCCACGCCCCTGCGGGGCTCGCGATGACGGGGTTTTTGAATTTTTTGGCTGTCATTGCGAGGCCTGAAAGGCCGTGGCAATCTTAGCGACAGACGTACCAAGATCGCCGCGCCCCTGCGGGGCTCGCGATGACGGGCTTTTTGGATTTTTTGGGTGTCATTGAGAAACCCGCAGGGACGTGGCGATGACGGGTTTTTTGGCTGCGAGGCCTGAAAGGCCGTGGCAATCTTCGTGACGGACTTCTTCATCACCACCCGTCAGCCGCTGGCAGCGGCCTTGTCTTCGCCTGCAGGCGTTGATGTTCTATTGCCCCGCGATAACTCCCGCGAGGGGAAGCGTGAGCACAAAAGTACTTCCGAGGCTTGCGGCCGAGGTCACGGAAAGCGAGCCGGCCATGGCTTCGGCAAGCCGCTTTGCCAGGGCGAGTCCGAGGCCGAGGCCGCCATGGCTGCGGGTGCTCGTGGCGTTTGCCTGGAAGAAGGGCTGAAAGAGTTTTTCCAACACTCCGGCCGCCATCCCGATGCCCGTGTCCTTGACGGAAAAAACCAGGAGGGCATTGTCAGTGCCGGGATTTGCCATGCTCACGGCAACCACCACCTGGCCATGCTCTGTGAATTGGATGGCATTGGTGATCAGGGCGCGAAGAATCTTGTCCAGGCGGCGGCGATCCAGGATCAGAAGTTTTGGCACTTCCTCCGCCACGTGAAGTTGCAGGGAGATTTTCTTTTTCGCAGCCAGCGGTGCGAAATGGGCATGCAACTCCTGCATGCAGGCGGCAGGCTGACACGGGGTCTTGGCCAGGGTCATGCCGCCATCTGTCGCCTCGCTGTACTCCAGCATGTCCTCGATCATGGTCAGCAAGGATTGACCGCAGTTCAAGATGGTTTCCACCGCATCTTGCTGCTCCTCGCCCAGATAAGACATCTGCAGCACTTGCGCCATGCCCATGACGCCATTGAGGGGTGTGCGCAACTCATGGCTCATGATGGTCAGGAATTCGCCCTTCGCCCGGTTTGCGAGTTCTGCCGCTTCCTTGGCTTGCCGCAAATCATGGGTGCGGCGCGCCACCTCTTCCTCGAGGAAATCATTCCGCTGCAGCAGTTGAGTCTGCGCCCGCCGCAGCGCGAGTTGCATGGCGACTCTTGCCAGGACGATGGCGGGGCTGAAGGGCTTTTTGATGTAGTCGGCGGCGCCGGCCTGCAAGCCCTCGGCCTCGTCGTCCGCCTTATCCATGCCGGTCAGGAAGATCACCGGAATCTCGCGCGTCAGCGGATTTGCCTTAATCAGACCCAGCAGCGTTTTCCCGCTCATTCCCGGCATCATCACGTCAAGCAGAATCAGATCAGGCTTCTGACTCCCTGCCAGGATCTCCTGGGCCTTTTCTCCGGAGCGCGCCGCCACCACGGCGAAGTCCGGCTGCAACAACTGACTCAGAGCCATAAGGTTCACGGGGTCGTCGTCGACCACAAGGATTCTCGAACCTGCGCTTGCTATTGGCCTGTCAAGTTCCATCCGACCCATCCTCACTGATTCTGATTTTACTGGACTGCCAGTTGCGGCGCATTCCGTCTTGCCCGATTCAAGGTCTCCATTGCCTCGGCGTAGAGGAAATTATTGATCTGGTCGATCGCCTCCGTGCCCAAGGAACCGAACGCGGCTCTGAGCAAGACCGCATGGTTCT
>CAIYYX010000266.1 GCA_903930535.1 uncultured Sterolibacterium sp. | reverse complement strand
CGCCATGTTCGCCGAGCGGCTGAACAGCCTGTGCAAGCTCGAGGTGCGCGAGGCGCAAAACGGCGACCGCGTCATGTCCGGACGCGCCCTGATTGCGCCCGGCGGCCGCCATATGATGTTGCGGCGTAGCGGCGCGCAATATTACGTCGAGGTCGCTGACGGGCCGCTGGTCAATCGCCACAAGCCTTCGGTCGATGTGCTCTTCCGTTCCGTGGCGCAAATCGCCGGCAGAAATGCCCTCGGCGTGATCATGACCGGCATGGGCGACGACGGCGCGCGCGGCATGAAGGAGATGCACGACGCAGGCGCGAAAACCGTTGCCGAGGACGAGTCCACCTGCGTGGTCTTCGGCATGCCCAAGGAGGCGATCAGGATGGGCGGGGTGGACAGAATCGTGCCGCTTGACGGCATCCCTTCAGAAATCATCGCTTACGGCTAGTCATGCTCCCTATCGACCACGACCCCAAGGAACTCGAGCGCCGCGCCCGCAACATCAATCCGGGCGGTTGGACGGTGGAGACCGAACGCCCGATCACCACCCTGCTCGGTTCCTGCGTCGCCGTCTGTCTCTACGACCCCAAGCTGCGCCTGGCCGGCATGAACCATTTCCTCCTGCCCAGCCGCGCCAAGTCCTCGGGCGACGACACCGACGTCATCCTGGCGGGCGACTACTCGATGGAAGTGCTGCTGAACACCATGCTCAGCAAGGGGGCGGCCAAGCAGAGAATCGTGGCCAAGGCCTTCGGCGGCGGCACCATCGTCACCTCCATCCTGATGGCCATCGGCGAGCGCAACGCCACGTTCGCCAAGGAGTGGCTGGAGCGCGAGGGCATTCCGCTGACGGCTCAGGATTTCGGCGGCGCCTGGTCGCGCAAGGTGATTTTCACGCCCGATGGCGGCGACGCTTTCTGTCGCAGGCTGCCCATCACCCAACCGGGCGTGCAGGATGTCGTCCGTGCCGAGCAGGATTACGAAAAGTCGCTGATCAAACCGGCCAAGCCCGCAGGCGGTGAGAAGAGGATAGAACTCTTTTGAACCAGGATGAACGCATGGATATGAAAACCATATTCAGCCGGATTGCCGAAGCGGCGAACCGGGAGGAATTGATATTTCCGACGACTACTGAGATGGCTCTGCGGGTTCAGCGTCTGCTCGACGACCCGGACTGTTCCCTGGAGAAGTTGGCCCGGCTGGTGGGTTCGGACCCGCTCATGGCGGCGCGCGTCGTCGCCGTCGCCAATTCGGTGACTTACAACCGTTCGGGCAAGACTATCACCGATGTCAGAAGTGCTGTCTCCCGCATCGGCTTCAATACCCTGAGAGTGATGGCGGCGGCGGTCGTGGTGCGGCAGATGGAAGGCATGGCGCGCACGCCTGAGCATAGACAGATGGCGGTGCGCCTGTGGGAGCATACCGCCCATGTGGCAGCGCTCTCCCAGGTCATCGCGCGGCGGCTGACCCATCAGAATCCGGATACCGCCTTCTTCGCCGGCATCATTCATGAAGTGGGCGGTTTCTTTTTGATCTCGCGCGCCAAGGATTTTCCGAACTTGCTGGAAGGCGAACACGGCAGTCTGATCGCCTGGGACCAAGGCGGCGCGGCGGATGTCGGCCATGCAGTGCTCAAGCGCCTGAACGCGCCCGACGCCGTGATCGAGGCCATCGAAGGCATGTGGGGCGGCTATCTCGGCATGCCGCCCTCCAGCCTCGCCGACACCCTGCTCCTGGCCGACCAGCTCGCGCCGGTGGAGTCGCCGTTGTCTCAGCTCGCCGGCACCGGGCGGGAGGGTGCAGAGGCGCAAATCGAGGTCACGCTCGACGACCAGACCCTGACCAGCATTCTTCAGGAGTCGGCGGAAGAAGTCGATTCGCTGATCGCCGCCCTGCGCGCCTGAAAAGTCAGGTCCGCGCCGGCAGCCATTCGAGCAGGGATGCGAAAAGGGTGTCGGGATCGACTGGTTTGGCGATGAAGTCGTTCATGCCCGCATCCTGGCAGGCCCGCCTGTCCTCGTCGAAGGCGTTGGCGGTCATGGCCAGAATCGGCGTGCCGACCCTGCCAGGCAGGCAGCGGATGGCGCGGGTCGCCTCCAGTCCGTCCAGCCGCGGCATCTGCATATCCATCAGGACCAGCGCGTAATTGTTGGCGCGCGCCTTTTCCACCGCCTCGAGGCCATCGACGGCGACATCGACATGGAGCCCCGCACCTTGCAGCAATTCCAGTGCGACTTCCCGGTTGACGGCATTGTCCTCTGCCAGCAACACCCGGGTGCCGCCAAAGAGCCTGCGCAGTTCGGCCTCGGCGTCATCCGTTTTGGCGGCAACGGTCGCCGGCATGATGCCGTGGCCCCGTTGCAATCGGGCGGTGAACCAGAAGGTGCTGCCGCGTCCCTGTTTGCTCGTCGCACCCGCTTTGCCGCCCATCAGTTCAGCCAGCCGCCGCGTGATGGCAAGTCCCAGGCCGGTGCCGCCGTACTTGCGTGTGGTCGAGGTATCGGCCTGCTCGAAGGCATTGAAGAGCTGCGGCAGTTTCTCCGACGCAATGCCCATGCCTGTGTCCGCCACCTCGAAGCGCACCAGAAGATCTTCCCCCTGGTCTTCCAGCAGGATGGCGCGCAGTTCGATGGATCCGCGTTCGGTAAACTTCAGAGCGTTGCTGCAGTAATTGAGCAGCGCCTGGCGCAGCCTGGTCGGGTCGCCGTGCAGCCACAGGGGTACGCCGTCGGGATCCACTCCTATCGCCAGTCCCTTGACTCTAGCCTGATCGGAGATCAGCGAGCGGACATGGTCGAGGACGGACGCCAAAGTAAAATTCGTGTGTTCCAGTTCCAGCTTGCCGGCCTCGATCTTGGAGATGTCGAGGATGTCGTTGATGATGGACAGGAGATGATTGGCCGCCGCGCCTATCTTGGTGAGCCGCTCTGCTTGGAGTGGCGTCGGCTCGGCGCGGGAGAGCAGATGGGTGAGACCGATGATGGCGTTCATCGGCGTGCGTATCTCGTGGCTCATGTTTGCCAGGAAGGCGCTCTTGGCGAGGTTGGCGCCTTCCGCAGCTTCCTTGGCGATGGAAAGTTCCAGCGTGCGGGTTTGCACCTGATGCGCCAGATGCTTCTGCTGATCGAGCAGTTCCTTCTCGGCCCGGGCGCGCGCGATCAGCACCTCGTTGAACTGATGCGCCACCAGCTTGATCTCGCTGGGTCCGGAAATATCCGCCCGAATATGGGTGTTGCCGGCGGCGACTCTTGCGGCGGTATGGGCAAGATCCCTGATCGGCCTGGTGATGCTGCCGGCGATGCGCCAGGCCAGGCCCAGCGCCAGGATCAATGCAGCGAAGCCTATGCCCAGGCTGCGCCTGAGCGAAGCGTAATATTCCGCGAAGAGTTCCTTCTCGGGAATGCCTGCGCCGACCCGCCAGCCGATGCCCGGGACGGTCACGAAAGTGTATATCCGCCGCACTTCATCCAGGCCGATCGACTCGATATAAGCTTCACTCTTGCCGCGCATCGCCGCGACCGTGTCGGCGGGCACGGGTTTTCCGACGAAGACCTCGGCATATTGCGACCGCATCAGTATCGCGCCTTGGCGGTCTATCACCGTCACGCTCGCATTTGTCGGAACGCCGCGCAGCAAGTCCTCGCCCAGTTTCAGCAGGTCGATCGGCACGGCCAGGAGGCCGACCGGCTTGCCAGCAGCATCGCGGACGGGGTGGGTCAGCACCGACGTCCAGCGCCCTGTCGCCCGGCCGCGGAAGGCATCGCCGGCCATGAAACCACCGTGGCGCAGGCCTTCGACAAACCAGGGAAACTTGGAGGCCTGCTCTGCGTCCGGCGGCCGGGGAATGATGGAACAGACGGAGTTGGCGTTGAGATCGCGCAATACCAGGGTCGTGAATTGCGGACTCAGGCGAACGAATTCCGCGACCAGAGGATCGCAGTGCTTCGGGTCCAGCGCCTTGACCATGGGCCGTTCGGCAAGACGCGCCAGGGTGACCTCTGTTGACTTCAAGAGGCGATCCAGATCATCGGCGGCACCGTCAGCCAATGCCCTGATTACGGCGCGGGCATCCTCGCGCGCGTGCCGCACATCCGAGACCAGAAACCAGGCAAGTATGCCCTCGACCGGAAGGACGACGGCCAGCGCCAGCAGTAACATCTTGCTGCGGATGGAGTTGCGGTCGTGCCAGGCGGTCATCAGGGCAGCCAACGTTCAAGAACAATTGATGACTTTACCACCGGCCATGAATACTTTCATCCCTAAGGGAAACGCTGATCAAGTACAACATCGTCATTGCGCTCGCGACGCTGCCGTCATTGCGAGGCCGGCAGGGCCGTGGCGATGACGGGTTTTTGGCTGTCATTGCGAGGCCTGAAAGGCTGTGGCAATCTCTGTGACGGACTTACCAAGATCGCCACGCCCCTTCGGGGCTCGCGATGACGGTTTTTTTGAATGT
>CAIYYX010000265.1 GCA_903930535.1 uncultured Sterolibacterium sp. | reverse complement strand
TCGCTGACTTCCAGGGCCAGCTTGTTGGCCTCAATGCGTGCCATCTCCAGGACATTGTTGAGGATTCCAAGCAAATGCTGAGAGGCGGCATCCAGCTTGCTGAGCCGATCGAGTTGCTTCGGTTCGGTGGCGCTCATGCGCAGCAGGGAGGTCATGCCGATGATGCCGTTCATGGGCGTGCGGATCTCATGGCTCATGTTGGCGAGAAAGGCGCTCTTGGCCAAGTTGGACGTATCTGCCTGCATGCGCGCCAGGACCAGCTCATCCGTGCGCCTGGCCACCAGGTCTTCCAGGTGCTCGCGATGGGCGTCGAGTTCTTCGCCCAGGCGTCGCCTTTCGGTGATGTCCTCCTTGACCGCGACATAGTGAGTGATGCGCCCATTGGCCTGGCGGATGGGGCTTATCACGCCGAACTCGAGGTACTCGCTGCCGTCCTTGCGTCGGTTGTGCAGTTCGCCCTTCCAGGCCTGCCCCTGGCGCAGCGCTTTCCAGAGCGCGGCGTAAGTCTGCCGCGGGGTCTTGCCCGATTGCAGCAAGCGGGGATTGTCGCCGATGGCCTCTTCGCGGCTGTAGCCGGTGTTCACGGTGAAGGCGGCGTTCACATACTCGATGTTCGCGTTGAGATCGGTGATGACGATGCTCGCCGGGCTTTGCTCCACGGCCAGGGAGAACTTGAGCAGTTCCTCCTTGGCCGTTTCGGAGGACAGGAACAGGCGCCACAATTGCCAGGCCAGGATCAGGCTGAACAGGCAGAAGATCACCTCGACCGCGACGGCCTTGGTCACGGAGTGGACCCACTCGGAAAGATAGTCGTCGGCGGCCATGCCGATGACCAGGTGAAACGGCGGCAGACTCAGGCGACGATACCTGTTTATGCGTTCTACGCCGTCTGCCGTCTGTTTGCTGTGATAGGTTTGGCTGACGATGCCCGAGCGGATGATCGCCGCCAGCTCCGGCGAAAAGGTCTTGCTGCCTATCTGCTGGGAGGCTGTGGTGACCTCGGGCAGACGCGCTATGACCGCCGTATCCGCACCGCGCAGCACCACGACGCCATGGGCGCCGACATCGATGGCTGCCAGTTTCTGCGCGAAGTAGGAAACCGGGACGACCGCGGAGATGACGCCGGCAAAGCCGCCGGCGCTATCCTGGTAGCGGCGGGAAAACGAGATCACCCAGTTCTTGGACTGCCGCCCCATGAAGGGATTGGACACGATCAGGCCGCTTTTTCTGGCCTGGTGCGCCTTGAAGAAGTCGCGCTCGGCGTAGCTCACCGGGCTCTTTGCTGCCGAGCCGGACAGCAGCCTGCCCGCGGCGTCGCTCACGCGGAAAGTGGCGAGGCCTAACAGCCAGCCTTGTCGCTCGGTCAACAGCGTCTTCACGAGCTTGCCCTCGAGTGCCGCATGAGAGCGCAATTCCCGCTCCAGATGGTCGGCCAGTTCGAGCAGCGCCCAGTCGATCTTGGCGGCCGACTGATTGAGGTCGCGATCGAGCAGGAGGGTCAGGTTTTCCAGGGCCTTGCCCGCGTCGCGCTCATGCGTCTGCTTGTTCTGCAGCAACTCGCGCGCCAGCAGGAGCATGACAAACAGGTTCAGGAGCAGCACGGTGGTCAACAGCAGCCGGCGCAGCGTCTTCTTTTGCGGGGTCATGGCCAGATCAGGTCAAGGTGAAGAGAACTGTTCGGCTAGCTGCGCCGCGAGTCGCGCGAAGTCCTCGGCGCCGCGGCTTTTCGGTGCGTACAGGCGAATGGGCTGGCCGGCGGCGAAGGCCTCGGCCAGGCGGATGTCGTTCCTGATGCCCGGGAGCACGCGGCTGGCGCCGAACTGATGCGCCACCTCGCCCGTGATGGCGCGGTGCTGGCGGATGTGTTCGGTGGACATGGTGGGCAGGAAGCCGAGAATTTTCAGCTGCCGGTTGTCTTTCGTCATGATTTTGAACAGCACCCGCACCAACTGGCGCACGCCTTCGTAAGACAGGTAGTGCGGCACGTAGGGGATGAGCACGCGGGTCGCGGCCATCAGGGCATTGACCAGCAAGGCGTCGAGCGAGGGCGGGGTGTCGATGACGATGAGATCGAAGCGCTCGGAGAGTCCTTCCTCGGCGATGGCATGACGCAAGCGCTGGTCGTTGCGCTCGCCGCTGCCGTGATCGAACAGCGGATCGGCCGGCGCCAGCCAGAGGTTTTCCAGGCTCGTGGGGCGGAGGGCCTCGCTCAAGGTGGCGCCAGGGTCGACGAACAGGCGATGGACGTTTGCCGCCCCAGGCGCCGCCTTCAGCCCCAGGCCGAGGGCGCAATGCCCCTGGGAGTCGAGGTCGATGAGCAGCACCCGATGGCCCTGCGCCGCGAGCTCGGCGGCGAGATTGACCGATACCGCGGTCTTGCCGGTGCCGCCCTTGCGGTTGGAGATGGCGACGATGTGGAAACTTGCCGCCATGTCGGCCTCAGTTCAAGGCTGCTGATATGGCTTGGCGCAGGTCGGCCCTGACCAGATTCCTGACCAGCACCACCTTGATGCCCAGCGCCGAGGCGGCCTCGACGTCGAATACCGCGTTGAGGAGGCCGTTCCTGCTGGAGAGGGCGACGATGGGGACGCCGCCGCCGGCATTGATCAGGCTATCGATGATCTCGATGGCATCGTCCAGAGTGGTCAAGGTGCCCGTGACCACCAGATCGAAGCGGTCGCGTCTGCCGCAATGCCGGCGCTCCTGCAGGCCTTGGGCCAGCGTTACCTGATGCTGGTCCAGGCGCAGGAGTTGTTCCAGCGCGGCGCGAATGTGCGTGTCGTCATCGATGAGCAGGATGTTGGCCATGATCTTCAGGCGGTGTGGCGATAGATCAACGCCGCGGCATCGCCGTCCAATTTTCCCCAGCGTTCGACCATGGCCCGGGCTTGCAGCGCCGAGGAGAGCGCCGCGGTCTTGAGCAGACGCTGCGGCACGGGGAACATCTGCATGCCGTCGGTCAGGAGCATCAGGGTGTCGCCGGCGGCCAGCGTATAGGATTTGGTTGCCAAGCTGTCGAAGCCGCGGCCGACTATGCCCGCGGTGCCCACCAGCCGGTAGTCCTCGTTCGGGCTCAACAACAGGGTATGGATATTGCCCACCGCTGCCATGCTCATGTGGCCGCTGCCCAGGTCGACCACGGCAACCGCCATCGCCACGCCATGGGTTTCGCGCAGCCTGATATTGCAGGTGGAAAAGAACTCGTCCAGGGGCCGTGCGAGTCTTGCGCCGATGCTGGCCAGGGCGATCTCGGCGGCGTGGGCGGGTTCCGCGCTGCCGCCCTGGCTTTGGACCATGGCCATGACGACACGCGTGGCGGTCACCCACCAACCGCAGCGATTGCCGCAGTCCTCTCGTCCTGGGGCGGCCTGGGTCGCGCTGCCGATGTCTATCGCCATTTTCAAACGTCCCGTGCCGTTAAAGCGCCGCATGGCTCAGAACAGTTCTATGGCCGGTCTGGATTCGGCGGAACTGGTCCGTCCCGTCACCAGGTCATGGCTCGCGTGCTGGCCTTGCATGACGTAGTCCCTCCGCAGGGCATCGATGCGCTCGGTGAGCGGCGGCCAGCTCTGGCTGGGGTCGGTGGCCGTTTCCCCTATCCGCGAATTGGGCGCTAAGGCCGTTATTCCGCCTAGGGCCAACCGCAAGGAGTCCCGTGAATATGATGTCTATCATTACAGAAGTCGAAATCTCATTGAACGGTTCTTTGCCAGAATCAAACAGTTTCGTCGCATCGCCACTCGCTACGACAAACTCGCCATTCGCTTTGAGGCGTTTATCTCAATCACCGCAGCCTTCATC
>CAIYYX010000264.1 GCA_903930535.1 uncultured Sterolibacterium sp. | reverse complement strand
GTGCTGCGCGAACTGAAGTCGACCGGTTCTCTCGAAAAAGTCTTTGCAAAAATCTCCGGCTATGACGAACGTCACAACCTGCTTCGTCTGCCCGAAATGATGGAACTGCAAGAACGGTACGGCGTGAGTGTTGCCCGCTCGGGCAAGGACTCCTGAATGAACGCGCCGCTCACTCTGTTCGAAAAGATCTGGAAATCGCACACCATCATTGAAGACGAAGGCGGGCAGAGTCTGCTCTACGTCGATTGGCTGCTATGCAGCGAGGGATCGGTGCATGCTTTTAATATTCTGCGGCAGGAAGGTGTCGAGGTCAGGCGGCCGAATCAGGTCATGGGCGTGGCCGATCACTATGTGGCCAGTGGTGGGCCGAGAATGGAAGATGTTGTCGACGATGAGCGCCGCAACATGATCCGGACGCTGGAGAACAATGTCCGCGAGGCCAAGGTCCGGATGTTCGGTCTGGGCGATCCATACCGTGGCATCCAGCATCTGGTCGGCCCCGAACAGGGCATGACTCAGCCCGGCCTGATCGTCTTGTGCGGCGATTCGCACACCTCGACACAGGGCGCCGTGGGCGCGCTGGCCTTTAGCATCGGCGGCGAGTTGTCGCACGCGTTGGCCACACAGACGGTCTGGCAGCGCAAGCCGAAGAAAATGCGTATGTGGGTGCACGGCAGCCGTCCCGTAGGGGTTTCGGCCAAGGATGTCATCCTGGCAATCATTTCAAAGGTCGGTCACAGCGGCGCGCTGCAGCATGCCATCGAGTACGACGGCCCCGCCATACGGGCCATGTCGGTTGAAGAGCGCATGACGGTCTGCAATATGTCGATCGAAGCCGGTGCTCGGCTGGGGATCATCGGCCCGGACGAAAAGACCTACGCCTATTTGAAAAGCCGGCCTTACGGTCCGAAAGCTGGCGCTGACATGGATCGCGCGCTAGCCTATTGGAAAACATTGCCGACCGATTCGGACGCGACTTTCGATAAGGAGCAAAGCCTGGACGCTTCAGGGCTGACTCCAATGGTGACCTGGGGTAACAGCCCGGAAGATGCCATCTCGATCGACGCAAGGGTTCCCGATCCGCGCCAAGCGTCGGATGAAAAACACCGTTTGTCCATGGAGCAGTCTCTGGACTACATGGGCCTGAAGCCCGGCACAGCAATGAAGGACATCGCGATCGATCAAGTATTCATCGGCTCCTGTACCAATGGCCGGCTTGAAGATCTGCGCGCCGCGGCGGCAGTGATTCAAGGCCGCCGCGCTGTGGTGCCCGCGCTTGTCGTGCCAGGTTCGACGCAAGTGAAATTGCAGGCTGAAGCCGAGGGGCTGGATCGTATTTTCCTGAACGCCGGTTTTACCTGGGGTGAATCCGGTTGCTCGATGTGCGTGGGCATGAACGGCGATAGCGTCGCCGAAGGCAAACGCTGCGCGTCGACGTCGAACCGCAATTTCCGTGGCCGGCAAGGCCGGGGTAGCCGCACGCATCTGCTCGGACCCGAAATGGCCGTGGCCGCAGCGCTGACCGGTCATCTGACCGATGTACGTGAATTGGTGAAATCCTGATGGACAAGTTTGTGAAGCTGACCGGCGTGGCGGCTCCTATCGATATGGATGACGTCAACACAGACCAGATCGTCCCGGCACGACTGATGCGCAAGCCTCGTGCTGGTAATAGTTACGGACAGTACCTGCTGCATGACCTGCGGTTCAACGAGGACGGGAGTGAGAACGGCGCGTTCGTATTGAATCAGCCCGCTTTTCGCCAGGCTTGCATCTTCGTCGCTTCGCACAACTATGGGTGCGGGTCTTCCCGGCTCGGGGCGATTTACACCCACTATGACTTTGGTGTGCGCGCCATCATCGCGGTCAGCTTTGGCGATGTTTTTTTTAATAATTGCCTGAAGAATGGAATATTGGCGATCCGCTTGCCCGCCGAGGTGACGGCCGCTATACGCGGTCAACTTCGCGCCAATCCGGGCCAGACCTTGACGATCGATCTGGAGCAGCAGACCGTGACGGACGTCTTCGGCAAGGTCTACGAATTCGCCGTGGACAGCTTTGCCAAACGCTGCCTGCTGGAGGGGCTGAGCGATATTGCGCTGACCCTCAAGCGCGCGGATTTGATCGACGCGTTCGAAGAACGCCACCGTGCCACTTTCAGCTGGCTGCCATTATCCAAATGAGGTGAGCCCAATCATGCACCGTCTTTCGCTCATAAAGGTGCTGTTTGCCGGTTTGGCATTTGCGCTGTTCCACACGGCAGGTATGGCCCAGCCCTATCCCACAGCCAAACCGATACGTCTCATTGCGCCCACAGGGCCTGGCGGCTCGCTGGATACGATGGCCAGGATCGTGGCGCTCAAACTGACTCAACTCACGGGTCAGCAGGTTGTTGTGGATAACCGTCCCGGTGCCGGCGGCATCATCGGCGCAGGCGCAGTGGCACGAGCCGCACCGGATGGTTATACGCTGCTGGTCGCTTCGAATGGAAATCTTGCCACGACCAAGGCTTTGTTCAAGAATGTTCCCTATGACGTCGTCAAGGACTTTGTCCCTGTCGTACTGGTCGCCTATAACCCTTATGTGCTGGTCGCGAACCCGTCTCTTCCTGTCAAAAACATGGCGGGTCTGATAAAGCTGGCCAAGGAAAAGCCGGGTCAAATCAACGTTGCCTCATCCGGCAATGGCTCGACGCCCCATTTGGCGCTGGAATTGCTGAACTCGCTCGCGGGCATCAAGATGCTCCATGTGCCGTATAAAACCTCTGCCGCCGGTTTGACCAGCGTGCTAAGCGGTGAAACCTCGCTCATGTTCACCGGCATCGTATCGGGCTTGCCGTTCATCGCGAACGGACGCTTGCGCGGTCTGGGCGTGGCAAGCGAGCAGACGCTTGCGACTCTGCCGGATACGCCGGCGATCGCCGACACGGTGGCCGGTTTCGGAGCGGACAATTGGGCCGGCATTCTCATGCCGGCTGGTACGCCGCAACCTATCGTCAACCAGATGCATGACTACATCATCAAAGTGCTGCAGATGCCCGACGTGCGCGAAAGCTTCCAGCGCCAAGGCCTGGAAATCGCTGGCGGCACAGCGCAGGAATTCGGCACCTTTCTCCAAAGTGAGATTCTGAAATGGACCAAGGTCATCAACGAGGCCAATGTAAGGCCCGATTGATTGCGCCAGGGGGTTGCTGCACTGATGCCCGGCGGGCAGGAAAATCTCAACAGGCATGACGCCTTCGAAGCGGTGGGGAGCGGTCAACTGCCGAATCCAGGGTCAGAACTGTTGGCGCCATAGCGGCGCAGGCTGTAGACGAGCTCAGTGCAAGACTCGCCCTTGAAAACACAATCCTGTACCGAGACCTGGACGAATCCGGACCGTTCAAGGACGCGGATCGAAGGGGTATTCCTTGCATCGGTGATGCCGCGGATCTCGATTCCTTCGTTGACATCAAGGAACAAGGCTGTGGCTTCGATGACTGCGCGGGCCGCATGCCCTTGGCCCTGCGCTGCATTGCACAGGGTGAAGCCGATTTCACCTGATTGCTGGTCTTCGGCCAGGAAAAGGCCGAGATCGCCGAGCAACGCATCAGTCGAGGCATGCGCGATAGCGAGTTGAATCCAGGCGCCGGGGACGAGCTTTGTGGTGCACAGCATCCCTTTGACGAAGGCCTGGGCTTCGGCATGAGTCATGGGGGACCATCCTTGATACCGAGCCAGTTCGGGATCCGAGCGATAGGCGTGGAAAGCGTCGACATCAGCTTCGCGGAACAGGCGAACCACGGTCGGTCCGGATCGGGCGGGCAGGCGAGACGAGGTTGTTGACATGATTTTCAATAGTTGGCTTCGGAACGACCTTTGAGTCGGTGGACTTCTGGCGCTGCTCTCGATCTACCTCATCCGGGGTAGTGACAAATCTGGCGATGGCGACCACGGTACCACCGCAGTCAGGGGAGGCGCAGGCCTCACTTGGCGACGTTGACGATGGTGGCCTGCATGATCGCGACAACCTTGTATTCCAGGCCTGCTCCCATGTACGAGCGAACCTCTCCTGTGCAGACAGTCAGCAGCCTGCCGGCGCTAAGCACCTTGCCAATCGCCAGGAAGCGATC
>CAIYYX010000263.1 GCA_903930535.1 uncultured Sterolibacterium sp. | reverse complement strand
GGCCATGGTGCGCAAGTTGCACGTGGGTCTGGGCATATCGGCGGAAACCTTGATTCGATCGGCATAGACTTCTGCCGAGGCTGCGGTCAGGAAAACCACAAGCTTGCCCATCGCGACGTTTTAAGCTGAAGTTCCAACTGGCAATGGACGAATTCCCCTTATAAATCAAGCGGTAGCTTGAATTTCGAGGTTGAGTTTCTGTCTACGGTCTGATGCTATCGATGAGCGCGAGCGCGCGTTTTTGGGCGGGCTCAGCGGTGGTCGTGAGCTCGAAGGTGGTGCCGTTATCGTTTGCACCAGGTGTTCGGCAAGTGTTTCGGACCAGCGTGGCGAGCGTGGCCATCAATGTGGCGAAACTGTGTGCTGGCGTACCGTCAGGTAGCGCATGAGACGCCGCCTTGACATTGGCTGATTCAGATCTCTGGGCAGGTGCGACTGGGTCTCGGGTCGCCTTGTCTTGCTGCTCCGTGTCGGCGAACATCAACTCGCGCCAAGCCTCGCGCATGTGCCACTCGACGTAATAAGCCAACATGCACAGGAAGATGTGGGCACGAACCCGGTTCTCTGTTCGGTGGTGGATCGGACGTACCTTGAGATCGATCGTCTTGATGGATCGGAAGGCGCGCTCGACATTGGCCAGCGACTTGTAGTTGCGCACGCAGGTCGGGGCATCCATTTGCTGCTTGGGCACGGAGGTGCGGATGATGTAGAGCCCGTCCAGAGCCGCTTCCCTCTTGATCGCATCCTCGCAGCGCGCCCAATGCAGGCCCGACGCCGTGATGGTCAACTCGAAGTGCTTGGACATTTTGAACTGGTTGATGATCTTGCCCACGCGCAGCCCGATGACGTCAGCGCCAACGAGCTTGCCTGCGTCAACGCGCTCCTTGATCTTGGTCAGGCGAAGCTCGGTCGCGGCGAGTAGGTCTTCGCGCTTGAAGGCGCGCAGCTTGGTCAGGGCTTCGTTGCGACAAGCCACCAGGCGCTCGCCGGGGAAGTCAGGGGATTCGATCTCGAGCAGGTTGCGCTCATCGAACAGGCCCATTTGCAGATGCCCCTGCTCGACCAAGGCGCGAATGGAGCCCGTCTTGAGTGCGGTGATCCAGCCGATGCCGTCATCTTCACGCATGGCATCGATGGCCTTTTGAGAGACCATGCCGCGGTCACCCACCATGACCATCTGCTTCACGCCGAAGTCATCGCGGAGTTTATGCACCGCGGGCATGAACGTCTTGCTGTCGGAGGTATTGCCCTCGAAGACGGAGACCGCCACAGGGCAGCCGCGCGGGTCGGTGAGCAGTCCGTAGTTCACTTGCAGTTTGCCGCCCTTGCCGTCGCGGTTGTAGCCGCGCTTGGCCAGCGGGCAGGTGCTGCCCTCGAAATAGCTCGACGAGAGGTCATACAGCACCATGCCGCCGGCGGGTAAGTGGCGAGAAGCCAGCTTCTTCTGGACCCGGTCCTGACGCTCGAGCAGCCAGTCCATAGCGGCGTAGAGATGGTCCTCGCTGGACTGGGAGACGCCGAAGTCTTCCGCGAGGGTAGAGGTGTGCCAGAGCCGGGTGGTGGCGAGCTTGGTATTGGGCGCCACAATGCGTGCGGCGATCATGGCCAGCACGGCATCGCGCTCGGGGCAGGCTTTGGTGCCAAGGAGAGAGGCGATGTCCAGGCGCTGCATGGCCAGGCTGACAGCTTGAACATGTCCATGGGGCCTTGATGCAGTGATCTCGAAGGCCTTGGCGAGCGGCACGAAGACCTCCCCCTGCAGGGACAGACGAATGATGTCGATCAGCGATTCAGGCAAGTGAGACAGATTGCCCAGGGTCTCGTTCTTGACCTTGCCGTCCTCGCGATAGCTGCGCCGCAGCAGGTGCGTGCGATAGACCTGATCCTTGTATTTACGCGTCGTAGTAACGACATGCGCTGCGCCTGTTCGAGAAGCCATATGGAGAATTATTCACAAAATTTATAAATTGTCAAGTATTTTAGTGACTACAAAACAACACCAAAAAAATCCCCAAAAAAGGGGAATTCACGAATGGAGACAAAGACTTGGCGCCAACCGGACCAGGAAAATCCGTTGGAACTTCAGGCTAGGCATGGAGCGTGGCGGCGATGCCCGCCTTTGGTTAGCAGAGCAGAGCGCCTATGACTTGTGGCAGGCAGCGCAGCGATTCAAGACAACTCCTTTGCGCGTGAAACCAGCGCCAGCAATGGCCGTATAAACAGTTTTAACCGCTGACCAGGGTTCTGGACCAAGCCGGGTTGGCGTTCGAAGCCCAATCTGCGCCGACTGCCCGAT
>CAIYYX010000262.1 GCA_903930535.1 uncultured Sterolibacterium sp. | reverse complement strand
GGTTTTCCATCAACAACCTGACCCTGATGGCCATGACCATCGCCACGGGTTTCGTCGTCGATGACGCCATCGTCATGATAGAAAACATCTCGCGCTACGTCGAGGCCGGCGACTCGCCGCTGGAAGCGGCCCTGAAGGGTGCCGAGCAGATCGGCTTCACCATCATTTCGCTAACCTTCTCGCTGATCGCGGTCCTCATCCCCCTGCTCTTCATGGGAGACGTGGTCGGACGGCTGTTCAGGGAATTCGCGGTAACGCTGGCAGTGGCCATCCTGATCTCGGCCGTGGTGTCCCTGACGCTGACACCGATGATGTGCGCGAAACTCCTGCGCCACACGCCCGAGGCCGAGCAGAGCAGGTTTTTCCGGGAGAGCGGCGCCTTCTTCGACAGGGTGATCGCGCGCTACGGCTGCATGCTCACCTGGGTGCTCGACCGCCAGCGCACGACGCTTCTCGTCGCCGTCGCGACCCTGGTTCTCACCGTCGTGCTCTATGTTTTCATTCCCAAGGGTTTCTTCCCCGTTCAGGATACCGGCGCCATCCAGGGCATCACGGAAGCCCCGCAGACGATTTCATTTTCCGCCATGGCGCTGCGCCAGCAGGCGCTGGCAGAAGCGGTTCTCTCCGACCCTGCGGTGGAGAGCCTGTCCTCCTTCATCGGCGTCGATGGCGCCAATGCGACGTTGAACAGCGGCCGCATGCTCATCAACCTGAAGCCCAAGGACAAACGCGATGCGGACGCAGTCGGGGTCATCCGTCGCCTGCAGCCTAAGCTGGAAAAGGTTCCCGGCATCTCGATGTATATGCAGCCGGTGCAGGATCTGACCATAGAAGACAGGGTGAGCCGCACGCAATACCAGTTCAGCGTCCAGGACGCCAATCCGGAAGAACTGGCCATCTGGGCGACCAGGCTCGTCGCCAGGCTGCAGGAACTGCCGCAACTCACCGATGTGGCCAGCGACATGCAGGACAAGGGCCTGTCGGCCTATATCGAGATCGACCGCGACAGCGCCGCAAGATTGGGCATCACCCCGGCGGCGATAGACAATGCGCTCTATAACGCCTTCGGCCAGAGATTGATTTCGACCATATTCACCCAGTCGAATCTTTACCGCGTCGTGCTCGAGATCAAGCCCTCGTGGAAGCAGGGGCTCACGGCCTTGAATGGAATCTATGTGGGGTCGGCCGTTAATGGAACGACAACGCAGGTGCCGCTCTCGTCGATCGCGCGCATCTCCGAGAGACCGACATCGCTCGCGGTGAACCATATCGCCCAGTTTCCCGCGACGACGATCTCATTCAACCTGGCTGCCGGCGTATCGCTTGGCGATGCGGTCTCTGCCATCCATGCCGCCGAGAAAAGTCTCTCCTTGCCCGCCAGCATAGAAACAGGCTTCCAGGGCGCCGCACTGGCCTTCCAGGGCTCGCTCGACAACACGCTGCTTTTGATACTCGCCGCCATCGTCACCATGTACATCGTGCTGGGCGTGCTCTACGAGAGCTACATCCATCCCGTAACCATACTCTCCACCCTGCCCTCGGCCGGGGTCGGCGCACTCCTGGCGCTGATGATGTCGCGCTCTGACCTGGGCATCATCGGCATCATCGGCATCGTGCTCCTGATCGGCATCGTCAAGAAGAATGCCATCATGATGATAGATTTCGCGCTGGAAGCCGAGCGCAAGGAGGGCAAGACGCCGCGCGAGGCCATATACGAGGCCTGTCTGCTGCGCTTCCGGCCCATCCTGATGACCACTCTGTCGGCTCTCCTGGGCGCGCTGCCCCTGATGCTGGGCACGGGCGTCGGCTCTGAGCTGCGCCACCCTCTGGGCATCACCATGGTCGGCGGGCTGCTGGTGAGCCAGGTACTGACGCTGTTTACCACCCCCGTGATCTATCTCGCCTTCGACCGCACGGCGCGCCGGTACAAGGCATGGCAGGCAGGCACATGAATCTCCCGGGCCTGTTCATCGACCGTCCGGTTGCCACCACCCTGCTCACTCTGGGGGTGGCGCTGGCGGGTCTGGTCAGCTTCACCCTGCTGCCGGTCGCGCCCCTGCCCCAGGTCGATTATCCGACCATTTCAGTGTCGGCCTCGCTGCCAGGAGCCAGCCCCGAGACCATGGCCGCGACGGTGGCGACGCCGCTCGAACGCTCTCTCGGCATCATTGCCGGCGTCACGGAAATCACCTCCAGCAGTTCGCTGGGCCAGTCCCGCGTCACCCTGCAATTCGATCTCTCCCGCAACATCGACGGCGCCGCGCGCGATGTCCAGGCGGCATTGAATGCGGCGCGCAGCCTGCTTCCCACAGGATTGCCGAGCAACCCGACCTATCGCAAGGTCAATCCTGCGGACGCGCCGGTGATGATTCTCTCGCTCACTTCCGAGTCGATGAACCGCGGCCAGATGTACGATGCGGCGTCCACCATACTGGCCCAGAAGATCTCCCAGCTCGGCGGCGTCGGCCAGGTGACAGTGGGCGGCAGTTCATTGCCGGCGGTGCGCGTCGAACTCTCGCCGCCGGCTCTCAACAAGTACGGCATCGGCGTCGAGACTGTGAGAAACGCCATCAATGCCGCCAACGCCAACCGTCCCAAGGGCGCCATCGAGGACAATGAAAGGCATTGGCAGATTCTCGCCAACGACCAGGCCAAGAAGGCTGCCGAGTATATTCCCGTGATCATCGCCTACCGGAATGGCGCGGCCGTGCGTCTCTCCGATGTCGCCCTGGTCCAGGACTCGGTCCAGGACTTGCGCAACGAAGGCCTGGCCAATGGCAAGCCCTCTGTGCTTCTGCTCGTCTACCGGCAACCGAACGCCAACATCATCGAGACAGTGGACCGGGTGAAGGCGCTCCTGCCTCTCCTGTCCGCTTCCATTCCCAGCGCCATCGACCTGAAGGTGGTCATAGACCGGACCCCGACCATCCGCGCCTCGCTGCGCGAAGTCGAGCGCATGCTGCTCTTGTCCATCGTGCTGGTGGTGCTGGTGGTCTTCGTCTTCCTGAGGAATGGCCGCGCGGCGATGATCCCCATTGTCGCCGTACCGGTTTCGCTCGTGGGCACCTTCGCGGTGATGTACCTGGCCGGCTTCAGTTTGAACAACATCTCGCTGATGGCGCTCATCGTCGCCACCGGCTTCGTCGTCGATGATGCCGTGGTGGTTCTGGAAAACGTCTCCCGCCACATCGAGAACGGCATGGCGCCTTTCGCCGCGGCATTGCGCGGTTCGCGCGAGGTGAGCTTCACCGTGCTGTCCATGAGCCTGTCGCTCATCGCCGTATTCATCCCCATCCTGCTGATGGGCGGCATCATCGGCCGTCTGTTCCGCGAATTCGCCGTCACCCTTTCTGCGGCCATCCTGGTTTCCCTGGTGCTCTCATTGACCGTCACGCCGATGATGTGCGCCCGGTTGTTGCGACCGCATTCGACCGAGAAGCGCGGACGGTTTTTCCGCGCGTCCGAAAGCCTCTTCGCCGCCATGCTCGAAGGCTACCGGAGAAGCCTGGACTGGGCGCTGGCGCACGGCCGCATCATGATGCTGGTGCTTCTCGCCACGGTGGGCTGCAACGTCTATCTCTACAACATCGTGCCCAAGGGCTTCTTTCCGCAGCAGGACAGCGGCCGCCTGGTCGGCAACATCCAGGCCGACCAGAGCATCTCCTTCCAGGCGATGCGCGCCAAGCTGGCCCATTTCATCACCATCGTCAGCGAGGATCCGGCGGTCGAGAATGTGGTCGGCTTCACCGGCGGCGGCGGGCGCAATTCGGGTTTCATGTTCGTCGCCTTAAAACCGCTCTCCGAACGAACGCTCTCGGCCGACCAGGTGATAGGCCGGCTGCGCGGCAAGCTCGCCCATGAACCCGGCGCCAATCTCTTCCTGCAATCGGCGCAGGACATCCGCATCGGCGGCCGGCCCGGCAATGCCCAGTACCAGTACACCCTGCAGGCGGACGAGATCACGGAATTGCGCAGTTGGGAGCCGAAGATCCGCCAGGTCTTGAGCGGCCTGAAGGAACTCACGGACGTGAATACCGACCAGCAGGACAAGGGCCTGCAGACCACCCTGATCGTCGATCACGATGCGGCCTCCAGGCTCGGCATCACGCAGCAACTGATCGATGCCACCCTCAACGATCTCTTCGGCCAGCGCCTGGTGTCAACGATTTACCAGCCGCTCAATCAGTACCGCGTGGTGATGGAGGCGGCGCCGCAATACTGGCAGAGCCCGGAGACCTTGAACGACGTCTTCATCATCACTGCCAATGGTACGCAGGTGCCGCTCTCGGCCTTTGCCCATTACGTTCCGACCTCGACGCCTCTGTCCGTCAATCACCAGGGCCTGTTCGCGGCATCGACGATCTCCTTCAATCTCCCGGAGAACGTATCCCTGTCCGATGCAACCCGTGCCATCGAGGACGCCATGGCAAGAATAGGCGTGCCGATTTCTCTACGCGGCAATTTCCAGGGAACGGCGAGAGCCTTCCAGGCCTCTCTCGCCAGCCAGCCGATACTGATTCTGACGGCATTGATCGCCGTGTATATCGTGCTGGGCGTACTCTACGAGAGCCTGATCCATCCGCTCACGATTCTGTCCACCCTGCCCTCTGCGGGTGTGGGCGCGATACTGGCGTTGCTCGCCTCTGGCACCGAGTTTTCCATCATTGCGCTGATCGGCGTCATTCTCTTGATCGGCATCGTCAAGAAGAACGCCATCATGATGATAGATTTCGCCCTCGACGCCGAAAGGCATCAGGGCCTCTCGCCGCGCGACGCCATCCATCAGGCCTGCCTGCTGCGTTTTCGCCCCATCATGATGACTACTCTGGCCGCGCTCTTCGGCGCCCTGCCCCTGGCCATCGGCTCCGGCGAAGGCGCCGAGTTGCGCCGGCCACTGGGGATTTCCATCGTCGGCGGCCTCTTGCTCTCCCAGGTCCTGACGCTCTACACCACGCCCGTGGTCTATCTCTATCTTGACCGCTTCAGGATGTGGTGTCAGCGTTTCCGGAAGCCCCGCAAAAACGTAGGTCGGCCTTTCGATGGAGACACCCGGACGGGTGCAGGCCGACAAACATGGAGTTGAGACTGGCCATGAAACACCTACCCCTGCTCCTCGCCCTCTGCATCCTGGCCGGATGCGCGGTCGGGCCGGATTACCTTCGCCCCGCAATGCATTCCCCTGCCGCCTACAGGGAGGGATGGAAGAGTGCCCAGCCGCGGGATGATGTCTCCCGCGGCAACTGGTGGGAAATATACGGCGACCCGGAACTGGATGCGCTGGTGAAACAGGTGGAAGTGTCCAACCAGAATGTCATCGCCGCCGCTGCCCAGTACCGTCAGGCGCAAGCACTCCTGGGTTCGGCCAGCGCCGGCCAATATCCGACCGTTTCCGGCGGCATCTCTGCCAGCCGCGGACAAGGCACTTCGGCGGCCTCTTCAACCGGCACGGCAGTCGTCTCGCCCGGCTCTCCGGTGCGCAACACAGACCGGCTCTCTCTCTCCGCCAACTGGGAGGCGGATGTCTGGGGCCGCATCGGGCGCACCGTTGAAGCCAGCGAGGCGCAAGTGCAGGCCGGCGCCGCCGACCTGCAGGCGGCGCTGTTGAGCGCACAGGCGACGCTGGTGCAAAGCTATCTGCAACGGCGTGTCAATCAGGCACAGGGCCGCCTGCTCGAACAAACCATCGCGGCCTATGAGCGTTCCCTGCAAATCACCAGGAACCGTTACGAAGCCGGTGTTTCCGGCCGCAGCGACGTTGCGCTGGCAGAGACACAGTTAAGATCGACGCAGGCACAGGCTATCGATCTCGGCGTGCAGCGGGCGCAACTGGAGCACGCGATCGCCGTGCTGATCGGGCGGGCGCCGGCAGACATCAGTGTGCCGGCCAAGGACGGCGTTGCCACTCTGCCGACCCTGCCGAACATACCCGTCGGCCTGCCCTCAGAACTGCTCGAGCGCAGACCGGACATCGCCGCCAGCGAGCGGCGCATCGCCGCCGCCAATGCCCAGATCGGCGTGGCGCAATCTGCCTTCTTCCCTGCCTTGACTTTCAACGCCGCGGGCGGCTACCAGAATTCCAGCTTCTCCCAATTGACCGCACTGCCCAACAGGTTCTGGTCTCTCGGCCCGGCCCTGGCCCTCACCCTGTTCGATGCAGGAGCGCGATCGGCACAGAAGGAGCAGGCCATCGCCGCCTATGACAGGAGTGTGGCCAGCTATCGCCAGACGGTGCTCACGGCGTTCCAGGAGGTCGAAGACAACCTCGCCGCCCTGCGCATACTGGCGGCTGAGGCAGAGGCACAGCGGGCAGCGCAAGTGGCAGCCCATGAAGCGCTGACGCTAACGGAAAACCAGTATCAGGCAGGCACCGTCAGCTATCTCAACGTCGTCACGGCGCAGGCGGCGGCATTAGCCGCCGACCGGACCGGCCTTGGCATCAGCGGCAGCCGGCTCAATGCCAGCGTCCTCCTGCAAAAGGCCCTGGGCGGCGACTGGCACATACCCAAGCAACAATTGATTACAAAATAATGCATTCCTGAAGGAGTAGGAAATACTCTTTTGCGCTGCGCTTGCTATCCTGAAGGCAAGTTCATAGAAAGGAATAACCATGAAACGCACCCTGCTTGCAGCCGCCTTGCTGCTCCCCCTGGCGACAATGGCTCAGCAGTACCGTGAGAGATACACGCCGCCGCCGCCGCAGACATCCAGCGTCATCCAGGACGCGACGGAGTACGCGCGGGTCCTGGATTACAAACCGATTCCCGGCCCTGATCTGGCCCGCCAGGTCTGCCAGCCCGTGGCGGCCGCCCAGGGTCCGGATCACAATCCCGCAGGCGCGGTGATCGGCGGACTGACGGGTGCCCTGGTCGGCTCACGCTTTGGCAGCGGTCATGGCAAGGATGCGGCAACCATCGCCGGCGCCATCGGCGGGGCCATGGTCGGAGATCGCATGGGAACAGGCGGCCAAACCGTCCAGCAGCAGTGCAATACCGTCTACGAACCCGGCCCTCCCACCGGCTATCAGGTGACTTACGATTACAAGGGAAGGCTGCTCACGACGACGACCTCAAGCCCCCCAGGGGAATACTTGAGGGTGCGCAACCGGATTACCGTCGAGTAAACTTGCGAAACTGTGAACTTGTGAACTGACCTCATCAAGGAGCACATGCCATGAAAAAAGTATTTTTGCTTATTGCGATCCTGGCAACGTCTGCGGCTTACGCCGACGGCGGTCGCGGACATGGTGGCTGGGGTTGGCGAGGGAACTGGATTTTTCCTGCGCTGATTGGCGGTGCAATCATGTACGACCTGACCCGGCCGCAAACAGTCTATGTACAGCCGGCTCCGGTCTATGTCCCAAACTATCCACCCAACTACGCGCCTGCCGTGGCAGCTGCACCGGTGCAGCACTGGTATTTCTGCGCCGCAGCCAATAACTACTACCCCTATGTCTCTTCCTGCCCGAGCGGATGGCAGGCTGTGCCGGCCACGCCGCCACCCGCTGCCCCCTATGGCGCGCCGCCGCGAAACTAGAACCTTTTCCACGGCTCGGCTTCTCAAGCCGGCGTCAAGCGTTTACTATCATTCAACCTGATCGGACGAGGCGATGAAAAGATGAATCCCGTGATGCTCTTGGCCTTTATCGCAGTCGCTCTCGCCGCCTCCGCCTTCGCCTTCGCCGAAGAGCAGAAAAAGCCGCCCGCGCCGCAGCAATTCACGCTGGTTTGCAGTTCGCAACTGCTCAAGAAAACTATCGCCGTGGATATCGCCAAGAAGACCATTGACGGCAAACCCGCAAAGTTCAGCGAAACGACGATAGCCTGGAAAACCGAGGAGGCCGATGCTGTCTGGAAGAGACCCGAGAGGCAGGCCGTGGCGAAAAGATACGTCCTGCACGAACTCAACCGGCTTGAGGGCGTCTACCGCAGCCGGGAGGAAGGCGCGCCGGTGGCGAGTTCAATGATTTACAGCTGCGAAAAAGCGCCTTCGCAAAAATTCTGAAGCTCGGGCGCACAAGCGTCTCGTTCGCTTATTTGTGGCTGGGGGCATCGCCAAGCAGCAGGAATTGCCCGGTGCAGGGATTCGATTTGTAGAGTTGACCGTCGACTTCCTTCAATTCCCAGCAACGATCCGGTGCCCCCAACTGCTTGGTGAAATCCCGCCCGTAATAACCCAGCACGAGAAGCGCGAGAAGCACCAGAAGAAGGCCAAGCTCTTTCGGGATGTAGCTCAGAAAATGTCTGCGCGCTTGCGGGGAGTTTTCCATGAACTTGTTCGCTGACTGGGTGGCTGTCATGGTAGCAAACTTGGGATTCGAATAGAACCTGATAATCGCCAAGGCTGGCGGTGCCACGGAGTCCTGGGCGATACGCGCAGCACCGAGTACTTGGTGAAGAACTGGTCGAGCGTGACCGCGTAGGTCGGCCTACGAACGCAGCAGGGCGCTCATCCGCTCCAAGGCAGCCTGGTCAGGCAGGCGGCCGCGCCCTGCTGCCATGTTGTCCTGCAGGTGCTTTGGGTTGCGCGTTCCCGGCACGGCGCAAGTGACTGCCGGATTGGCCAGGATCCATTTCAGGAAGAACTGCGCCCAGCTTGCGGCATCGAACTCCGAAGCCCACTCTGGTAATTTCTTGCCTCTGACCCGGCTGAAGAGCTCGCCCTCGGCGAAGGGACGATTGACGATCACGGCAATGCCCAACTCGCGCGCCAGAGGCAGAAGGCGCAATCCGGATTGCGGCTCGGCCAGGGAGTAATTGATCTGCAGGAAGTCTGGTTTCTCCGCCTTCATGAAGCGCTCGATCTCGCCATAGGCGCCGGAGTGGTAGTGGGTCACTCCGAAATAGCGGATGCGCCCTTCCTCCTTCCAAGCCCGCAGCGTCTTCACATGGGTGGCGGCATCGACGAGATTGTGGATTTGCATGAGATCCATGCGCCGCGTGACCATCAGGCGGAAGGATGCCTCCATCTGCCGGATGCCTGCATCGCGCCCATTGGTCCAGACCTTGGTGGCAAGAAAAAGTTTGCCCTCCAGCCCAAGCTCCGAGGCCAGTTGCCCGAGCACGGCTTCCGACCTGCCGTACATGGGAGAACTATCCACCATGCTCGCGCCTTGCTCGACCAAGAGCTTCAGACTCTGCCGCGCAGAGGCGAGATCATCCTGTGCGGAAATATCGAAGGACTGCCAGGTGCCCAGCCCGATCGCCGGCAGCGCCTCGCCTGTGGCAGGAATGCGTCGGGTCAAAATGGGCTGGCTGGCGGCCATGGCATCTGAGTTAAGCAAGGGGACTGCCGCCAGCGCCTTCAACAGGATGCGGCGGCCTGAATCCGGTTCATCAATCATGGCGCATGTTAATGGACAAGAGAGCGTCGCATCAACCGCTGCGTGCTGCGGCCGCTACTCCAGTTTGATGCCTGCCGCAGAAACGACGCCCCGCCACTTCTCGGTATCCTTGCGCACGAATGCGCCGAAGACCTCGGGATCGTTCCCGGAAGCGGCGGCTCCCAGGCGGGCAAGTCGCTGCACGATGTCGGGATCTTTGAGGACACGCTGGGTATCGGCAGACATCTTGTTGATGATGGCTGCAGGCGTTCCTGTCGGTGCGAAAAGGCCAACCCATGAATTGGCCTCGAAGCCCGGCAGGGTTTCGGCTATCGTCGGGACATCGGGCGCTTCGGAGGAACGCGTCAGACCAGCCACGCCCAGAGCGCGCAGTCTGCCGGCCTGGACATGGGGCCAGACGGTGGTCATATTGTCGAACACCGATTGCACCTGCCCGCCCAAGAGCTGGTTGAGCGCCTCCGAACTTCCCTTGTAGGGGATATGCACCATCTCGGTCTTGGTCGCCAACTTGAAAAGCTCGCCGGCCAGATGCACCGAACCTCCTGTGCCCGAACTGGCGAAATTCACCTTGCCGGGATTCGTCCTCAGATACTGGATGAATTCCGGCACCGTCTTCGCGGGCACCGAAGGATGGACGACAAGCATGTTTGGGAAAGTCGCCACCAGTGAGATGGGAACAAAATCCTTCAAATTATTGTAGGGCAGATTGGGATTGACCGCAGGCGAGACCGAGTGCGTGGATGCGGTACCCATGAGTATCGTGTAACCGTCCGGCACGGCCTTGGCGACGAACACCGAGCCGATCGCGCCTGTCGCCCCCGCCTTGTTTTCCACCACCACCGGCTGACCCCAGGCTGTCGTGAGCTTCTGCGCGAGCAGCCGGGCCATCACGTCTGTCGCACCC
The DNA here is from genome assembly GCA_903930535.1 of uncultured Sterolibacterium sp. Taxonomy (GTDB): domain Bacteria; phylum Pseudomonadota; class Gammaproteobacteria; order Burkholderiales; family Rhodocyclaceae; genus CAIYYX01. The sequence goes on along the minus strand of CAIYYX010000262.1, from coordinate 21,862 downwards.
CCGGCCGGGAATGGCACGACGAGATGCACCATGCGCTGGGGAAAGTCGGTCTGTGCATGCGACAGGGGGGAGAGCAGGCTGGCGCATGAGAGCAGGACGGCGAGTCTTGAAAGCATCATTTTCTTCTCCATTAATCCAGTGCACCCGGAAAATACGCTTCGGCATTCTTGCGAAGAATTTTTTCCAGAACGGTTTCCGTGTAACCCTCTGCCGACCAGTCGGCAATGACCTTCTCGTAGCGCAGCACCGGGAAGTCGCAGCCGAACATGACGCGGTCCTGCATGCGCCCGGCGATCTCCTTTTTCAGGGCAGGCGTAAATTGCTTCGGCCCCCAGCCGTGCAGTTCATAGCTCACGTTGGGCTTGTGAATCATGATGGCAATCATTTCTTCCTGCCAGGGCCAGGCCGGACGCGCGGCAAGAATCTTCAGATCCGGGTAGCGCGCGGCGACCCGGTCGATGTGGCGCGGATGACCGTCGTCGAGAACGATGCCCTTGCCGCCCGGAAGCCCTTGGCCTATGCCGGTCAAGCCGGCGAGAATCATCACCGGCGCGCCGGCATCGATAGCCGCCTTGTAGAAGGGATCCCATTCCGGCTCGCAGGCGGGAACACCCGTGACCTGGCCATTCACGCAGAGCCCGACGAAGCCCACTCTTTTTTCGACGCAGCGCTGGAATTCGGCGACCGCAGCCTTGCCATGGCGACGCGGATCGAATTGCAGCCACTGCCCGAACATCACATCGCGATGCCGGCTCTGCACGTCCAGCACATAGTCGTGATAGGGCCGCATCTCGTCCAGGGAAAGCTCCTTGATCCAGGAAATATCCTGGATGCTCCGGACATTGTGCTTGCGAAAATAGTCGGCTTGCTGTTCTTCGCTGAAGAGTTCGAACGGCGTCCTCCAGATCTTGAATTGCTGGGCTCTTTCCGCCTCGGTGCGAAACAGATAGCCCTTTTCAGTCGCCCAATGGGAGTGGCAATCAAACAGTTTCATGGCTGTCCTCAGGGTTGCGGCCGCTTGTCTATCAGGCGCCGGGTCTTGGATGTGCTGGATAAGCCGGTCATGGCATCGAGTTCTCCGGGGGCGACCGCGCGCAGCGTCAGCTTCACGCCCAGGGCCTCCTTGCAGCGGACAGCCAGATCCCGCTCCAGCGCGGCTTTGTCGACATCCGCATGCAAGGCCTCGACGAAAACCGTCATCTCCTCGCGCCCGGCATCATCGACCCGCTCCACAACGCAAATGTATTCGCCGTTGGACTGCGGATATTCGGTGACCAGTGCGCCTATCGCCTCCGGGTAGATGTTTGTGCCGCGCAGCTTCACCATATTGTCGTTGCGGCCGTAGATGCGTTCGATGCGCTGATGGATACTGCCGCAGGGGCAAGTGCCTCCCGCCCAGGCGGAAATATCGTGGGAATTGAAGCGTATCAAAGGCGCCAGGTGCTTGAACAGCGTGGTCTGGTAGATCACGCCCCGCTCGCCGCAGCCCAGTGGGACACCGCTGTCCTTATCGACGATCTCGAGCACGAAGGAATCCTCAAACACATGCGCGCCGGTCTGCTGCTCGCACTCCGCTGCGAGAGAGCCGCATTCATTGGTTCCATAGGTGTCATACACCTTGCCCCCCCACAACGCCTCCAGGGAGGCGCGGTCATCGACGCCAAGATGCACGATCAGGCTGCGGATGCCGAGTTCGCGTGGATCCAGCTTCAGTTCGTCGCGCATCACATGGCCCATGTGCCTGAGATAGGCGGGGAAGCCGATCAGGTGCGTTGTCTTCCAAGCCTGCATGATCTCGATCTGACGCCGCGTCGGAGTCTGCGCGCCCGAGCCGGTCATGACGGGCACGGCGCCGCTGTATTTCCAGATGCCCTCGCGCGCCAGAAAGCCGCCGTTTGAGAGGCCAAGGGAGAGCACGACCTGGATCACGTCGAAGGGTCTCACCCCCTGCATGTAAAGACGCCTTCCGGTATTGATGTTCATCACCTCGCGGTCCACTGGCGCATAAAGCATGGGCCGCGGCAGTCCGGTGGTACCGCCGCTGGTCTGCAGCACCAGGGGCAGAGGCTCATCCGTTTCCGGATCGAGGCCGAGGAAGTCGCCCCAGGGCGGGTTGCGGCTGAGGGCGTCGCGCAGGTCGGCCACCGCGAAGGCAGGAATCCCGGAAAGATCGGCCAGGCTGCGGATGTCGCCAGGCTCCATGCCCGCGGCGCCCCAGTGCCTCTGGTAGAAGGGGATTTCCCAGGCGCGCTGCATCTGCAGCAGGAAGCGCTCCTCCTGCAGGGCTTGCAAGGCGTCGCGGGACAGCATGTAGTTGCTGTCCATGTATTCAGGCGCCGGCGGAAACTTCTCCCAGAGCTTCTGAAAATCGAGGGATTGGTAATAGCGGGGGATCGTGGTCATAGGTCGGTTCGTTTGCCGTTCGATAAACGAACACCCCGATGCTACCAAACCGCTGCACCGTTGTCAGATTGTCTGCAGAGTGGATTACTATTCGCCAGGACAACATCGCGCCAGGCTTTTTGGCGCCACGGAAAAATGGAGGCCAGTTGAGAAATGGATAGAAGAATTATTCTGAATATCGCCACGGCCGCGCTTCTGGCCTGCCTGGCGCCCGCAGCATTCTCCCAGACGCTGGTGAAGTGGCGGCATGGCCTGGTGCAGGCAAAGGGGGATGCCGGGTTTTTCTACATGGCGCTGGAGAAGGGCTTCTTCAAAAAGCGCGGACTGGACGTCGAGTTCATCGACCTGCGCGGCGACAAGGAAATCATAAGGGCGCTGCTCGCCGGAGAACTGGATTCCGCCGAGCCCAACGGCGGCGCCACCCTGTTGGCGATAGACAGGAGCGCGCCGCTGCGCTTCATCGGCTCGACCATGCCCGGCAACCCCTATGCCCTTTATGCGCGGAAGGAGATCACGAGTTGGGCCCAGCTCAAGGGCAAGACTTTCGGCGTCACGGCGCCGGGCGCAGCGCCGGACATCATCGCCCGCGACATGCTGGCGAGAAATGGCGTCGATCCCGACTCGATCAACATCGTCAACGCCGGCGGCAGCGGTGCCAGGATCCAGGCCCTGGCCGCAGGCAAGATCGATGCGACAGCCAGTTCCACGCAGTTCATTCCCGATGCAGACAAGTTGGGGATCAGGGTCATGGCACTGGCTTCCGACCTTTTGCCAGAGTATCCGCGTTTTGTCATCATCGCCCAGGAGAAGACGCTCAAGGCGAAGCGCGAGGAGATGATCAATTTCCTCGCCGCCTACATGGAAGGGCTGGACTATTCCGCCAAGCACCGCGACGAGACGCTGAAGCTCGCCGGCCGGATGAACCAGAAACCGGCCAACGACAAGCAGCTCGTTTACATCTATGACGAGGTGATCGCCAAGGGCTATCTTTCCGTCAAGTCTGAAATTCCCAGGGCAAAGCTCGAATGGTTGCAGAAGGAACTCCTCAGGATGGGCCTGATCAGGGAGCAAATAGACCTCGACAAGTTCATAGACGAGAGCTTGCGGAAAGAAGCGCTAAAGCGCGTGAGCTTCTAGCTGCGCTTACTCGCTGCGCTTGGCCACCTTCTGCAAAAGCTCGTAGAGCGCCTTCTCCTCGGGCTTGTCGGCGGTCACCTCGGCGCCAATGGGCAGCATCAGTTTCATGAGCTGCGCTTTTTCCTCCGCCGTCGGCTGGTTGAATTCGCCACCCGCCTTGACCCAGCCCTCCTTCTGTCTGGCGAGGGAGTCGAGCGTGGCTTGCGCCATCTCGCGGGTCACATCCTGGCCGGCATCAGACACCACCTTCTGCAGGTCAGGCGCCAGCTTGTCATACCAGGACTTGCTAAGGACGGTCATCGAAGTCACGATGGCATGGTTGGTCTCGAACACATACCTTGCGACGTCATTGAAATGCATGGGCAGGAGCACCGATCCCGTGCTCATCTGGCCGTCTATGCTCCCCTGCTGCAGCGCCGGCGCCACCTCTCCCAGCGTCATGGGCACAGGCGTGGCCTTCAGCAGGCGGATCTGCTTCATCTGCATCTCGGAGGCGAACACCCTTATTTTCATGCCCCGGAGGTCGGCGAGTTTGCGCACCGGGATGCGGGTATTGAATATCATCGGACCGCCATAGAGAAACAGGCCGACGCCCTTGAGTCCCTTGTTGGCGCCCAGGGCGAGGAAGGCCGCGATGAACTCGGCATCCTGAATCGTCCGGCTGGCATGGGCGACGTCGTTGAACACGCCCGGCGCGCCCAGCACCTGATAGCGCGAATCGATGCCGGCGAAGAACTCGGGGGGGCCGACGAAGCCCTGGATGGAGCCGAACTGCGTGCCTTCTATCATGCGCTGGATCGAGCCCAGCTGGCTGGCCGGATAGAGTTCCACCTTGATGCGCCCGTTGGAGTTCTTTTCCACCTGTGCGGCGTAGAGCTTCATCCACTGATGCTGGCTGTCGTTGATCGTGGCCGTGCCTACTTTCATCACCAGCGGCGCAGTCTGTGCGGACGCGGACATGGCAAGGCAGGCAGCGAGTACGAAGCCGGCAAGAAGCCGAAAGCAATTCTGAATGCTGATTATGGATCCCATGAAATTCCCCTTGGTAAGTGAAGCGCTGAAGCCACTTCTTGCAAGTCGAGAAAACGGGTCAATGCGGAAGATGCCGGCCTGGAATGAAGCCTTCCAGTAGCGGCACGGTTGAAGTCTAAACCTAAAAAACGCTTATGTCGCAACTCTGATATACACTATGCAGCGCAGTCAAAGAACAAGAACAGCCTGCGCTGCAAACGGAACAATACCAACACCACTTAAAGGAGACACTCCGTGGCGACAACCGTGAAGTTCACGCTCGATGGCAAGTCCCGCTCGGTCAAGGTGGAGGATCCGGCCATGCCGCTACTCTACGCCCTGCGCGATGATCTGAAAATGAAGGCCCCGCATTTCGGCTGCGGCCTGGCGCAATGCGGCGCCTGCACGGTGCATGTGGATGGCGAGCCGGTGCGCTCCTGCGTCATGCCGGCCACCGCGGTCAAGGGCAAGAAGGTCACCACCATCTTGGGCTTGGGCACGCCGGAAAAGCCGCATCCTTTGCAGACAGCCTTCGTCGAGGAACAGGTGCCGCAGTGCGGCTATTGCGTCAATGGCTGGATGATGACCGCAGCCGCCTTCCTGAAGAAAAAACCCAAGGCCACTGACGCCGAGGTGCGCGAGGCGCTCGCCGGTCTCAAGTGCCGCTGCGGCACCCATGTTTCCATCATGCGCGCCATCAAGCGGGCGCAACAACAAATGGGGGGAGCAGCATGAACGCACCCATGGATTTCTCCGCTTCCCGCCGCGAATTTTTCAAGGCTTCAGGCGCCCTGATCGTCTCGGTTTCAATGGCTGGTTTCGTGACAGAAGCGCTGGCGGAAATTGGCGCCAACAAGCCGCCGCTGGTTCCCGGCGAACTCGACTCCTGGGTCGCCGTCCTGAAAGACGGCTCTGTCTCGGCTTTCTATGGAAAAATCGACATGGGACATTGTCTCGATGTCGCCATCGCGCAAATCGTCGCCGAAGAACTGGATGTCGGCTTCGAGAGCGTCACCGTTTTCCAGGGCGACACCGCCACCTCCTGCAACCAGGGCGGCGCCTCTGGCAGCACCGGCATCAGCACCGGCGCCAAGCCGCTGCGCAGCGCCGCGGCCGAGGCCCGGCGCATCCTGGTCGAGGCTGCCGCGAAACAGCTCGCCGTCCCGGTCGACCAGCTTTCCGTCCTCGATGGCGTGGTCTCGGGCGGGGGCAAGCGCGTGAGCTATGCAGAGTTGATAGGCGGAAAGTTTTTCAATTCCAAGGTCGAGTGGAACAAGCAGGTCGGCAACTTCATGGACATCAAGGTCCCTGCCAAGTTGAAATCCCCCTCGCAGTACAAGGTCGTGGGCAGATCCTTCCGCCGCCGCGACGTCGAAGGCAAGGTGTTCGGTACCATGGACTGGATAACCGAGATATCCGTCCCCGGCATGTTGCATGGGCGCGTGATCCGTCCGGTCATCGCCGGCGCCGTGCCCCTCAAGGTCGATGTTGGCTCCATCAAGAAAATCCCCGGCGCAAAAGTGGTTCGCGAAAAGAATTTCCTCGCCGTCGTGGCGCCCAAGGAATGGGATGCGGTGCGCGCTGCGCAGACCCTCAAGGTGGAATGGTCGGCGGCAACAAACCCCTACCCCGCCATGCCCAAGCTGCACGACCATATCCGCTCTGCCAAGGTGGTGAAAGCCGAAACGGAAACGAACAAGGGGGATGTCGATGCCGTGTTCAAAACGGCCGCCCGCGTCATTGAGGCCGAGTACGAATGGCCCTTCCAGTCCCATGCCAGCATGGGTCCGGCCTGCGCCGTGGCAGACGTGAAGGCCGATTCGGCGACGCTGTGGACGGGATCGCAGAAGCCGCATTACGCCCGCGACGGTGTCGCGGTACTTTGCGGCCTGCCGCCGGAAAAGGTGCATGCGATCTGGGTGATGGGTCCGGGCTCATATGGGCGCAATGACGGCGGCGATGCGGCGATCGACGCGGCGCTGCTCTCCAAGCTCACCGGCAAGCCGGTGCGGGTGCAGGGGTCACGCTCGGACGCCACGGCCTGGGATCCGAAGGGACCGGCCAGCGTGCATCGGGCACGCGCCGCACTCGATGCCTCGGGCAAGGTGATAGGCTACGAATTCATCAGCAAGGGCTTCTCGCGCGTACATATCGCCACCAATGAGGCCGATCCGCGCGACAGTCTGGCCGGCCAGGAACTGGGCATGCCGACCAATCCGGTGGAGGGCTTCGGCACACCGGAAGACAATTACAGTTTCAGTAGCAGACGCATGGGTTGGGAGACCATCGCCCCGCTTCTTGACCGCTCTTCGCCGCTACGCACCTCACACCTGCGCGATCCGGTCGGACCGGACGTGCATTTCGGCAGCGAGCAGTTCATCGACGAACTGGCCGTGGCGACCGGGGAAGACTCGGTCGCCTTCAGAATCAAGTACGCGACCAAGCCGCGCGCTGCCGCCGCGATCAAGGCGGCAGCGGAAAAGGCCGGCTGGCAGACTCGGGTCTCGGGCACGGCGAAGTCCTCGGGCGACATCCTAAGCGGCCGCGGCATCAGTTACACGGAGCGGCGCGGCACCATCGTGGCCACCGTCTGCGAGGTCGAGGTCAATCGCAAGACTGGCAGGATCTGGGCGAAAAAATTCACCGTGGCGCACGACTGCGGCATCATCATCAACCCTCAGGGCCTGACGCAAACCATAGAGGGCAATGTGATCCACGGTCTGTCGCGCACGGTTCTCGAGGAGGTACGCTTCGATGCCAACAGCGTCACCAGCGTCGATTGGGCGAGCTACCCCATCGTCGACATCCAGGATGCTCCCCTGTCCATCGAGTCGGTGCTCATCAACCATCCGGAAGTGGCCCCCACGGGCGCCGGCGAACCGACCATTCGCAGCATTCCGGGGGCAATCGCCAACGCCTTCTTCGACGCCACCGGCGTGCGTCTGCGCACCGCACCGATGACACCCGAGCGGGTGCTCGCGGCCTTGGCTGCCGCACGCTGAGACGCACTCCGGGTCGCAGAATCGGCTCGCGATGACGTCTAAAAACCCGTCATCGCGAGCCCCAAAGGGGCTTGGCGATCTTAGACTGCTTCGCCATCGGCTCCCGGCACAAGCGAACGACTGTGCCCATTCTCGCCATGGCCGCTGCGGCACTCCCTGCAAATAACAACCCTGCGATGTCGCCCGTAAGAACCGGGGTTCAGTATGGCCCGCTTCCGGCCGCTTCAGGTTCGTTCGCGAGGAACGCTCACAACGGCGGCGTTACGGTCGTGGGCCCGAGGCGTGTCTCCACTGAGGCAGGCACCGCAGGTATTTCCTTGACGTAATCTACGTCCTGTTGAATTCATTATCGACATCGTCGCAAGAATGTTGAGACAAATCTTTTTTGATTTCACTCTGGCTGTGCAGCGGATCGCTGTAAAGAATCTTGATGCCGGAACGGATGGCCTCGTCGAGTCTTTTCTCATAGTGCTCGATGACATATCTCGTCGATTGGGAAAGATCGCCGGCATAGACCACCTCGGCATGGTCAAGAACATGGAACATGATAGCCTCCTGGTGCATTCACTCTTCCTGGCATGTTGCCATGCATGGAATGTGCCAAAGTCATAAGAAAGCGGAGTTGCAAGGGCTGGGCTTTCATGACCGGCAAAAACACTGAAGCAACGCGGCCATGTTTGCCTGTAATATCGGCAGAAGCGGAAAAAACTGCAGCGCTGGAATCTTCTCGGGCAGGTATCGGACAAGGAGCACGACATGCTGCAAATCGGCAAGCGCCTCAGCCATCTTTTTGTCGGGCTCATGCTGGCGCTTCTGGCCGCAACAGCCAGCGCACAGGCTTATCCCAACAAGCCCATCCATTTCATCATTCCCTATGCCCCCGGCGGCATCAATGACGTGCTCGGCCGCGTCCTTGGCGAGCAGTTGTCGAAAAGTATCGGCCAGGCTGTCATCGTCGAGAACCGCCCCGGCGCCGGCGGTTCGGTGGCCACGGCCATGGTGGCCAGAGCGAAGCCGGACGGCTATACGCTGTTGATCGGCGCCTCCGCGCCGCTCGCCACGGGGCTTAGCCTCTATCCCAACATCAACTACGATGTGATGAAGGATCTTGCGCCGGTGACCCTGATCGCCAGCAGCGACCTGGTGATCACTGCGAATCCACGCCTTCAGGTTAATTCGCTGCAGGAACTCGTGGCGCTCGCCCGGGCGAAGCCGGGCACTGTCAAGGTCGGCGTCCCCAGCGCCGGCTCCATGCACCACCTGATCATCGAGGAACTCCGCCTCAAGGCGAACATCAAGTTCATACTCGTTCCCTACAACAGCGAGGCGCCGACCTTGAACGCCCTGCTCGGCAATCATATCGATGTCGGAGTGTTCAACATTTCCACCCCGGCGGCTCATATCCGGCAGAAGACGCTGACGCCGCTGGTGGTGACGAGCAAGCAGCGCTCGGAACTGCTGCCCGGCGTTGCCACGACAGCCGAAGAGGGCTTCCCTGGCCTGGTCGCCGACCCCTGGTTTGCCGTCATGGCACCGGCAGGCACGCCCAGAGAAATCATTACCCGGCTCAATATCGATCTCGTCAGGATTCTTGGCTCGCAGGAAGTGAAGAAGCGCTTCGCCAATGATTTCGGCGTCTCGGCGATTTCCAGCACGCCGGAGCAGACCGGCGCCTTCATCGGCGAGGAGATCGCCCACTGGGCGAAAGTGGTGAAAGACTCCGGGGCGAAATTCGAGTAGAGGGACTACTCCGGCTGGACGCCGGCAGCCTTCACCATCTCGGCGGTCACTTTCAAGTCGGCGCGGATCGCGGCGGAGAATTCGGCCGGGGTGTCCGCGACCAGTTCCAGGCCGGAGGCGGTGATGTATTTCGTCGTGAAGTCCGGCCGCTTTGCGATGCTGGTCACATCGCGGTTGATGCGCTCCACCAACTGCGGACTGGCGCCCCCGGGCGCGAACAGCCCCCACCAGATCACGGAGGCGGCGTAGGGGTAGCCCGACTCGGCTATGGTCTGGACATCGGGGAAGAGGCTGGAGCGCTGCACCCCGCCGATTGCCAGCGCCTTGACCCGGCCGGCTCTCACCATCGAGCCGGCCGTCCCCGGGCTCACCAGGGAGACCTGCACCTCGCCGGCCATCACCGCCGTCGTCATCGGCACGCTGCCTTTATACGGCACCTGGAGGAATTCCACGCCTTCGTGCTTGCCTATCGTCTCGAACAGCAGATTCGCCTGCGTGCCCTTGCCGGAGGAGGCGTACGCGATGCGGCCGGGAGCAAGGCGGGCAGCTTCCACCAGTTCGCGCACGCTGTTCGCGGGAAAAGCCGGATTTGCGATCACCAACTGCCCGCTACGCGCAATCATGGTGATCGGAACCAGGCTCTTGTCCGGGTCGTAGGACAGCTTCTTGTAGAGGAAGCGGTTGCTGATCACCGTGGGATCGATGGTCAGGAGCAGCGTATGGCCGTCGGGCTCGGCATTGGCGACCTTGTTTGCGCCAATGATGGAGCTCGCGCCAGGGACGTTCTGGACGACCACCGGCTGGCTCCAAAGCTTGGTGAGTTCGATTGCGAGAGCGCGCGAGAGCATGTCCACGACGCCGCCTGGCGGATAGGGCACCACGATATTCACCGTTTTCGCCGGGAATGCTTGCGCGAGTGCGGGAGCAACAGGCAAAGCGAACATTACCGCAGCAAAGACCGTCAGGAAACGGCGCATCATCACTCCTTTTCCTGTGCAGCTTCCATCGTGCCGGTCACCGGTCATTGCGACCTGGGCTTACTCCGGAGCAACGCCGGCCGCCTTCACCATCTCTGCGGTGACTTTGACATCGGCCTGGATCGCGGCGGTAAATTCGGCCGGCGTGCTCGCTACCAGATCGAGGCCGGACGCGGTGATGTACTTCGCTGTGAAGTCGGGCCGCTTGGCGATGGCTGTGACGTCCTGGTAGATGCGATCCACCAGTTGCGAACTGGTACCCCCCGGCGCGAACAGCCCCCACCAGATCACGGGGGACACATAGGAATAGCCGGCCTCGGCCAGGGTCGGGATTTCCGGGAAGAGGCTGGAGCGCTGCAGGCCGCCGATGGCCAGCGGCTTGACCTTGCCGGCTTTTGCCAGCGAGACGGCCACCGCCGGAGCCACCATGGAGACCTGCACCTCGCCCGCCATCACCGCCAGGGTCACCGGCGCGACGCCCTTGTATGGCACATGGATGAACTGCACGCCTTCGCGCTTGGCTATGGTCTCGAACAGCAGATTGGGCTGGGTGCCAATGCCCCAGGAGGCGTAGGTGATTTTTCCGGGCGCGCGGCGGGCGGCTTCCACAAGCTCATTGATGTTGTTCGCGGGAAAAGACGGATGCGCGATCACCAACTGTCCGCTCTGGGCGACCATGGTGATCGGGACCAGACTTTTGTCGGGGTCGTAGGACAGCTTCTTGTAGAGGAAACGGTTGCTGACCACCGTGGGATCTATGGTCAGGAGCAGCGTGTGGCCGTCGGGGGCCGCGCTGGCGACCTTGTTGGCGCCGATGATGGAGCCCGCACCGGCGGCGTTCTGGACCACCACGGACTGGCCCCAGAGCTTGGCCAGTTCGATGGCCAGCGTGCGCGCCAGCATGTCCGTGACGCCGCCCGGAGGATAGGGCACCACGAGGGACACCGTCTTAGATGGAAAGCCTTGAGCGAGCGCGGGAGCTACAGGCAGAGCGCAGCACAGCGCAGCAAAAAGTATGGCAGTCAGGAAACGGTGCATCATCATTCCTCCCCCCGGTGAAAACGAAAGCGGTCAATACCTATGGCCAAGGTGGTATTACGCACAAGCATAAACCAATTCCCGGCAGGATCAGATAAATAATGCGCTGTTATCCTCACATGACTTTTCCTGTCACAGGTTTGCATTGACAATCAGACGTCGTCCGGTATATTCACAGTTGCGATCTCATATCCTGACGTGTCCTGGAATATATTTTGGAGAGGTGTCCATTGGCTTACTACAAAGACATTAGAGAATATCTTGAAGTTCTGGACAAAAAAGGCAAGCTGCGCCGCATCCATCGCCTGATCAACAAGGATACGGAATTATCCCCCCTGGTACGGCTGCAATATCTGGGCCTGCCCGAAGCCGAGCGCACCGCCTTCCAGTTCGACAACATCACGGGCGTCAAGGGCAAGCACTATTCCGGCAGCGTGGTGATCGGCGCCCTGGGCGGCAGCGAAGAAATCTATGCCATGGCGATGATGTGCAAGCCCGAGGAAATTCAGGAAAGACGGGCCCACGCCGAGAACAATCCCATCCCGCCGAAACTGGTGGAATACGGGCCCGTGCAGGAGGACGTGCACATGGGCGACAGCCTGCTCGAGCACGGCGGCCTGGACGAGTTTCCGATTCCGATATTCACGCCCGGTTACGATCCCGGTCCGGCACTGACTGCGCCCTGCTGGGTGACCAAGGATCCCGACTCGGGCATCCGCAACGTCGGCAATTACCGCGTCCTGATCAAGTCGCAGACCAAGACCGGCATCGATTTCTGCCGCCCCACCCGCGGCGTGGCCATCCACTGGAACAAGGCCCGCGTCAAAGGCCAGCCGCTGCCGGCGGCCATCGTCATCGGCGGCCCGCCCTCGGTCGGTTTATGCGCGGTGGTGGATTTTCCCATCGACGTCGACGAACTCGCCATGGCCGGCGCTCTGGCGGGAGAAGCGCTCGAAGTGGTCAAATGCAAGACCGTGGACCTCGAAGTGCCGGCCCATGCCGAGATCGTCATCGAGGGCTTGATAGACACCAGCGTCCTGGAGAACGAAGGGCCTTTCGGCGAATCCATCGGCTACATGTCGCTGACCCAGCCGCGCCCCTATTTCACGGTCACTTGCATCACCCATCGCAAGAATCCCGTGCTCTTAGGCTATATCAGCCAGTTTCAGCCCAGCGAGAGCAGCAAGATCAAGATGCTCGGCAACTCGGCCTCGGTGTACAAACACCTGCGCTATGAGGCCGGCTTCGAGAAGGTGCAGAAGGTCGCCTTCAGCGAAACATCGGACTCCATCTATTTCATGGTGATCCAGGTGAAGGACACCAACACCGAAGAGGTATGGAAGATACTGGAGGCCGCGCAGAAGTATCGTGTCGACAGCAAGATCATCGTCGCCGTCAATGACGACATCGATCCGAATAATTTTTCATCCATCATCTGGGCTCTGTCGACGCGCTTCCAGCCGCACCGGGACAGCAAAGTCATCACGCGGCCTTGCCACGGCCTCACCGATCTCTCCCTGGCGCCCAATGAGGTACTGGAAGCGGCGAGAGCGGCATACGATCCGGTCCTGCCGACGCAGTCCTATCTGCTGATGGATGCGACCATCAAGTGGCCCCTGCCTCCGGTATCCCTGCCCAAGAAGGAATTCATGGACCGGGCGCTGGAAATCTGGAAAGAGGAGGGACTTCCCGAACTCAAACTCTCTGAGCCTTACCACGGGCGCAACCTCGGCTACTGGCATCCGGAAGACGTGCAGAAGGCGGAATGGGCTTTGCAGGGAGACTACAAGAAGACAGGCGAACTGCAAGCCACGCAGCAGATTCCCGGCGGACCGCACTATCCGTTGCCTCCGGACTTCGTCAAGAAATAAGAACGCTCATGAAGCGCCAATGAAGGGTGAGAGACAATGGTCGGTGATTTGCGGGAGTTCGTAGAAAAGGCGAAAGAACTGGGCGAGTGCAGGACCATAGAGGGCGCTCATTGGGATGTGGAGATCGGACGTATTGCTGAACTCTCGCTCTCCGTCCCAGAGTCGCCGCTCTTGATCTTCGACAAGGTCGAAGGCTATCCGCAGGGCTTTCGCGTCGCCACCAATCCCTTCACCTCGTCGCGGCGTGTCGCGCTGGGGCTAGGCCTGCCCCTGGATCTCAAGGGACTCGATCTGATCCGGGCCTGGAAGGAAAAGCTCTCGGCCGTGAAGCCGATTCCTCCCGTCTATGTGAAGACAGGGCCGATCAAGGAAAATGTCCAACTCGGCAAGGACATCGATGTCCTGAAATTCCCGACGCCGAAATGGCATGAACATGACGGCGGGCGCTATATCGGTACCGGCTGCATGGTCATCCAGAAGGATCCGGACAGCGGCTGGGTCAACGTCGGGGCTTACCGCTCGCAAATCGTCAACAAGAACACCGTCGCCCTGCATGTCGTGCCCGGACATCATGGCGCAATCATCGCGAAGAAGTATTGGGACAGGGGACTAAGCTGCCCGACCGCCATCGTCTGCGGTCAGGGGCCGCTGCTCTGGGTGTCAGCCATGTCCTCCGTGCCCATAGGCATAGGCGAACTCGACTGGACGGGCGGATTGAGAAACAGGGCCGTCGAAGTGGTCAGGGGAGAAACCGTCGACCTGCCCATCCCCGCGGATGCGGAGATCGTCCTCGAAGGCGAAATGCCGCCGCCCGAAGTGGAAAGCGCGGACGAAGGACCGTTTGGCGAATGGGAAGGCTATTACGCCGGCCACAGGTCCCCCCATCCCGTGGTGAAGCTGTCTGCGATCATGCATCGCAATGACCCGATCCAGTTCGGCGTGCCCATGCTGATCGGCACGCACGATGACAACGGTTTTCAGACCGTCGATTATTCCGCGCAGTTGTGGGCCGGATTCGACAAACAGATCGCCGGGGTGATGGGCGTCTCCTTCGTGCCCCAGGCCAGAAGAAAACCCATGGTCGTGGTTTCCCTGAAACAAATGTACCCCGGACATGTCAAGCAGGCCGCGCTGATAGCGGCCAGCATATATGGCGGCGCGACGCACATCGGCAAATTCATCATCGTCGTGGACGACGACATCGACCCCACCAATATGACCGAGGTTCTGTGGGCTCTGGGCACCCGCTGCGATCCCGCGAGCCAGATGGACTTCCTCAGCAACCGGACATCCCAGGCTTCCGACCCGCGGATAAATCCCGACAAGAGAAAGATTCGCGACTTCACCTGTTCGTCTGTCTTGATCGATGCCTGCAAGCCCTGGGCCTGGCGCGACCAGTTCCCGAAATCGACCAAGACCTCGCCCGAAGTCATGGCGCAGGTGCGAAAGAAATGGGGCGACATTCTTTTCTCATGAGAGCCTTTTACTGACAAGGAGCGTGCATGAACAGCGATTGCGACAACACAATGGCCACGGGTCACGCGTGCTGCCCGCCGCGGCGAGATTTTCTGGGAAAGATCGCCACCCTGGGCGCGGCTGCCCTGCTCCCGACCGAACTGATGGCCGCCGCCAAACCCTATCGCATCGACGTTCATCATCACATCGTTCCACCCGCCTATATGGCTGAAATTGCCACAAGACGCGCCGGCGCGGCTGCGCCCTGGACGCCGGAAATGTCGATAGCGGAAATGGACAAAAGCGGCATCAGAAAATCCGTGCTGTCCCTGATCCAGCCCGGCGTCTGGTTGGGAGAGGTCGAGCAGGGGCGGCGACTTGCCCGCGACACCAATGATTACGGCGCCAAACTGGCGCACGATTACCCCGGCCGCTTCGGTCTGTTCGCCACCATCCCGCTGCCGGATACGGAAGGCAGCCTCAAGGAGATCGAATACGGACTGGACGTTCTCAAGGCGGACGGCATAGGCCTCATGACCAGTTACGGCAAGAAGTGGCTGGGCGATGCCTCCTTCGCGCCGGTGTGGGAAGAACTGAACCGCCGCAAGGCCGTTGTCTACACCCATCCTCTCGCTCCGGAATGCTGCCGCAACCTGCTGACGGACGTGACCGTAGGGGCGATCGAATACGCCACCGACACCACCCGCACCATCGCCAGCCTGGCGTTTTCCGGAACCGCCGCGCGCTATCCCGACATCCGCTGGATATTCTCCCATGCCGGCGGCACCATGCCCTTTCTTCTTTCCCGCTTCACCCGCGAGGAAGCCACCATGGAGGAGCGGGAGCGGCACCTGCCAAAGGGCGTGCTGCACGAACTGAAGAAGTTCTATTACGACACGGCCCAGGCCAACCACAGTGGTGCGCTCGACGCACTGACCCGGCTGATCCCCGTGCCGCAGATTCTTTATGGCACGGATTTCCCGTTCCGCGACGGCGCCGAAGTGAATGCCGGCCTGGCCGCCTACCGCTTCAAGGCCAAGGATTTGCGCGCCATAGAGCGCGACAATGCCTTGCGCCTGATGCCGGGTTTGAAGTAGGAAGGGCTATTTCTGGTGTTCGGCGGAGATGGGATGCGTCTCGCCGCTTTCCATCAGCGTGCGGGTGGCCTCGACTGAGGCATAGATCCACAATATTTTCATCGGCTGGGTCGCCGAGATGTTGCGAAAGCGATGCGGGACATTCGGCGGAATCCAGGTGGTGTCGAATACCTTGAGCACGTGCTCCTCGCCTTCGATGTCGAGATAGGCATCGCCTTCGAGCAGCATCACGCTTTCCTCGCAGTTATGGCTGTGGAAGGGAATCGCCACGCCGCCGCCGAATTCCGTGATGCCATTGATGAAGGCGGAGGCTCCGAGAGAGGCCGTCACCAGTGGGATGGTGCGTGCGCCATTGCCGCGGTCATGGCTTTTTAGCTGGTCGGGGTGCAGGATGACGGGCTTGTTATTCATGCGGAGGTCTCCTCCAGAAGTTCACTCGGCGGTGATGCCGTTGGCCTTGATCAATTGCTTGTACATCTCGAATTGCTTTTTCGTGTCCGCGCCAAGCTCTTTGGCTGAGGAACCCCTGACCGTCAGCCCGTATGAAACCAGCTTCGCGCGTATGGCCGGGTCCTCGAGCGCCTTCTGCATTTCGGTGTTGAGACGATCGATGATGGCGGCCGGCGTGCCGGCCGGTGCGACCATGGCGAACCAGGAATTGAAAAAGAAACCCTTCAGCCCGCCTTCATCGACGGTCGGCACATCCGGATACTGGGGCAGACGCTTCTGGGTCGAGACGGCTAAGAGGCGCAGCTTGTGTGCCTGCATCAGCGAGGTGACCGTCGCCAGTCCCTGCATTCCGGCATCGACCTCGCCTGTCGCCACCGCCAGCGCCCCGGGCGTGGCACCCTTGTAGGGCACATGGGTGACATTGATGCCGGCGCGTGTGGCGAAAAGCGCCATGGCGATGTGCTGCGGACTGCCGATGCCGCCGGAACCGTAGTTGAGCTTGCCAGGTGCGGCCTTCGCGGCGGCGATGAAGTCGGCGACCGTCTTGTACGGCGAATCCTCCTTGACGACGAGACCCCACTCCACCGTGGCGACCAGCGAGATCGGATCGAAATCGGTCAGCGCATTCCAGTTGATCTTGGGATAGATGTTCGGAATCATGGTCAGGATGCTGTCGTTGAAGCCGCCAATCGTGTAGCCGTCAGGCAGAGCCTTGGCCACCTTTTCCGCGCCGATCAGTCCAGCCGCGCCCGGCAGGTTTTCCGTCACGATGGCCTGCCCCAGGCCGACGGACATTTTCTGCGCGAGAATCCGCGCGGCGTTATCGACTGCGCTGCCCGGTGCCAGCGGCACTATCATGTGGATGGTCTTGTTCGGATAGGCCGATTGGGTTGATTGAGCCTGTGCGGCAAGGCTTGCGAAGAGCAGCGCGACGAGCAGAGAGAAGCGTGTCATTGATTTGTCACCTGTGAAAGTTTTTCGATGGCGAGCCCTTTGGCAAGTTCGCCCAGTTCAGCAAACAGCACGGCGGAGATGGGAATGCCATGGGCTGCAGCATCGGCTCGACGCTGATGGCTTTGCTCGCCGGGCAGCCAGATCTGCTCGACGCCGGGAAGCCGCGCGCTGCTTTTGATGTCCCGCACCAGGACATCGACGCTGTGCTTGAACATTTTTGCATCGCCAAAGGCCGCAAGATCGATCACCAGAATGGCCTGGCCGGTATTGGTGGGCGTCACATCGTCGTGATTGAAGTCCACCACTTCTTTGCCCATCGCCGCACCCTGCAAGGTGCCGGCCAATAGGCCCACCATCAGCGCCAACCCATAGCCCTTGTAGCCGCCGATGGGGAGCAGGAAGCCCTCTTCGGCGCGAAGGGGGTCGGTCAGCGGCTTTCCCTGGCGGTCTATCATCCAGCCCTCCGGCATTTGCTCGCCCTGCTTGGCCTTGGCCTTGACCTTGCCGTAGGCGGCCACGGTGGTGGCCATGTCGAGTACCACTGGCGGCTCCTTGTCAGCAGGGATACCGGCCGCGATCGGATTGGTAGACAAGAGCATGTCCATGCCGCCCCAGGGCGGCAGGTGGTTGGCGTTACCGACGGCGAAGTACAAACCTATCATGTCGTGCGCCATGGGCATGCGCGCATACAGCGAGGCCGGTCCGGCATGGTTGCTGGCGCGCGTTCCGACCCAGGCGACACCGGCCACGCGCGCCTTCTCCACGGCGACTTCCACGGCACGCGAAACGACCAGATGCCCCATGCCGTTGTCGCCATCGATGACCGCCATGGCTGCGCGCTCTGTGGCGATGTGAATGTTCGGCCTAACATTGATGCCGCCGGCGCGGATGCGCCTGATGTATTGCGGCAGGCGGATGACGCCATGACCGTCCGAGCCCTGGGCGTCCGCCTGCGCCATCAACTCGCCCACTATTTTCGCATCGCCCGCCGGCAGGCCTTCGTGCTGCAGTGCGCTTGCGATGAAGCGGCTTAAAGCCTCTTCGCTGACCAATACCGTCTTGCTGTTCGTCATCTAAATCCCTGTCAATAGTGCGGCGGCAGTTCATCGCGCAAGTTGCGGGGCTGACCATCGTCTGCCTGCTGGTTCAGGGCGCGCAGTTCCTGCTGCATTAGTTCGATCTGTTGCTGCTGGCGATAGACGGTGAGGTTCAATTCTTCCAGCAGATCTTCCGTATAGGAGAGCTTGATCTCGATCTCCGCGAGGCGAGCCTCCATGACTGTCATGCCAGCAGTCCCGGGTTCTTGACGTAGCGATTGATAATGGCCTCCGCCGACCAGTAGGTGAGCGCACCCAGCGGCCCGGTGGGATTATAGGCGCCCTGCTGCGGGAAGGTCGATGCGCCCATGATGAACAGGTTGTGCGCGTCCCAGGACTGCAGATAGCGATTGACCACGCTGGTACTGGGGTCCAGGCCCATGATGGTGCCGCCGGTGTTGTGGGTGGACTGGTAGGGAGTGATGTCGTAGTCGCCGCGCCGCAGTCTCGGCTCTCCCAGGATGGTCGGATGCATGGCGCGGGCGATCTCGACCGCCTTTTGCATGCAAAACTCGGAGAGTTTGAAATCGTTATCCACGAAATTATAAGTCATGCGCAACAGTGGCCGGCCGAGTTGATCCTTGTAGGTGGGATCGAGATCCAGATAGTGGTTGCGGTTACCGTAGTTCGAGCCGGAGAGGCTGATGGACAGCGCGTGCTGATACCACTTCGCCGTCGCCTGCTTCCATGCCGAACCCCAGCGCGGCGTGCCAGGGGGCGTCGGACGAAAGGAAATCGGGCGGCCGTCGCCGTGGCCGCAGGTGAGTATGGCGCCGCCGAGAAAGCCCAGGCCGCCGTGATCGAAATTGTCGGCATTGAAGTCGTCGATCACCATCTGGGTGCCGGGCGCGCCCATGAAGGGATTGAAATTTCTGTCCTCGAAGAACATGGTCACGCCCATGCGCGAGAGCTGGTAACAGTAATTTTTTCCGACGGCGCCCTTCTGCGTCACCGGATCGTACTGCTTGCCGATGCCGGAATTGAGCATCAGAGATACGTTGCCGAAGACATAAGCCGAGAGCACCACGATGCCAGCAGGCTGCTCGTACTCCTCGCCGTTCCGGGTATCGGTGTAGATAACGCCGGTCACTTTCTTGCCAGCCTTGTCGTACACCAAGCGACTCACCCAGGAACGGGTGCGCAACTCGAACTTCGGATCGGCGCGCAGCTTGGGCAGTATGCACACATGCGGCCCCGCCTTGGCATTGGCTTCGCAGCCGTTGCGGTCGCAGAAGCCGCAGAGCTGGCAGGCGCCCAGCGTCAGCCCCTCGATGTTGGTATAAGGCCGGCTGCAATTGCTCGAAGGCCGCGGGAAGGGATGGTAGCCCAGCTCGGCAGCCGTCTTCGCGAACATCATCCCGGAGAGATTCTGTTCCAGCGGCGGCGTCGGATATTCGTTCTTGCGCGCCCCCTCGAAGACATTGCCGCCGGCTATTTTCTGCCCGCGCAAATTGCCGGCACGCCCGGCGACACCGCAGAGTTTCTCGAACTTGTCGTAATAGGGCTCCAGTTCCGCATAGCTCATCGCCCAGTCCTGCACGTCCATGCCCGCGGGGATGGCCTTATCGCCATAGCGTTGGAGGGTATGGCTGCGTAGCTCATGATCCGATGGCAGATAGCGCCAGGTGTGTCCGCCCCAGTGATTCCCCGCCCCGCCGACGCCGTCGCCGGGCAGGAAGGAACCGAAGCGACGCATCGGCAAAGCGGACTCGGAAGGCCTGTGGCGGAAGGTCAGCGTCTCCATCGCCGGATCCTGGATCAGTTCCTGGCGGCGCGAGAAGCGCAGCTCATCGCGCACATTGGGCAAGGCGAAGTGCTCGGAGGGCTTGATGTCGCCGCCGCGCTCCAAGCCCACCACGGTGAGCCCGGCCTTGGTCAGTTCGCGAGCCATGATGCTGCCGGTCCAGCCCATGCCGACCATGACCGCATCGACTTCCTTTAATTTCGTCACCACAGTTGCATCACCTCGTCAGGAAAAGTCGGCTATGGATTTGGGCTCCGGGGCATAACGCTTGTCCCGGTAAGTCACGATCAGCTTTGTATAGAGCGCGGGAAGCCCGGGGAAACCCACCAGCTTCCAGGAGACCTTGTTGCGATTGCCGCCGTACATCGGATCGGCGAAGAAGCCCTCCATGACGAGTTCGAGCAGGGCCTCGAAGAACTGTCTGCTGGAAAGATGGCCAAGATCGGCCTTGCCTTCTTCCAGCGCCTTCAAGGCTTCATTGCGCTGCAGCGTCGTCAGGCCGTCGAAATCCTTCTTCCAGGTCTTCCTGGACCAGGCGTTGGCCGCCACAATGCCGGCCGAGAAAAACTCCTTCGGAGTCAGCGACAGCTGATAGCCGTATTCGCGCTTGGCGCTCCTGTGCGGACCGCTGCGATACAATTTCGCGCCGCCGCCCCAGGCGCCTGCGAGCTGGCGGTCGATGAAGCTCACGACGCCGCAATCCGTCCCGGAGGCCGTGAGCTCGTCAGCCGGAATCATGGCGTCCGCAACAGCGGAGAAAAAAGCTGCCTCAGGCGCGGTCAGGACCAGCAAGGTTTCCGGCTCCGCGCTCCTGGCTGACGCTGGCAGCGCGGCCTGGGCATGAACGGCTGGCGCCAGGCCGGCAGCCACCGCGGTGCCCGCCCCGAGCAGAAAACGCCGGCGTGGCGGCGTTGGCATGTTCGCTTCCTCCTCGGCGGAGTTCAAGTCATCATCGGCCATTGTGTCCCTCCCATCGGGTTCTCCCACAAAACTGCGAAACTATCCCCTGCATTGGCAAACAATGCAAGAACCCGTCGCGCCATACTGCACAATTGCTTTGACTTGATCAGAATTGCTGCCAGCGACTAAAGTAAAGTAATAATGCAGTCTCGGAATCACCTTGCAGCCGTCACAAAATTGCCACTGTGGAACTCCGATTTCGTGCAACACGATTGATTCGCTGGAGTTGGGAGTTCGATCCCTGATTCAACAATCGAACTCGCTACCCTCCCGATCGCGCATTCCGCGAAGGGCGCCACGGCAAGAAGAAGTTCCAATTATTATTTGCGGGTAACATGATTACATTTGTATCTTACTCAAATTAATTGGAGGCTACCCAAACTCTATAAAACACTGACTGGGCGCCTTGCAGGGTGTCGCCGAATCCGCACTGTCGGCACTCGCATCGTGTATAGAGTAAATGCTGACGCAATCGTGGTGTTCATCATTACCGTTGGCCAGAGAAGAGATAACGAAGTGTATGCCACTGCTGAGCAAAGGACTTAAAACAGAATAAGGATCGAAGAGGTCTGTGGCTCTTGACGACCCTTTGCCTTCACCCGACGAAATCTATAGCTGCCCCTCGCCGGAGGAGACCGGCGCTCCAAAGCCGACACCCATGAGGCGTGATGGTCGCGTTCAAGGTGCTCCATAGGATCACCTTTTTTCTGTGACCCGTATCAGTCAGCCATCGCCGCCGCATCGGCCTTCTGCAGCCTTGCCGTTAACCAGAAATTGGCTCCCGCTCCGGGCTGGCTGTCGACCCCGATCTCGCCGCCCATCAGCCCCGCCAGTTGCCGGCAAAGACCCAGACCCAGGCCGCTGCCGCCATAACGGCGGGTCAATGAGCCATCGGCCTGCTCGAAGTTGTCGAATATCCGCCTCTG
>CAIYYX010000261.1 GCA_903930535.1 uncultured Sterolibacterium sp. | reverse complement strand
GGCTCTTGCTTTAATGAAGGACGTCGAAGAAGCACTGACAAGAGAAATACGATGCCTTCCCGCCTTAGTTCGTATTCCAGGAATTACCCCAGACGGTAGTATTTCGATTACCGCTGAGGCTGCTAGCTTTATCAAGGATAGATCCATTGTATTTTTCTCAGCGATGTGGCCAGTAAGTTGGGATGGAGAGATTGATCCAACACTACTAGAAGGACAGCTGAAATTAAAAATGCTAAATAAAAAACTGCTGCAGTTCCAAAGCGAAGATATCCTCCCGACGCGGAAGATGCCAATTACTGGTGGATATCTTGTTTTCCTTTAGGGGGCAAATGGGTTTGATTGGATTACAACGAGTAACCTTTCCCCATGTATTGAGAGACCCATCAGACAATATCTCTTTTTACCTCCAATGTTGAGGCGGCGCTTGGTGCCGAAACGCACTTACTCTATACGGTTGCCCCCGCACAGCCGAACGGTGTAGCCAGTTGGTAGAATGGGAGTAGCGTTTCCCCATCGAAGGAGCTGCAGTGAAAATTCAGATTATTCGCTTCATGCTGCTTGCAGCGCTCTCTTGCCCCCACTTGTATGCACAGGCCGCAGCAGAGGTCTCTGCCGGCAGTGCCTACGCTGCGATGACCTATCCCTTCCCGGTGAGCAAGTTCGTCTTCTCACAGGAGGGGCGCAAGGCGGCTGCGACCATCCCCTCTGCGCGCCTGGTGGAATTCAACGAACTCGGACACGCGCCCCATGTCGAGGCGCCCGAACGTTTTCTTGACGCGGTTGTTCCCTTCCTGATGCCGTAGGCGAGTGGCAGGGTATCGCTGCGGATTCAAGCGGTGGATGCGATCCAGCGCACAGCCTTGTCGGCAGGGGCGGTCGCCGAAATTTTGCGATACACTGCACTCCTTGCCATGACCCCTGCCGCCCCAGCCCAGCGCCGGTCGCGAGATCGCTAAGATGCCACATCTGCCCGCTTCCGCTGCTCTCGAACGCTTTCGCGTCATCGATCTTACCCAGGTCAGGGCAGGCCCGACGGCATGCCGGCAATTGGCCGACTGGGGCGCCGACGTCATCCAGGTGCAGATGCCGGAGCATATGCGCGGCGATGACACCCTCGGCGGCCAGGACGGCTCCGACTACCAGTACACGCATCGCAACAAGCGCTCGATCACGCTCAATCTGAAGGAACCCGAGGGCATCGCCGCGCTCAAGATGCTGATCGCAACCGCGGACGTCGTGGTCGAGAATTTCCGTCCCGACGTCAAGTTCCGCCTGGGCATCGATTATGAATCGCTCGCCAAAACCCAGCCGCGGCTGGTCTATGCGAGCATCTCGGGCTACGGGCAAACCGGTCCGCTGGCAGAGCGGCCCGGCTTCGATCAGATTGCGCAAGGCATGGGCGGCCTGATGTCGGTCACCGGCTTGCCTGAGCAGGGGCCGGTGCGCGTAGGCATTCCGATTGCGGATCTCTGCGCCGGAATTTTCGCGGCCCAGGGCATCCTGATCGCGCTGCTCGAGCGCGAGACCTCGGGCAAGGGGCAATGGCTGCATACCTCGCTGTTGCAGGCGATGGCCTACATGATGGACTTTCAGACTTCGCGCTGGCTGATCGATGGCGAGGTCGCCGGTCAGGCCGGAAACTTTCATCCGACCAGCATTCCCACAGGCGTCTACAAGGCGCGCGATGGCTACATGAATATTGCGGTGTTCGGCTCGAAAATCTGGGAGCGTTTTTGCGCAAGCCTGGGCGCGCCGGAGTGGGTTACCGATCCGCGTTTTCACGACAAGGCGGGCCGCTCGGTGAACCGCGACGCGCTCAACGCCGCGATCAATGAACGCCTGGCGAGCCAGGATCGCGACTACTGGATTGCACGTTTCAACGCCGATGGCGTCGCCTGCGGCCATATCAACAATGTCCAGGAAATGTTCGACGAGCCGCAGATGCAGCACCTGGGCATGGTAGAAGAAGTCGTATCCGAGCGCCTCGGGCCGCAGCGCCTGATGGGTCAGCCCATGCAACTCGAACGCACGCCCAGCCACATCGTGCGCGCAGCGCCCTTGCGCGGCGAACATTCCGAGGAAATCCTGGGCGAACTCGGCTTCGCCGCCGCCGATCTCCTACGCATGAAATCACACGGAGTGTTCTGATGAATGTGAGCAACTATCAATCGCCGACCGAACGGGTCGAAGTCTGGCTTGAAGCCACGACGCTCTTCATCCGCTTCAACAATCCGGCGCGCCTGAATGCCTTGTCGCTCGACATGTGGGAAGCCATCCCCGCGCTGCTGGCGCAGGCCGAGCGCGACGAGAGGGTGCGCCTGGTGGTGTTTTCCGGCGCCGGCGAGAAGGCCTTCGTATCGGGTGCGGACATCTCGCAGTTCGAAGACATGCGCGCCGCGCGCGAAGCGGTCGCCCGCTACGAGGCCATCGCCGAGGACGCGTTGACGGGCATCCACCGCTTCAGCAAGCCAACCCTGGCGTGCATCCGTGGCTTTTGCGTCGGCGGCGGCGTGAACGTCGCCATCAGTTGCGATATGCGCATTGCCAGCAGCGATTCGCAGTTCTTCATTCCGGCGGCGCGTCTGGGCCTCGGTTACCGCCACTCGGCGATGAAAAATCTGGTTGACCTGATCGGTCCCGGAGCGGCCAAGGACCTTTTTTTCACGGCGCGGAAAATCGATGCCGTGGAAGCCAGGTCGCTGGGCCTCATCAACCGCGTCTGCCCGCCCGAGGGGCTCTCCGCGCTCTTGGCCGAATATACGACGGCACTGGCGAGCAACGCGCCGTTGACCATACAAGCCGCGAAGGCGGTCATCGGCGAACTGCAGAAGCCCGCAGCGGACTTCGACAAGGCGTTGTGCCAGAACCTTATCCGCGGCTGTTTCGAGAGCGAGGACTATGCCGAAGGGCGGCGCGCATTCATGGAAAAGCGCAAACCTGTTTTCACCGGCAAGTAGAGGACAGCGAAATGAAGTTCTATTCAATGCAAACCACGGCGACCGAGGCCACAATCGAATTGCTCGAGGCCGCAATTCCCGAACCGGGAGCGCAGCAGGTGCTGCTGCGCATGCGTGCGATGAGCCTGAATCGCGGCGAGTTCATCGTCGGGCACGGCCTGCACAAGCCTGGGGTCGCCAAGGCGATAGGCATGGAGGGTGCCGGCGAAATCGTCGCGATTGGCGCTGGTGTGACAGGCCTGACCATAGGCCAGCGGGTGATGGGGCGCTGCGGCGGCGCCTTCGCCGAATACGCGCTGATGGACGCGGCCGAGGCGATTGCCATGCCGGCCAATCTGACGTGGGAAGAGGCGGCGTCGATTCCGATGACCTTCATCGTCGTGCATGACATGCTGGTCGTACAGGGCAAGCTTGCCCCCGGCGAATGGGTACTGGTAAACGGCGTCGCTTCGGGCGTGGGCGTGGCCGCGCTGCAGGTGGCCAAGGAAATGGGCGCCAGGGTGATCGGCACCTCGGGCTCGCAGGAAAAACTCGATCGACTCAAAACGCTGGGACTGGACGTGGGTCTTTGCACGCGCACGGGCGATTTTTACGAGGCGGTGATGCAGGCGACCGGCGGCAAGGGCGTGAACCTCGTGGTAAACACGGTCGGCGGTTCGGTGTTCGCCGAGTGCGTAAGGGTCATGGCTTTCGAGGGCCGGCTGGCTACCGTCGGCTACGTCGATGGCGTGCTCGAGAGCAAAATCGACATTCAGGCGCTGCACGTCAAGCGACTCACCCTGTTCGGCGTGTCGAACAAGATGCGCAGCGCCGGGCAACGCGCCGCCGGCGTGCCGGGCTTTGTCGCCGATGTGTTGCCGGCTATCGCGGCGGGGCGCATCCGACCGCTCATCGACCGTATCTACCCGTTCGACCAGCTCGCGGCGGCCAAAGAGCACATGGACGCGAATCGCCATCTCGGCAAGATCGCGCTTTCGCTGCCCGCAACGACAGCCGCTTAGGAATACTCATGTTGCGAAATATCGCGCTGGCAGCGGCGCTGATTCTAGCCGGCGGCGGCGATGCCCTGGCGCAGGCTTACCCCAACAAGCCGATGCGGCTGATCATTGGCTTTGCCCCGGGCGGGGCCGCGGACACGGTGGCGCGCAGCCTGGGCGAGAGTCTTGGCCGCGTTCTGGGCCAACCCGTCGTCATCGAAAACCGTGCGGGTGCCGGTTCCTCCATCGCCGCGACGCACGTCGCCAAGTCTGCGCCCGACGGCTACACCCTCCTGATCGCCAGTCCGGCCAGCATTTCGGTCAACCCTGCGCTCAATCCAAAACTCAATTACCGGCCGAGCGACCTGCTGCCGATCACCAAGGTCTCGTCCTCGCCGCTGCTCATCGTCGTGAATCCGGCAACCGGAATTACCTCGGTCAAGGAACTGATCACCGCCGCAAAAAAGGCGCCAGGCACACTCAACTACGCGACCTCGGGTGTCGGTTCGGCACCGCACTTCGGCGCCGCGCTGTTTAGCCAGGTCACCGGCACTGACATGATGCACGTGCCGTACAAGGGCGGCGGACCGGCCGTGGTGTCGGTCGTTGCCGGCGACACGCAACTCACCTTCGGGACGCCGCCGTCGGTGCTGCCGATGGTCAGGGCCGGACGCCTGCGGGCGCTGGCGGTAACGAGTCGCGAGCGCTCGCCGCTCATGCCGGAGGTTCCCGGGATGACGGAAGCCGGCGTGCCCGCCTACAACATCGCGTTCTGGTATGGGCTGTTCGTCCCCGCGGCGACGCCGCCGGATATCGTCAAGAAACTTTTCGAGGCGACGAAGATCGCGGCGCAGCGGCCCGAGTTCAAGGCGGCGTTGGCAAGCGAAGGGACCGAAGTCGTGCTCTCTCGCTCGCCTGATGACTTTGCCGCGTTCCTCAGCGAAGACGCCAAGTTCTGGGTTCGTCTGGCCAGAGAATCCGGGGCGACGGCCGATTAAGCCTCTCCCGGCAAAACCGGGAAGCGCAGATGCATCCATCATAAATCCGCCATCGCGAGCCCCGGAGGGGCGTGGCGATCTTGGATTGCTTCGCTTCCGTTACTGAGATTGCCACGGCCCTCTTGGCCTCGCAATGACACCCAAAAACCCGTGATTGCCACGGCCCTCTTGGCCTCGCAATGACACCCCAAAAACCCGTGATTGCCACGGCCCTCTTGGCTTCGCAATGGCATCCAAAAAATCTGTCATCGCGAGCCCCGGAGGGGCGTGGCGATCTTGGAGTGCCTCGCTTCCGTTACTGAGATTGCCACGGCCCTCTTGGCCTCGCAATGACACCCGAAAACCCGTGATTGCCACGGCCCTCTTGGCCTCGCAATGACACCCAAAAACCCGTGATTGCCACGGCCCTCTTGGCCTGGCAATGACACCCGAAAACCCGTGATTGCCACGGCCCTCTTGGCTTCGCAATGGATTCCAAAAAATCCGTCATCGCGAGCCCCGGAGGGGCGTGGCGATCTTGGATTGCATCGCTTCGCTCGCAATGACGAAGTTTTACTTGAACAACGTCTCTCTAGTAGCTGCGCCCGCTGTGGCTTTCGCCGTGGCAATTGAGATAGCACGTCCTTGCCACGGTGTCGACGTAAAGCTTTGCCGCTGCACCCGTACCCACAGGCTTGTTGTCCGTCGTGGAAAGATTGATCAGGCGGCTGTTATATTGCGCGGTGCCCTGAGTGGAACTGATCCCGTGCGGGTCATGGCAGGCCTTGCAGCCATAGCGCAGATGCTCTGTGCGGTTGTGCGGCGGCTCCCGGGTGACCACGGATTGACTGTGGCACTTGTAGCAAATGTCGCCTGCCGTTGGTGCCCCTGTCGCATAGGGTCTCTCGAGCAGCGCCGGGTTCGTGGACCCGTGCGGCCCCGCAGGTCCGGTGCCGCCGGCGCCGGGGCCGGCATTGTTGTTATGGCAGTCGCTGCATTTAATCGTGCTGGCTGTCGTCAGCGGCGCGATCAGGCTGGGCACTTTGGTGCTCTTGCCGGGACCCTCGATGGGATGGAAGGAAGGATTGGTCGTGGCGAATTCGAGCCGGGTATTGCTCTGCACGATTTTTCTTGCCGTGCGCGGCGCCGGCTGGCCGCTGCTGTCGGCGTGGCAGCGAAAGCAGATCTGGTACTCGAAGGTCGCCGGTTTGACTTCGTTGCCGCCGCTGTTCACGCCGCGCACGCCGGCGAGTGAACCGGACAAGGTACCGGTAGCGGCATTGACGGCATGGGGGTTGTGGCAGTCGGCGCACTCGACATGCCGCGTCTGCACCACCGCAGACTCCGCCAGGCTATGCACGCCGGTGTTTGTCGCAACCGGATGAATGGAAATCTTGCTGGTGAACTCTGACTGGATGTTCTTCGCCGCGACGTTGCCGTTGTGGCAGGTGTAGCAGTTGTTCTCTTCCGCGGCATAATTCTGCAGCCCCTCTTTGCCCCCGGCCAGGTGAGGCCGATGACAGTTTTCGCAGGCGTTTGCCGCGACTGTCGTGAGGTTGGTATGGGGCCAGGGATTGGTGCCGGCGCCGTTCCAGGTCTTGGCCGAGAGCTTGTGGTCGCTCGCTCCCCAGTAGTTCTTGAGGTGGCAGGTCTGGCAGAGCGCAGAAGCCTGATTGGGGACGACGAGAAACTTGCCATTGCTGTCGTCGTGCGGATCGTGGCATGAGGTGCATTGCAGTTGCCCCGAGGCATCGAGTTTGACCCGGCCGGTGAGCGTCGCCGGATTGGCCAGTTCGCCGCGCGCAGTGGCGAGGTTGCTGGTGTACGCAAAGGAAACCGGATGGTCATTGGACAGGTCGGTGCCCAGATTGCTGTTGCCCGCCGGCATGGTCGTCACGCCCGCGGCCATGCCGATGCGCGAGCCGCGGCTCAGTACATCGCCCAAGGCAATGGTGCCGTCGTGGCAGGACAGGCAGATCAGCGATGCGCCGGTCGGCTGCCCGGGGTGCGACAGCGACGTGGAGCTGCTATAGGGCGTGTAGTTTCCCCCGGGGTTGCTGCGGTTCCACAGCGGGGCGGCGGGCGACGTGTTGTGCGGCGCGTGACAGAAGACGCAGGTCTGCGTTTCCGCTACCGCCTTGGTCGTGCCCGGTCCGCTCACCGAAAGGTTGTGCTTGGTGGTCGCGATCCCGGCAAAAAGCGGGGTAACCGTCAACAGGATGGCGGCAAGCGCGGCGAGCAGGACGAGGCGCGGACGCGGCCGTCTTGTCAGGCCGAGTCGATGCTTCACTCCGCCCCGCCGATGTAGCGCAATACCTGGACGCGCTTGTTGTAGGAGTCGGCGATGTAAATCGTCTCGTCGTCGATGAAAAGGCCCGTCGGCAGCCAGAATTCGCCGCGCTCGTGGCCGCGCTCGCCGACCGGCAGCAGCAGCCGTCCCCTGTCATCGAAGATCTGCAGCGCGTGAAACAGCGAATCGACGACATAGACGTGGCCGTAGCGGTCCTGTGCGACGCCCTTGGGGCGCGCCGAATCGCCGGTGCCATCGCCCTGACGGCCGAATTTTGCGGTGAAGCGGCCGGCTGCATCGAAGCTCTGGATGCGGAAATTGAGGGAATCCGTGACGTAAAGAAGGCCTTGGGGTGTGCGCCAGATATAGGTCGGATAGTTGAACTCGCCGTCACCGCTGCCGCGTTGTCCGATGCTGCCCGCCAGCGTGCCGTCGCGCGCAAAAATCAGGACGCGGTGCGCGGCCGTATCGACCACATAGAGGCGGCCAGACGCGGCGTCGAAGGCGACACCGGTCGGTTGCGTGAGCTTTGCAGCCAGGCGCAGCGGTTCTGCCTTGCTGGCACCGGGACGGATGACGAACACCTGCGCCAGTTTCGAGTCGGTGACGTAAATCTCGCCGTTGTTGCCGCGGGCGAGCCCGACGGGAGAAGGCAATGGCGCATCGTCGGAAGCGGTGATCAGGGCGTAGTCGCCGGCCGCGACATCGAAGCGATGCACCCCCATCGCGCCCGCATCGGCCACATAAATGATGGCGCCGGCCGTCGTGATGGCCATCGGGCGCTGGATGCCCGAGTCCGTCGCGCCGAAGAGGAAATCCTTGACCCGCGCGAAGAAGCCCTTGCTGATGCCCAGATCCTCCGCCCGGGAGAACGCCTGGACGAACTGGACGCGCGGATTGGCTGCTCCGAAAGGCCATACCAGCCTGTCCTCGCCTTGTCCCCGCGCCGACAGGGAACCTGCGGCCAGGAGTGCTGCGCAAACAATGGGAAGTTTTTTCATCATAGATCACGTCGGGCGAGAAATTGGAAGGAGAAGCGGTTGCGCTGGGAGTCACCCTGGGTTTCGTTCGTGCGCACATAGCTGGAGTTCACTGTGAACTTGCGCATCTGCCATTGCAGGCCGATGCTGCGGTCCATGCGATGGCGCGGTATCAGGCCTGCATCATCGCGCTCGCCAGCCAATGCGGCGGTCAGGTCCAGTCCGAACCAGCGGGGTGACCAATAGCGCAACTCGTAGCCACGCAGATCGGAGTTCTGCCCGGGGTTGTCGTAGTCGATGCGCGAGCGTCGCACGGATGCCCGGACATAGCCGAGCCCGAAGATCGGTTCGTCACTCTGCAGGAAATAGTCGTTGGTCATGCGCCGGTAGGGGGAGATGGTTTCGCGGCGGTTTTCCCATTCGACGCCGCCGCCGAAGCTGATCGCCAAGCCGGCGTTGATGGGAAAGTCTACGCGCAGGCCATGGCTGCTGCTCTTGATCTCGTTGAGCGAGAAGGTCGGGCGGCCCGAATCGAGGACCGGCGCGGAACTGAAGCGACGGTAAAAGACGCTGACATAGCGCAGGAAGTTCCAGTTGAGGTTCAGCGTCTGGTCATGCTCGTGGTAGGCATAGGTGCCGCCGACATCGAAGACATAGTCCACCAGCACCTGCTCGCCGTCCAGGATGTTGCCGCCGATCAGGCGCTGCAAGCGCGTCTCGGTGCCGACCAGGGTCAGGAGATAGTCCACCCCGACGATAAAGGTCTGGCTCCGCGTCGCGTTGGTGAGCACCGGGCTGCCACTGAGCACATTGCGATTGGCCAGGGCGGCGTAACTGGTGCCGGAGAGCGTCAGACGCTCGCCCAATATCGTCGTTTGCTGCGTCATCGCCTGCTGCGCGCGCTTGTCGTAGCGAACCCCGTAACTCGCCTGCGCAACCCCTATGGGCAGCTGCATTTCGTAGCGAACGTTGCCATCCACTCCCTGACTACGCGCTGAAAACTGCCGCGTATCGATGTTCTCGCCGCGGACGCCGAAACCGGTCTCCACTCCGGTGGTCGGCCAGTAGTGGAGGTTCGCGGCCGCCGTTTGACTGATGGAGTCGATCTCGCCCTGGCTGCTGTGATTGTAGTTGTAGCTGCCGGAGCTATGGAGCAGGGGGGAATGCCGGGCGCGCAGGTCGAGAAGAAAGCGCGTGTTCGTGAGATCAGGCAGGCTGCTTTCCGCCAAAGTGTATTTCTGCGAATTGGCGCTGATGATGTTGGCCAGGTCGTACTGCAGATCTTCGCCGAATTGCAGGCGAGTATCGACATTGATTGTTTGCGCCCGCGACGAACTCGCCTGGATCGGCAGGTTCTCGCTGCCGCTATTGGAGACCTGCTGGCTGCTGTTGAACTGCACCTGGGTAGAGCCGAGCTTGCCGAAGGACTTGCTCGCGGTGACGTTCAACTGCTGGATCTTGTCGTCAATCTGCCGGTCGGCACCGCGACCGGCCGACTGCGTGCCGAGGAAGCCGACTTGCAGCGGCACCGGTGTGGCCGGTGCGAGCAGCGAGAAATCGAAGCCGTAGCGGATGTTTTCCTGGGTGAACACCTGACCTGGCGAGACGCTGACGGTTGGGTTGAGGTGGGAGAAGAAGAGCGCGCCGTTATAGGGCTTGTCGCGCAGCAGCGTGGCGCGGGCGGTGAAGTTGTAGAGCATGCCGCGAGCGCTGGCCTCGCCGGCATCGCCGGAGAATTGCTCGCTGTGCAGCACCGGGCCGCCGCCCAGTTCCAGGGTCATCAGGTTGGGGTGATAGACATAACTTTGCGTCATGACAAAGGTTTCCGATCGCCAGCCGGATTGCGCCTGGCGCGAACGCGCAGCGGTGCCGCCATGGCTGGTCTGTTCGTCGGTGACATATTGCATGGTGGCGTATCCATCGACCCCGGTCAGCTTGTAGTTGGCGATCTCCTCCGCGCTGCTGCCATCGCCCTGTGCGGCGAGAGCGAGCATGAAGAAGACCCTGGCCGCGATCGCCTGGCGTGTCTGAACTTTCACCGGGCTTCCCGCCCCGGCTGGAGAAGCAGCCATGCTCTACGATCGCGGTCGGCTCACGACACCGGCTTCGCGCTCGGCGGGTCGTCGCTGCTGTAGTCCATGCCCCTTACCTTGCCGAAGCCGAAGATATCGACCTTGTTCGGCCCGAACTGGCTGGCGACGAGGATCAGATATTCGATATTGAACTTCGGGTCGGCGAAGCTCTTGAAGGCGGCGATGTTGTCATAGTCGATGGCCACACCGGCCGGCAGGTTGAGGTTGTCGCTGCGCCCCTCGGTCTGACCGAAGAACATCAGCAGTTTGCCTTTCTTGTCGAAGATCTGGACATTCTGGAATGCTGCGTCCCCGACGTACATGCGGCCTGTCCTGTCCATCACGATGCCCTTGGGGCGGGCAAAGCTTCCGGACGTCGAGCCGACCTCGCCATAACTCTGCACCTGCCGGCCTTCGGCCGTGAAGCGCTGGACGCGGTAATTGCTGGTGTCGACCACATAGAGATCGCCATCGGGACCGAGGGCGATATTGGTCGGATGGTATAACTCGCCGACTCCTGAACCGGCCTTGCCGAAGACGAACAGCGACTTGCCGCTGGCCTTTTCCAGGACATGGATCTGGTGATGGAGGATGTCGGCCACATAGAGTCTATCTCCGGCGATGGCCACATCACTCGGCCGGAACTGGCCCTCGACCCCGAGAGCCTTGAGGAAACGGTCGTCGCTGTCGTAGATGAGAATCTGGTTGCGCCCCGTGTCGGTCACATACTTCGTGCCGTCGCTGTCTATCCGGACATTGATCGGCCGCTTCATGCGGCCGGCGCCGCTGCCGGCAACGAATTTGAAGCGCTGCTGCGTCAGATCGAATATGGCCAGCCCGCCGGCACCGGTGTCGGCGACATACAACCTGCCCTTGTGCAGAGCGACACCGTAAGGCTGGACCAATTGCTGCGACTCCCTCTCCTCGCCGACAATGAAATCGGCAAAGCTGTCTTTCTTGACAGCGAGGTCGCGTTCGCTGGCGATCGTGGTCAGGTACTGGATGCGCGGCGGATTGGGCAACGGCGGGTAGAAGATCGGCCCTGCGGATTCGGCGGCGGCAGCCTTATCGTTCTGGCTGGGGTTGGTCACGCAGGCCGAGAGCATGGCCACGGCGGCAGCCGTGGCCATGCAGGACAAGAGGCGGGTATTTTTCATGGTTATACCTACTTGTTGTGGCAGGAGAGGCAGATCTTGCTGCCGGCCGGGTCCACCTTGACCAGGCCCGTCCCCAAGGCGCCGACCGTGAAGGTGTTGTGCACATCGTGGCAGGAGCCGCATTCCATCTTGTTGCCATAGAGCAGCATCGCATTCACCGTGCCGGTCTTGGTCTGCGTGCCCGAGCCGATGGTGACCGTCTTGCTCGCCGGATCGAAGAGCGAGCCGTTGGCCGTGGCGAGCGCCGTGTCGTAGGTGAAACCGATCGGGTGCGAGGCCTTGAGGTTGGTGCCGATGTTGTTGGCTGGGGAGATCATCGTCGTGCCGGTAACGCCGCCGAAACTGTTCACCGCGATGGTGCCGTCGTGGCAGGACAGGCAGAGTTTCGAACCGCCGCCGGGTTGCGAAATCGTGGCTTTCAGGGTCGGGCTGCTGTAGAGGGTATAGGTGGCCGCCGAACTGGTGTGGTTCCAGAGCGGCGCATCGGCGATGGTGGTATCGGTCTTGTGCGGCGCATGGCAGGCCACGCAGATGCGTCCGCCCGACCAGGCGGAGGCGGTGAAATCGTGGGCAGAACCGGTGATCGTGGCGGCCAACGTGGGACCCATGGCCAGCATCAACAGGCTTCTGAGCAACCATCCGACAACGCGTTTCAGTGATTTCATTTCGCATACTCCCTGTGCTTGTTGAGGGCGACATCCCGGGCCGAAGGGCGCGGGCGAATCTGCTACGGAACGGATATTCCTGATTTGCCCGACCTGCCGCCACTGTCGTCGATGCCCGACACTACTGCCGGCGCGCGCCTTCACCTAGTATGGCGACCGTCACCAGCGGGTTCTTGCCCGCAGCCATCGAGAGGAGCCATTCATGGAACTGCAAGCCACCGCCGGAGCCTGCCCGCAGTCACCGTCTTCAGGGTCAGCGCTGCGCCGGAATCTTGGCCGGCTCGCCGGCCGGCTCGCCAGATCGCTCGCGGCGATCTCGCTGCGCGTCGTCCTCATCGCTATCGTGATGTTCGCCTGGGCGGTGCGCCACGATGGCCTCTACACCTCAAACTCCAACTTCGCCTACTGGCTGGGCGTGATCGGCGGCTCGCTGATGCTGGTGCTCTTGATCTATCCGCTGCGCAAGCGCTTTCGCTTTCTCGCCATACTCGGCCCGCTCAAGCACTGGTTCCGTTTCCATCTCGTCGCCGGCATCATGGGACCGCTGATCGTGCTGTTTCATTCGACGTTTCGCGTCGGCTCGTTCAATGCCGCCATCGCCCTGGCGTGCATGCTGCTGGTGGTCATGAGCGGCATCGTCGGCCGCTTCATCTATCGCAAGATCCATCATGGTCTGTTCGGCAGCCGCGCCACGGCGGAGGAATTGCAGCGCACGCTGGAACAGCAGGTCAAGGCGCTGCAGCCCGTGCTCTTAAGGTTGCCGATGGTGGAGCGCGAAATCGGGCGTTTCACCAATCTGGCTTCGCTGCAGCCGCAGGGCCGCTGGCAACGCGCCTTGCGGCTCGCCTCGCTCGGCTGGCAGCGACAGCTGACCAGTCGCCGGGTCAGGCGGGCCATCGCAGGCTACGCAAGAAAGTTCGGCAACCATGGAGAAGCGACGAATACGCATTTGCTCGAACTGGCCAGGACTATTGACGATACCCTGAAGGCCATTTTGCGCACCGCCCAGTTTTCCACCTATGAGAAGCTTTTTTCACTCTGGCATGTCGTACACATCCCGTTTCTCTGCCTGCTGGTGGCCACCGCAATTATTCATGTCGTGGCCGTTCACGCGTACTAGTGGTTGTCCAGAAGACAACCCGGTATACCCCAGAGGGTACTTGTGCCGCGCAGCAGCTGCCCGGCTCTGGCCGCTGGCCGCCGTGATCATGGCGCTCGCCGCTATTCCTGCCTTGGCGGTGCAGAGCCTCGAAACGGCCGTGATGCCGGGCCCTGTCATCCAGGGACACGCCAAGCTCGAAGGCGCTTGCGAGAACTGCCATGTCCGCTTCGACCGGGTCGCACAGAGAAGACTGTGCATGGAATGTCACAAGCCGGTGGCGGCCGATGTCCGTGCCGGCAGCGGCTTTCATGGCCGACTCAAGGATGGCGGACGCGAATGCCGCAGTTGCCACACCGACCACAGGGGGCGGGACGCGAAAATCGTGATCCTCGACGAGAGAAAGTTCGATCATGGTCAGACCGATTTCCCGCTGCGCGGCAAGCACCGCGGCGAGACCTGTGCGAGTTGTCATCGCGCCAAGGCGAAGTACAGCCAGGCGCCGGGTGACTGCGTCAGCTGCCACCGCAAGGAAGACGAGAAGGCGCACAGGAAGGGCCTCGGCCCGAAATGCGAAAACTGCCACAGCGAAATGACCTGGAAGGAGGGGCGCTTCGATCATGCCAAGACCAAATTCCCGCTGCGTCGCGCCCATGGCGAAGTCAAGATCAAGTGCGACGATTGCCACGGCGACAAGAAATATGTCGACACGCCGCGCGAATGCGTGTCCTGCCATCGCAAGGATGACATGAAGGAGGGCCGCAACGGGCACAAGGGACACTTCGGCAGCCGCTGCGAAACCTGCCACAACGAGGGTGAATGGAAACAATCCATCTTTCGCCACGACCACGACACGCATTTCGCCCTGCTCGATCGTCATCGCCTGGTGAGGAAGTGCGAGGCCTGCCATCGCGCCCCCCTGTACAAGGAGAAGACGCCGACGTTGTGCGTTGCCTGCCATCGCGGCGACGACAACGAGAAGGGCCACCGCGGCACGCTCGGCGACAAGTGCGAGAAGTGCCATAACGCCAGGGGCTGGAAGGGAACCCGCTTCGATCACCAGAGCGATACGAAATTTCCGCTGCTGGACAAGCACCTCGTCGCCAAGTGCAACACTTGCCACAAGGACGTCGGCATGCGCGAAAAGCTACCCTTGAAGTGCTCGACCTGCCATGAGCGCGATGACTACGAGACAGGCCACCGTGGCGCGCTCGGCGACAAGTGCGAGAAGTGCCATAACGCCAGGGGCTGGAAGGGAACCCGCTTCGATCACCAGAGCGACACGAAATTCCCCCTGCGGGAAAAGCACTTCAGCGCCAAGTGCAACACCTGCCACAAGGACGTCGGCATGCGCGAAAAGCTACCCTTGAAGTGCTCGACCTGCCATGAGCGCGACGACCGCGAGAAAGGTCACAAGGGCAACTACGGCAGCAAATGCGAATCCTGCCACAACGAGAAGGGCTTCAAACCATCGCCCTTCGACCATGGCCGCGATACCCCGTTTTCACTGATCGGCAGGCACGCCAAGCCAAAGTGCGAAGCCTGCCACCGCGGACCGCTCTACCTTAGCAAGACCGAGAGCAGTTGCTACTCCTGCCACAAGAAGGAAGATGTACACTTCGGTATTTTCGATCTCTTGTGCGACAAGTGCCATGTTGCCGACGACTGGCGCAAAATCATCAAGCGGGACGGCGTCGGCGTGAACAAGGGGCGCCCGATATGACTCCGCTGCTGCTGTGGACGGCCTATGCCACGCCGCTCGCCTTTGCCCTGTTGTTTCATCTCCATCGCCGCCGTCGCCGCGAAGTACCGGCGCTTGCCGCGCTGCGCCAGGCCATTGACACGGGCATGACGGAACCGCCCAGTCTGCATCCGCTGTTTGACCCGGAGATCTGCTGTGGTGCCGGCGCCTGCGTCAGGGCCTGCCCGGAGCAGGCCCTGGGCATCGTGAACGGCAAGGCACAACTGGTCAATCCGACCCTCTGCATCGGCCACGGAGCCTGCGCCGATGCCTGTCCGGTGGAGGCGATCAAACTGGTGTTCGGCTCTGAGCGGCGCGGCATGGAAATCCCCTTCGTCAAGCCGAGCTTCGAGACC
Organism: uncultured Sterolibacterium sp.; assembly: GCA_903930535.1. Classification (GTDB taxonomy): domain Bacteria; phylum Pseudomonadota; class Gammaproteobacteria; order Burkholderiales; family Rhodocyclaceae; genus CAIYYX01. Next base: position 294 of record CAIYYX010000261.1, on the reverse strand, counting down.
AATGTCCCGGGCATTTTCATCGCTGGCGAGCTGGGCGGCATGGGCCTGGTGCGCAAGGCGGCCGAGCAGGGCAAGCAGGCGATCGATTCGATTGCCCGGAACCGGGCAAGCGCCGGCGAACTCGATGTGGTGATCATCGGCGCCGGCCCGGCCGGCTTGTCGGCGACGCTGGGGGCCATGGAAAAGAAGCTGCGCTTCGTCCTCCTGGAGCAGGAGGATTCCCTGGGCGGCACGGTTTTCCACTATCCGCGCAACAAGATCGTCATGACCCAGCCCGTCGTTCTGCCGCTGGTG
>CAIYYX010000260.1 GCA_903930535.1 uncultured Sterolibacterium sp. | reverse complement strand
CGGCGTCTGAAACCGAATCCCGCCGCAGCGACCACCGCCGACTCCGGCGATGCGCCGCCGACCCTCAGGCGTACTCCGGCTTGAAGGCCTGATCCGGATTCGCCACCGGGCCTTCGCCGCTCCAGTAGGGCGACAGCTTCCGCAGTTGGGCGATGATCGGCGGCACGGCGGCGATGACGCGGTCCACTTCCTCTGCGGTGTTGTAGCGCGACAGCGAAAAGCGGATGGTGCCGTGCGCCGCGGTGTAAGGGATGCCCATGGCGCGCATGACGTGGCTGGGTTCGAGCGAACCCGAGGTGCAGGCCGAACCGCTCGAAGCGGCGATGCCCTGCCGGTTGAGCAGCAGCAGGATGCCCTCGCCTTCGACGTATTCGAAGGCGATGCTGGCGGTGTTGGGCAGGCGGTAGAGCGTGTCGCCGTTGACGAAGGCATTTTTTACTTGGGCCAGGATGCCGCGCTCGAGACGGTCGCGCAAGCGCTTGACCGTGGTGTTCTCTGCCTCCATGTGCTGCTGCGCCAGGTCGCAGGCGACGCCGAGGCCGACGATGGCGGCAGAATTCTCGGTGCCGGCGCGCCGCCCGCGTTCCTGGTGACCGCCGCGCAACAGCGGCCGGAAACGCGTGTTGCGGCGGAGGTAGAGCACGCCGATGCCCTTCGGCGCGTGCAGCTTGTGGCCGGACAGCGACAGCATGTCGATCTTCGTCGTCTTCAGATCGATGGCCAGCTTGCCCACCGCCTGTACCGCGTCGGTATGGAACATGATGCCTTTTTCATGCGCCATTTCGGCCATTTCCTCGACCGGGAAGATGGTGCCGGTCTCGTTGTTGGCCCACATGATCGAGACGATGGCCACCCGGTCGTTGAGCAGCGACTTGTACTCGTCGAGGTCGACGCGGCCCTTCTTGCTGACCTTGAGCTTATGCACCACGTAGCCCTCTTTTTCCAGCTGGTCGCAGAGCGTCAGGATGGCCGGATGCTCGACCACGGTGGTGATGATGGTCCTGCGCTCGGGCTGGGCCCTGATGGCGGAAAGGATGGCGGTGGAATCCGACTCGGTGCCGCAGGAGTTGAAGACGATTTCCGAGTCGTGCGCGGCGCCGAGCAGGTTCTGCACCTTGATCCTCGCCTCCTTCAGCGCCTTGCCCACCTGGGCGCCGAAACTGTGGATGGACGAGGCGTTGCCGAACTGTTCGGTGAAGAAGGGCAGCATGGCCTCGACCACGGCCGGATCGCAGGCCGTGGTGGCGTTGTTGTCCATGTAGATGGGCTTCATGTGCGGTTCCTCAACAGCGGTGAAAAAACTCAGAAGAACTTACCGCAGAGGCGCGGAGACAACGCAGAGAAAAGCCTAAGGCTTGATTTGAAATCCTCAGCGAAACCTCTGCGCCTCCGCGCCTCTGCGGTGAATGTCGATTTTTCAAAACCCTTTAGTGATTCGCCAGCGCGCCGACCGGCAGCACCTGCACCAGTTCGCCGAGCGCCTCGACCAGCTTGTGCTGGATGCCGCCCAGCGTCGCCGACTCCATCTGGCAGCCCTGGCAGGCGCCGGAAAGCGCGACGTAGATCTTCTTGCCTTCGACTTCGACCAGCGTGACGTCGCCGTGGTCGCGCTGCAGCATGGGGCGGATGGCTTCCAGCGTGTCCTCGATCTTGCGGATGCGCTGGTAGTTGGTCAGCTTCGGCTTGACCGGCGACTCGCTCGGCATGGCCGCCGCAGCCTTCTTCGGTGTCGGCTCGCTGTTGTAGAGCCGGCCATTCACCGCGATCAGCACATCCTCGATCTTCTCGTGGCAGGCCGAGCAGCCGCCGCCGGCCTTGGTGAAGTTGGTGACTTCCTCGCGCGTCCTGAGGCCGTTGGCGCGGACGGTGTCCTCGATCATCACGGCGTCGATGGCGAAGCATTTGCAGACCAGGTCGCCCTCCTCATGGTCGTCGCTCCACACCTCGCCGCGATAGTTCGCCACCGCCGCCTGCAGCGCCTCGCGGCCCATGACCGAACAGTGCATCTTCTCCGGCGGCAGGCCGTCGAGGTAGTCGGCGATGTCCTGGTTGCTGACCTTGAGCGCCTCGTCCACAGTCTTGCCCTTGATGATCTCGGTCAGGGCGGAACTGGAGGCGATGGCCGAACCGCAACCGAAGGTCTGGAAATGCGCGTCCTCGATGATCTCGCTCTCCGGATTGACCTTCAGCATCAGGCGCAAGGCATCGCCGCACTTGATCGAACCGACGTCGCCGGTACCGTTGGCGTTGTCCAGCGGCCCCGAGTTCCTCGGGTTGAAGAAATGCTCGCGGACTTTTTCCGAGTAATCCCACATGGTTCAGATCCTCAGGCGGAAAACGATTGGCCGCAGGCGCAGCCGCCGGTGGCATTGGGGTTGTTGAACTTGAAGCCGGTCTGCGTCAGGCTGTCGACGAAATCGACCTTGAGGCCTTCCAGCATGGGCCGGCTCATCGGGTCGACCAGCAGCGTCACGCCGTCACCGATGGCGAATTCATAATCGTCTTCGGCCTTGCTCTGTTCCATGCGCAAACCGTATTGCAGGCCGGAGCAACCGCCGCCGGAAACAAAAATGCGCAAACCGGCGACTGGGGTTTCAGAACCGCGGACGAAGCGGTGAATTGCCTTGGCGGCGGCGGGGGTCAGATCGATCATGTTGGCGGCTCCTGTGGAGGGGGACACTCCATACAGTGCAATCGCCGTACCAGCGGCGGCCAAACGACCTAAGGTATTGAAACGATGAAGGCTTGCCCCGGCATTCGTGCTGCCGTCGCTT
>CAIYYX010000259.1 GCA_903930535.1 uncultured Sterolibacterium sp. | reverse complement strand
CCGGTGACCGGATCGACGATCGGCACGGTCTTGCCGGAGTAATCGACGAACACCTTGTCGCCGGCCGGATGGCTCTGACGCATGGTCGGCGACAGCTTGCGCTCGAACGACCGGTACAGCTCACAGAAGCGGCTGATATGTGGAGCACAACATATCAGCCGATATGTTGCGGCTAAAATTATGTTGCGCGATCAGGGTGCCGGGGCCGGTGGCCCGGCAGGACAGTAAGTCTTGACGCAACATAACTAAGCACGTGGGCTGGTGGACCTTATTCCTTTGGAGGTTCGCCATGTATCAGTCCGTTTGTTCCGGTCACCCCACCGTTCATCGATGTGATGACGCGCCATTCGGTGCCGAACGTGAACGGTATTTAGACCACTGTGCAGAACAGGGATCATCTCCCGCTGTCCTTAAAATCAAGCGCAACGAGCTCCTTTGGATCGCCAGACATCTCGGCCCAGATGCGGCGCAAGGTGTCAGCATGGAGGTACTTGGGCTGATTGCTCTTGAACGGCAGAATCTGCACGGGGCAGTCACCGCTAGGCGGAGAGTGGTCGATATTGGGCGGCCATGGCTCAGATACCTGGGTTGGTGGCGCGAGCCAACCGTCGCGCTCCGGTACCAAAGAGAGCTCGACAGCTACATTGCATGGATGCGCAATGAGCGCGGGTTCACACCTTCGACGGTCGAGCAATGGGGCCGGGTCGTCAGCAAATTCCTGGGTTGGTGCGAGCTGACGAATCATCAATTTTCAGATATTCAGGCTAGGGATATCGACCAATATTTTGCTCATCTGGAAATGGGCCGATGGTCGCGGATATCGGTTGCTAGTATCGCATCTGCGTTGCGAGTATTTCTGCGGTATGCCTCGACACAGGGAATGTGCGCAGATTATATTTCGGCGTCGATCTGCCGACCAAGGCTCTATCAACACGAATCTCTGCCATATGCTCCCGATTGGTCCGACGTTCAGCATATGTTGGCCGCTGTCGATACCGACAAGCCCAGGGACATCCGTGATCGCGCGATCCTCCTGCTGCTTGCGATTTACGGAATGCGCAGCGGCGAAGTCGCGGCATTGCGGCTCGATCAGGTTGACTGGGCAGGGCGCACGCTTCGGCTCTTTCGCCTGAAGCGTCGACAACCCCAGATATATCCGCTTGTCCAATCCGTCGCCGAAGGTCTGGCTCGCTACATCGATACGGTACGACCACAGTCATCCTGTCCGGAAGTCTTCCTCTGCATGCAAGCACCCCGTCGGCCGATGAAGGCGGGAAGCATCTATGATGTCGCTAATCGTAGTTTTGTCGCCCTTGGAATCGAGGCTGCTCACCAGGGCGGGCACGCCCTTCGTCACGCCTGCGCGACGCGCCTCCTTGCCGCGGGTTTGTCGCTCAAGGAGATCGGTGACCATTTGGGACACCGCAGTACGTCGGCTACCAGTATCTACGCCAAGGTCAACATGGCGGCACTCCGCGAGGTTGGCGCTTTTGACCTGGGAGAACTGCAATGAAGGTGATCGAGGTGGTTGACGCCTACCTGACCCGACAAAGGTCACTGGGCATGCGTTTCGAGTCTGCCGGCCAAATTCTCCATCGGTTCAGTCGGGAGATGGGCAATCTTAAAATTGACGAGGTGTCGCCCGAATCAGTAGCTGATTTTGTTCGCGGGAAAGGAGTGCTCAGCGCATCGTTTCATCTGAAGTACAAAGTCTTGTCTGGTATGTATAGATTTGCCATTAGTCGTGGATATATCGCAGATTCCCCTCTGCCAAAGAGTTTGCCGAAGCTGCCTCCGCAACAGACCCCATATGTCTATACAATCCATGAGCTAAGAGGATTGTTAGAAGCCACAATGGTTTTGAAAGATGGGCACGGCCCACATGTGCCAGCCATATACCGCACTCTTCTGTTGCTGTTGTACGGAAGTGGTATGCGAATCAGCGAGGCCCTTGGCCTAACCTTGCAGGATGTCGATCTCTCCGGCCAGATTATCACTGTTCGCAACACCAAGTTCTTCAAGACACGTCTCGTTCCAATTGGGTCGAAGCTAACATGCGAACTTACTGCGCATATCGAGCATCGTCGCCTGCTCCCGTTGCCGATTGGGGAAGCCTCTCCGCTATTCACCACGCGCGATGGCCGGCCCTGGAGCTATACCCGTGTCATCTCATGGTTTCAGCATGTCCGTCGAGCCGCCGGAATCAGTTGCCCCGTTGGTGAGCCGCGACCTCCCCGCCTGCATGACATTAGGCACACATCTGCCGTGCATAGGGTAGTCGCATGGTATAGATCAGGCCAAGACGTTCAGCGACTGCTCCCTCAACTCGCCACCTACCTTGGCCACCTCGATATCCGATCGACCCAACGGTATCTACAAATGACACCGGATATTCTGCAGGCGGCAAGTCAGCGTTTTTCCCAGTACGCAATGGGGGGCGATCATGAAGGATGAATGCGTTCTTGGCCCCTGGGTTCGTCGGTTCCTGCTGGAGCACTTGGTGACCGAGCGGAACCTGTCCCGCAACACCCAGGCCAGTTACCGCGATACGTTGGCGCTGTTGCTGCCGTTCGCCAGCGGACAGGGGGGCGGCGCCATCGACCGAATGACCGTGGAGAGCCTCACCCCCGCAATCGTTCGCAAATTCCTTGACCATCTGGAGCGTGATCGCCAATGCAGCGAGGTCACACGCAACCAACGGCTTGCGACCATCCATTCACTGGCGCGCTTCATCGGCATGCGTTCGCCCGTCCATTTGGCTTGGTGCGCAGAAGTACGTGCAGTGCCGTTCAAGAAGACTGCCAAGACCGTGATCGGATATCTCGAAAAGGCCGAGATGGATGCCCTGTTAAACCAGCCGGATCGGAACACGAGTCTTGGAGCGCGCGACCATGTTCTGCTGCTTTTCCTGTATAACAGCGGCGCACGGGCTGATGAAGCGGCGAAGTTAACTGTCGGCAACCTGCAGTTGGAGGCGCCACCATCAGTGCGGCTTCATGGAAAGGGAAACAAGTTCCGAAACTGCCCATTATGGCCGACAACCGCAGCGTCTTTATCCCGCCTCGTTGGCGATCGGAGCAAGACCGATGCTGTCTTCATGAACCGGGTCAAGGAGCCACTGACACGCTTTGGAATACACCGCGTTGTTACGCAATATGCCGACATGGCGAGCAAATCGATGCCATCATTGGACACCAAGCGCGTAAGCCCTCACACGATCCGGCACACAACAGCTGTTCATCTCCTGCGCTCCGGCGTCGACATTAACACGATCCGCGCTTGGCTCGGCCACGTTTCTCTCGATACGACACATATCTATGCCGAAGTCGACCTAGAAATGAAGGCCAAAGCCTTGGCCAGCGTTGATATCACCGGTTTGAAATCCGCACCCCAGGAACGGGCTTTGCCATCACTGATGACGTTCCTGAAATCCTTGTAGACCTGTGCCAGTCTTTTTCTATGTTGTGGATTGGGCCGGGGAAATCAGCCAAATCCCCGGCTTTCCACCGCAACCGCAACATATTTTTGGCCGCAACATATCGGCTG
>CAIYYX010000258.1 GCA_903930535.1 uncultured Sterolibacterium sp. | reverse complement strand
GCCGCCGACCAGCAAAACTAACTTAAGCCAAAGCTTGCCAACCATGTCTTCTCTCCTTTGTTGTTCCGTGCTACGTAGTTATTTATTATGTGATTCTTGGGCGTTTAGGGTAATACTACTCCCTTCATAGCCCATTCCAACGACCCTCGTAGCCTAACCCCTACCCTTTTACCTGTCAAGAAATTTACGTGGGGGAGGAGTCAAATAAGTCCTTCAAGGGAATAGAGTATTAACGCATCTGAACGCATATCCCTGCCATGTTGCAGCAGGGGGTAAAGTGGCACGTTACTGAGCGGTCTGAGTAGGTTGGGTTGCGACCGCTTAATGTCGCGGGTGGGCAGCCGGTGAAAGCGCCTTATTGGTTTGTGGTATTACGAGTGCGGGGGGGGGTGTGCCGATAGCGACTCAAATCGGCTAGCCCGTCTTCTTGTCCTTGCGAACAACCGATAAGTCTTTGATGCGAAGATTGAAACCAAGAGAGGACCACTCCTCCGCTTCGGCGCTTATAGCGGTATTGGTCAAGGGGTTACGTTCTAGCCACTGGTGACCAATGCGTAATACACATTCGTCATGATCAAGAAAGACTTCAAGCCGAGGCAGTTCAATTTCACTACGACTACGGTGAAAGAGTGCTGCCAGTCTCAGTGCAAACACTAGTTTCAGGTCCGATAATGTTGCAACCATTTCCCGCGCCTTGCTGAGGTTTCCCCGGTGGACCAGTGCTAGCAGGCTTAGCCGTGACTGTTCCATTTTTGAGAACCCTGGCATGTCAGCATTGCCAAGGATATATGCGGAATGCTTGTGGTACCCCGAGTGAGCGATCGAAATGCCAACCTCATGCAGTCGTGCAGCCCATGACAGGATTCGGAGGGCATCCTCAAGGTCGTCTGGAGAGCCCTTCAGCAACTGCCGTGCCAGCAGCAGTGAGAGCGACTCAACCTGCCGTGCTTGGGTAGGGTCGACTTGGTAGCGCCGCATGAACTGCAGCACCGTCACTTCTCGCATGTCGTGATTATGGAAGCGTCCTAACAGGTCATACAGAACGCCCTGACGGAGCGCGCCCATTACCTGCGACATACGACGAATATTCAGTTCTGAAAATATGGCGGACATGATGACGAAACCACCGACGATGACAGGAGCACGCTCTGCGCGTAGACCGGCAATTTCTAATTTACGACTGTCTCCAGCCGTGAGTAAATAATCACGAAACTCCCCCAGTCCCTCGGTTGTGATGTCATCGCTAGTACTTTCACTGCCAAAGTTATTTAGTTTTAAAATTTCACCGAGTGCGCGGGCAGTGCCGGATGAGCCGAATGCATTTTGCCACTGATCAGATGAGAATTCAGTAGCAATCGTCTGAACTTCAGCGCGAGCCGCAAGCTCCGCTTGTTTCATCGCAGACTTGGTGATTTTTCCATCCGGGAAAAAACGAAGACTGTGACTGACACAGCCCATATAGAGACTCTCCAGCTTGGCCGGCTTTAATCCGCTGCCAATAATGACTTCGGTAGAGCCTCCACCAATATCGACAACAAGTCGGTTATCGCTTGAAACGGGTAACCCATGAGCAACGCCCAGGTAAATAAGGCGAGCCTCCTCGCGCCCCGCAATAACCTCAATAGGAAACCCAAGAGCAGATTCAGCCTTCTTAAGGAATGCGGGGGCATTCTTCGCAACTCTCAGTGAGTTTGTGCCCACTGCTCGCACGGTATGTGGTGGGAAACCTCTCAACCGTTCGCCAAAACGTTTTAGACAGTCAAGTGCGCGGGCTTGGGAGTCCTCATTCAATCGCTTATCGGCAGTGATTCCGGCGGCAAGGCGTACCATTTCACCTAGGCTATCCAGCGGGTAAACTTGTTCACCCACCACCCTCGCTACCTGTAGACGAAAGCTGTTAGAGCCGAGATCAACCGCAGCCAGAGTGGAATATTCAGGCATGTTTTCCTGGTGGATTTTTAGAGCGCACTAGAGCAACTACTGTAGAACCTCGCGCTCGATCTCCTCGACAGTAACATGGCGGACATCCCTACCCTTGACTAGGTAGACAACATACTCGGACATGTTTTTAGCGTGATCACCAATACGTTCAATGGCCTTCGCGGCAAACAGAATTTCAAGAGAGGTCGAGATCATGCGAGGATCTTCCATCATGAAAGTGATCAGCTGCCTGATGATTGAACGAAATTCTTCATCCACCAGTTCATCCTGACGGACCACCTGAGCCGCCGCCGTTAAGTCAAGCCGGGCGAAGGCGTCCAATGATTTACGCAACATTTCTAATGCGATATTGGCGACATGCCTGATCTCTATAAAACGCGGCATGTGCTTCCGCCCCGCCCCATAGATAAGTTTTGCCATACGTGCGATCTTGGCCGCTTCATCACCGATTCGTTCCAGATCGGTAATCGTTTTAATGACGGTCATGATCATACGTAAGTCACCGGCCGTTGGTTGCCGGCGCGCAATAATCTGACTGCAAATCTCGTCTATAGAGACCTCCATGGCATTGACGCGATGGTCATCTGCGATGACCTGTTCGATCAGATC
>CAIYYX010000257.1 GCA_903930535.1 uncultured Sterolibacterium sp. | reverse complement strand
AACGATGCCAAGCTGGAAAACTGCCCGGCCGACGCCTGCCACGGACTGGTGAAGCGCCTGTTAGGAACCGGTGCCGGCATCATCTTCAAGGGCTCCGGATTCTATCAAACCGACTACCGCTCATCCTCCTACCATGCGGACGCCAAGTCCGAAAGCGGCACCACCAAAAAGGACAGCCCCCCAACAAGCGCTCCCGCCGCCGCCCCCACCACGCCAGCGCCGGCATCCGCTCCCGCCGCGAAAACCTCCGAGTGAGGCAGTCTCAAAAGTGTTAGGTCAGCGTGCTGCTGGCATTGAGGCCGAAGTCCGTGATTAATCTATCGGATATTTTTGAAACCATGTGCGCGTGCAATAATAACTGTCGCAAGGCATCATGAGATGCATTGTAGCGGCGCTCTGTGAGCGCCGATGCGGATGAAATGACGCTTGCCGGAAACGCCGGTGCATCGGCGGTTCATGTGCATCGGCGGTCATAGACGCGCCGCTACAACGCGACAGATATTCGTGCGCGTGAACCCAACACCTACAACGCCACGGTCTATTATGTGGGATTGTCCGTGGACCAGAACGGCACCGTGAAGGAATGGGAGGGGATTCCGGCCGATCCGCAGAATGCCATCGGCGAGGTCGCATGGTCGGGCATCGACAACGCGGCCTTCTCGCCGGACGACTGGCACACCCTGTCCTACACGATCAACACCGCCACCGGGAAGGTTTCCGAGCCTCTATCTTGTTAGTTGGAGCATCCTCCGCCGAAAACAACCGGATTTTGATGCCACACAAACTTGCTCCTCAACCCTCCTGGCAGTTCTTGGGAGCCCGCCAATCTCCCTGTCCCGCAACTGTGGGCCAGCAAGTTGATATCACTTGGTATTTTGAGGTAACCGCCCCTAGACACAGGATGTTCTATTGGCAAGGCGATCCGCAACCCCCGGTAACGATTCCTAGGTGGGGGATTAGAGGCATAGGTCCAATCACTGGCGACTCACATCTGATACCTATTCTAACACATCATAAAGCAAAGAATGGATATGCTTATATTTATGATCGTATCGAGTTGCCGCGCAGTGAAGTGACAACCTTTCTGCTGGACAAATGCGAGCAAAGCAAAAGCGACGTCTATTTGTTGATGAGGTATCTCGACTATTTGTCGGACCACGACGACGATGTCCGGGTGCCCAAATATTATGCTTCACTACTATCTGACAAACGCCAGCAAAACCGCAACCTGCGGCCCATGGATGGTTGCGATGTGGTAAGGGTTTGTGATATTGCCGTCAAAAACCTCACCTATTGGGCGGAAAAAAACACGTCATTGAAGATGGGCGATCCCGCTTTCGTTTGGGACGCACTGCATGTGGCAGATTTTGAGAAAAACATTGCCGCCATCCGTCCCTATTTGATTGCGGAGGGAGTCATAGAAGATAGTAAAAAATCCGCTGCCGATATGCGACCCCATTGGAAATCCGAAACCGGTTCAGAAGTCGCAGGAAGCACGCGACAGGTAAAACATGGCGTGCCGGAAACCGGATATCGAGAAACCATTCGTTTGGAAAACAAGGCGGACATGCCTAAGGTGCAGTGGCAAAGAATGGTATATGGCAGTTTTTTCGTGAAATTCGCGGATGGCAGTCATGGTCGCATCCGTATTGGTATTGATGGACTTT
>CAIYYX010000256.1 GCA_903930535.1 uncultured Sterolibacterium sp. | reverse complement strand
GTGTCATAGCCCGTGCCGCGGATGGAAATGTTCCCTCCCCCGGCATCGATGGCGTTTGTGATGTAGACGCCATAACGAACGGAGGCATTGCCGATAGCCGCTGTTGTGCCGGGGTCCGCACCGCCGCCCAGGCTGATGTCGCCGCCGTGGCTGGTGATGGCTGCAGCGACGCTGATCTGGCCGCTACCGCTGGCATCCGAGTCGGCATTGAGCACCACGCCCAGCTTACCGGTGGTGGCGCTTATCGCAGCATTGACAGCGATGTTGTTGGCAGCGACCAGACTCAGGATGGCGTCACCGCCCGCTGACTTGGTGATGGTGCTGGATACGGTGATATCACCTGCCTGTGTGTTGGCGCCGGCTGAAGCGGTCGTCACATTGACCGAGGTGCCGCCGTTCAACGCCCCCTGGATGCTGCCAGTCGTAACGATGGCACTGTCATTGGTCGAGGTGAAGTTGGGACTGGCGCTGACATTGGTATCGGGGCCGGCGGCGTTGATGGTGATGTTGTTGGGGTCAAGCAGCCAGGTGCCACCCTTGCCAGCGGGGGCGCTGGCGTCCACCCGGCCCGACGCGGCGAGGCTCTGCCTGCCCGAGGTCTCGACCAGGCCGCCGTCGCCGGCCTTCGCGCCGCCTCTGGCCAGAATGTTGCCTGCAAACTTCGTCCAGTCATCGGCCCAGAGCGTGACACGGCCGCCGTTGCCCGAGGCGAGTGCGCTGGCGTCCAGTGTGGCGCCCGGCTGCATGAGGGTGCGCTGCGCGGTGGGCGTGCTGCCCTGGCCGTGGAAGTCGCCACCGACGCGGATGGTGCCGCCGCCGGAGTCGCCCGACACATCGAGCATTGCGCCACCGAGGATGCCGACATTTCCACCCAGAACCTCGATCAAGCCACCGGTCTCACCGGTGTTCCTGCCGCTGGCATCGAGCAAGCCTGACACCAGAACAGTGCTGCTGCCGCCGTCGAGCACGATCGCGCCGTTCTTCACGACCAGGCTGCGCGCGCGGATCACGCCGGTCTGGTTGATCGCCGAACTCATCAAGTCCCCGGCAGCGTGCGCCGTGAGCACGACGCTGCCGCCATCTGCCATGATGGCGCCGCTGCTTTCGATATGGGCGGTTAGTGCGGCGGCATCCACCTTGACCTTCAGCAGGTTGTCGCCGAAGAAATCCAGGGTGACCTTGTCTCCCGCCGCCAGACTGATGCTGCCACCGCTGCTGCCACCACTCGCCGTGATCGTTCCGGCATTGCTGATGTCCGGTGCAACCAGAGCGATGTAGCCGCCGCTGTTGCCAACATTGTTCGCGGTGAGTTGTCCGAAGTTCTTGATGCTGCCCGCCGTTTTACCATTGGCGAACTGCGAACGCCCGGCCATGAAATCTGAATTGGAGATGCCAAGGGTCGAGGCCACCAGACCGCCCACATCGACGCTGGCCGTTGGCCCGAAGAGGATGCCGTTGGGGTTCACGAGAAACACCTGGCCGTTGGCGGAGAGGCGTCCGTAGATTGCGCTGGGGCTGTTTCCAAGAACCCGGTTGAGCGCGACGGCACTCGCGTTGGGCTGTTTGAACACCACAGATTCTCCGCTGGCGATGCCGAAACCTTGCCAGTTGATGACCGCGCGCTGGCTGTCCTGGTTGATGATGAGCGCATTCTGGGAACTCGTCGTGACCGTGGCGCTGCCCGCCACCGTCTGGTTTCCCGTGGGCAGGGCAAAGACTTCGCCGGATTGGACGAGCAGGAGCAAGGAACATAGCCAGGAAACGAAGCCGTGTTCAGCGCACCCTACCTTCTTCGCGACGCTGCCTTTCATGCCGCCTCCATCAGGCATTCGGATGTCTTAGGCAGCGGTTTCGCTCACGATCATTGGACGCAGTAAGCAGGATTGACGACCGGATCATCCGGCCGGCAGCCCCGCTACCCTGCACCGAGGTTTCCCTCAGGCGTTTAGGTCGGAAGCTTTGCGCCCCGGCATTTCAGCCAGTTTGCCTTTATATGACGATGTCAATGTATCATGACGACTGGTTATATGGCAACCCGTTTGTCATATGTCGGGCACCGTCTGTCGTTGCGGAATTTGCACGTGTCGGCTATCCGGCGTGGTTGGCGTGAGTTTGACCGCTCACGGTCATGCGCATAGAATGCGCATTGGAGGTCGCCAATGAAAACCACTCACTACAAGGAAGCGCGCAAACGTCCGGTCAATTTGACCCTCAACGAGGACCTGGTCGTTCAAGTGCGTGCTCTGACCGACAACCTTTCAGGGGTGGTCGAGTCACTACTCTCAGACTATGTCGAACACGAACGTCGGCAGCGCATTGCCAAAGCGAAGACCGTCGAAGCAACGATTTCCACGTGGAATGATTTCAACGATAAGCAGGGTTCATTTGCTGACGAGTACTCTCCACTTTGATCGCTGCCATGGCGCAGTTCGACGTTCATCGAAATACAGGAAAGCATAGGGACCACATTCCCTATGTAGTGCTCGTCCAGTCATCCTTGTATGACAGCTACCGTCGCCGGGTGGTGGTTCCCTTGGTGCGAAAATCTGCGATTGGAAAGACCGGCAATCCACGTTTCAATCCCCCCTTCAAGATCGAGAATGTTGCGGTCGTTCTGCATCCGCTGGAAATTGTTTCGGTTCCCGCCGAGCAACTGGGCGAGTTTGTGGAGTCTCTGCGCGATGAGGGTCAGCGCATCATGGATGCGCTGGACGAATTGCTCACCCGAGCCTGGGGATAGGGCCCAAGCACAGGAGGAGCGACCGTACCAACTAGCTCTCTAGCGTCCGCCGGGAGAGTCTTACTGGTAGTCCTCTTCCCGTAGGCATAGGTGCAGCAAGTTGTATCGACCTGGGGCGATGATGTTATCGGGGTCGAACACGCGCTTGAGATCGCTGACCTGGCCCCAGTAGTCAGGGTCGCGGGCGGTGATCTTTCCCATCATGTCGGCTCGTGCCCGATAGACCTCGAGGCCATTGTCATGAATATATGAAAGCATCTGGTCTGCGCATAGATGCGCCCTGTCCAACTGCTCCGGATCACTACGACGGAACACCAAATTGATGATGGCCACCAGGGAATAAGGGGGCTCGATGCTAACTGTCACGTGAATCTGATGGCCGTGCCGTGCACCCATGAGTTTGAGACCGTCCAGGACCTTGACAACCAACTTGCAACTCATAGGCTATGCCAGATTGATGAAAAGCATGCCGCTATCTGATCGATCCAGTTCTGTTGCTGGCAGGTTCTCTGCGCCAAACTTCCAGAGCAGGTTGTCGACGGCCACGTCGGTCGGTACGCCCAGCGCGATCCCGTGTTCGACAGGGGGCCTTGCCAGGAAGAGTGCTGATGCCATATACCGTCGGTTCTTGCGCCACCTTGCCGGTCGTGCTCTTTCCCGCATCCCGGCCTCAAAGTCGCTGCCGCAAGATTATTGCGGGTCAATGATCCCGTTCCACCATCAGCTCGGCCAGCGGCCTCCTGATGGAACGCGACTGCAAAGGTTTTGTCCGGGGAGTTCCTATCCGTCCCATGAATACGACTTCGTCGGGCCTGGCGTCATGCTCTGCGCATAGCTTGGCAAACCGCGCCGCCACCCCTCGCGCCTGCGGCAGCGCGGTGGGATCGGCTGAGAAAGACATCCCGTGGCGCCCGTAATAGGCGAAGCACAGCGTTGCCACGCTCGGCTGCAAAGCCAGCCCCAGACTGGTCGCCGTCAGCCAGAAGCGTTGCAGCGCCTGGCCGGCGCGAATCGTGGCGACATCGCGATCTGCCGCTGCCGGCGGATCGCGATGTCGCCGCAGCAGGAGAAAATGTCCGGCGCAGAACATCCCCGGCAGGAGTTCCATCTCCCACTGAGAGGCCAAGGTGCCGCCCGGCAGATTGCCGATGAATGTTGCGCGCCTGATGTCTGCCAGGGCCCAACGCATCATGCTCCGCGTCGGCGCACTAGCGCCGATTGCCATGGCCGGAACGCGATCCGGGCTGTAAGCCCTGTCCCAGTCGACGATACATTGGTGAATGAGGTTGGTCTCGCGCAGTCGCAGACGCATATGGCAGCCTGCGCTGTTTATCCGGCTAACCCGCCAGCGCTCCGCCGTCCCCTCGAACCAACACACGCAGAATTCCTCGCCGAGCGAGTCAACCAGCGCCTGTTTCTGCCGCACGGTCAGCGGCCGCAGTTGATAAGGCCGGCGGTCTACCGAACGCACATCGACAAAATCGCAGAGAGGATCTTCCGCCAGACCCTGCACTTCGCTAAAGTCGGCATGAAGCAGTCCGCCACCGCCTGCTGCTGCCTCGTAGCGCCATGCCATGCTGCGGCCGAAGCGGCTGGCGGCCAGGCGCAGACTCTCGACCAGGCAACCGAGGCTGATCAGGGACGGCTGGCCGTCGTAATCGTAGACGTCACCCTCGCTATTGCCGCTGAAGTGCACAAGCAGTTGCGTTTCCGACAGCGCCTCGAAGCGCCAGGGCTGCTCGTTGTCCCCGCTTTGCGCCCAGCGCGCCAGATCGAGCATGGAGGCAAGCGTACCCTGCGGGGCCGTCACCGGCTCGGGCTTGGCCTTGGCAGAGCGCGCCAGGAGGCGCGTGATCACAGCGACCAGCAGGCGACTGAGAGGATTGCGATAGCCCCCCGGCCGCCACGTCCGCACCTGCTTGTTGAGATAGGCATCGTAGGTGATGGCATGAGGTGCCGACCAGACCCTGCCCCGGCCGAGCAGGATCTTCAGCGCCTCGGTGGCGGCGACGCCGGCACAGAGCTGGCAGGCCATCGGCGTCGAGGCACCCCGCTGGTTTGCCATATCGACGCGCTGCGGATCGACAAGATAATGCCGGTGCAGCACGCGAGGCGACAGACCCACCAGAAAGCGCGACATCCTCTGATGCTCGCTGGCACCCTGAAAACCAAAGTATTTCTCGAAGCTCATCTTCCCAGGCAGAAAATTCACCAGTGACGCAGCCATGCCCATCGGTGCCACGGTGATGGCAGGAATCCCCAGCCGGTTGCAGGCGGCAAAAATGGCGGCGCGCACCTCGAATACGAAGAAATCAAGGCCGTCGACATAGAGATCGACGTCCTTGAGAAAATCATCGTAATTGGACTCGCCTATCCCCTCCGGAAAAATACGGATATCCAGTTCGGGGTTGATGTCACGAGCCATCCTCGCCATCACCTCCACCTTGGGTTGGCCCAAGGTGGACATCATCGCACCGGCCTGACGGTTGAAATTGGCCTGCTCGAAGATGTCCATGTCGGCGATGTTGAACGATCCTATGCCCAGGCGGGTCAGCGTCAGCAGATGTATGCCGCCGACGCCGCCGACGCCGGCGATCGCCACCCGCTTGTGCCGAAGCAGCTTCAGCTCAAGTTCCGTCACCCAGCCCAGGGTGCGGGAAAAGGCGTCTGCATAGTTAAAACCCTCGTTCATGGATCTGTCCCATAGGACCGATTCGAATTGCCGTTCTGTTCGACAGGTCGTGCGGGCGAGACATAGTGCTGGCCACCCATTTCAACCAGCGACGGAATACGGAAAAGCGCGGAGACGAAATTCCATGTGCCTTAGTGCTCCGTCTCAAGACTGTCCTGCATGGGCAGTTTGCTGATGTCGCGCGCTTCATAGAAAGTCTTCTTCAGGGTCTGCTCGGAAATGGCCTCTTCGCGCATGTCGGCGCGGTAGCTCGGATAGGGCTTGAGGAGGAAGCTGTCTTCCTTTCCCTTGGATTCCAGAAACGGATTCACGGGCAAGATGGCAGGCGAGGACACAGACGCGGCAACAACGGGAACGGGGACTGGAACGGGAATGGGAACGACGGGAACAGTGGAGATCGGGCTGATGGTCATCATGCCGTCCTTGAAGCTGATGGCGTAGTTGGCATTAATCAGGCCGCCCTGGGTGATGGCATAGGCAGACACCGTCTCCCCTGCCGCACGCGTCAGAGCGCCGTTGAGCGCATCGCCTGCCAGCAAGCCGCCGTTCGTCACCTTGTAGGTTAGCTTCGGATCGGCAGCACCGACGACCTTGGTCTTGTCGTCGGCGGCAAGGCTGATGCCCCGCGGCGTGATGCTGGCGGTCAGACCCGTGGGCACGGACAGGATGTAGTTGCCCGCGTCAAAGCCGGAGATGGCGCTGCCGCTCACGCTGACACTCTTGCTCTTGCCGACGTTCTTGTCGGCAAAGGCGCCATTACTCACCGCGAAGCTCACGGCATCATTGCCGACGATGCCCACGAGGCTGCCACCGGTGAGCGTCGCAGCGGTGGTGGCGTCATAGACCTTGTCCGCTGCGGCGAGATTGCTGACCGTCACAGCCTTTGCGCTGATATCCGCGGTGGCCGTGGCCGTGCTGCTGGCCGTGTAGTTGCCGGCAGCCGCGCCGCTAAGAGACAGGCCGGTGGCCGTCACCAGTTTGCCGATGCCGACATTCTTGTTGTCAAAGTTGGCCGTGCCGCCTACGAGGCTCACGTCGTCATTGCCGACGACGCCCGTGAGACTGCGGCTCGTAATGCTGGCGGCAGTCGTTCCATCATAGACCTTGTTGGCCGCGCTGATGCCTGAAGCCAAAGCGGTCACGCCGGGCACGACGACCGCCGCGTTGATGATGCCGGTCGTGTCGGTGACGGTGCTCACCGTGTAGTTGGCACCGCCATTGCCGTCATTGACCGTGTAGGCCGATACGGTCAGGGTCTTGCCCGTGCCGGCGTTGGCGTTGTCGTAGGTCTCGGCCTTGCCCGTCACCGTGTCGCCCGGCTGCAGACCCGCCAAGGTGGGCAGCGCCGCAGCCGTATTGGTGCCGTCGTAGGTCTTGGTATTGGTCTGCGCGGTGATCGTGAGTCCCGCCTTGTTGATGGTGCTCGTGGCATTACCGGCCAGGGTCACGCTGTAGTTCGCACCGCCGTTGCCATCAGAAATCGTCGCGGCATCGAGGGTCACGACCTTGTTGCCGGCGCCGAAGTTCTTGTTCGCGTAGGCGATGGTCGCGGCGCTCACCGTGTCGCCGCCGACGAGGCCGGCAGCCAGTGCAGCCCGGTCGGCCGGGGAGGCGGTGTAGGTGAGCAGTCCGTCGTAGGTCTTACTCACCACAGGTGCGGTCAGGGTCACCGGTTTGGCATTGATGTCGACCGAGACCGCGCCGCCCACAGCGCTGTAGTTGCCCGCATCGGACCCGCCCAGGCCCAGGGTGTTAGCGGTGAAGGCGACGTAGTGGCCGGCGTTCTTGCTCGCCACCGAAACGGCTCCGCTGGCGAGAGAAACGTCGTCGGTGCCCAGGATGCTGGCCGGGGCGATGGCAAGCTGCGTGTAGGCGAAGTTCGCATTGCCGTCGAAGGTCTTGGCGCCCGTGTAGTCGAGGAGATTCAGACCGGCCGCGACGACCGTGGCCTGGTTGTTGGCGCTGCGCGCGGCGAGCGAGGGAAACTGATAGTTGCTGGCCGTGCCGGTGCCGTCGGAGAGCGTCATGCCGCCCATGCCGGTCAGGTAATTCGCACCGTTGTTGGCCACATCCTTGCTGTTGGCGATGGCCGGGCCTCCCGCGCTCAAGGCCAGGGTCTCGCCATTGACGCCGCTCACCGTGATTTTGTTGGCTGCGAAATTGACGCTGCCGTCGTAGGTCTTGCTCGCGGTCAGTGTGGCCGTCGCCTTGCCGACCGTGAGGGCGCCCGTCACATAGTTGATCGGCTGGTAGTCGCTGGCAGAGAAGGTTCCGCCGGCGGCGGCACTCGGGGTGATGGCGTAGGGGCTGCCGGCGACGTTGGCGGTGTTGACCGCACCGGCGCTGGTGAGCGTGACGCTGCCCACGGTCTCGCCGTTTTGCAGGCC
>CAIYYX010000255.1 GCA_903930535.1 uncultured Sterolibacterium sp. | reverse complement strand
GCGAGCAGAGCTCTGGGATCGAGCAGGTGACGCAGGCGGTGGGTCAGATGGACGAAGTGACGCAGCAGAATGCCGCGCTGGTGGAAGAGGCTGCGGCCGCCGCCGAATCTCTGGAAGAGCAGGCGCGCGCTCTGGTACAATCAGTTGGCATGTTCAAGCTCAATGAAGAGGGCGGCTCACTGCGGACCGTGAAGCAGGCGCCGGCACAGCGCCTGGTGAGTCCGGCCAGGACGACGGCTCAAACCAAACCCAAGAAACTGCCGCCGGCGGCCCGCGCAGGCGAAGCCGAGGAAGAATGGGCGGAGTTCTGATTCGCCGGAAGAATGAATCTCGATGAGCAATGATGCCAATACGACTCGCGCCGTGACTTCGTCGCCGCGCGAGTTCCACTTCACCGCGGCTGATTTCGAGCGCGTGCGCAAGCTGATTTATGACAGGGCAGGCATCGCGCTGGCACCGATCAAGCAGGACATGGTCTATAGCCGCCTGGCGCGGCGGCTGCGGGCGCACGGCTACACCACCTTCAGCGAATATCTCGCCCACCTCGAGCGCGGCGACGAGCAGGAATGGGAAACCTTCACCAACTCGCTCACCACCAACCTCACCTCCTTCTTCCGCGAGGCGCATCACTTTCCCATCCTGGCCCAGCAGATGATGAAGAGCAAGGACAGGCCTTTCCGCATCTGGTGCTCGGCCGCCTCGACCGGAGAAGAGCCTTACACCCTGGCGATCACCGCCTGCGAAGCCTTCAAGACGCTGGATCCGCCTGTGACAATCTTCGCCAGTGACATTGACACCAATGTTCTGGCCACGGCCGGTCGCGGTGTCTATCCGGAGGAGCGTATCGAGAAACTGGACCCCGAGCGGCTGCGAAAATTTTTCCTCAAGGGTGCGGGCGCCCAGGAGGGTTATGTGCGCATTCGCCCGGAACTGCAGAAACTCGTCACCTTCACCCGCGTCAATCTTCTCGACGCGCGCTGGCCATTGCAAGGGCCATTCGATGCGCTGTTCTGCCGCAATGTGATGATCTATTTCGACAAACCGACGCAGTACGAGATTCTGAAAAAATTCAAACCGCTGCTGCGCGAGGAAGGGCGGCTCTATGCCGGCCATTCCGAAAGCTTTCTGCATGCGGCCGATTTGTTCCGCTCACTGGGGCGCACCGTCTATGAACGCGCTGACAGCAAGCGCTGAGGCTGGAGCGCAGGGGTCCTCGGAGCACCTGGCGAGCAACCGTTACTTCGACCGCAACTTCGACATGGATGCGGTCAAGGTCCTGCCCGGCGAGTACTACGTGACCGCCACCAACAAACTGGTGGTGACGGTGCTCGGTTCCTGCGTCGCGGCCTGTGTGCGCGACCGCACCAAGGGCATCGGCGGCATGAACCATTTCATGCTGGCCGAAGGCGGCAGCGAGAAGGTCAACGGCGCCTCGGCGCGCTACGGCAGCTTCGCCATGGAAGTATTGCTCAATCACTTGTTCAAGCTGGGCGCCCAGCGCGCCAATCTTGAGGCCAAGGTTTTCGGCGGCGGCCGCGTGATGGCCACGCTCACCAGTTCCATGGTGGGCGAACAGAACTCCCGTTTCGTGCTCGACTATCTCAAGACGGAAGGCATTCCGGTGGTGTCCCAGGATCTGCTCGACATCTATCCGCGCAAGGTTTATTTTTTTCCCAATACCGGCAAGGTCCTGGTCAAGAAACTGATCAAGGTGCATAACGATACCGTGGTGGTGCGCGAGCAGGAGTACGCCGCACGCTTGAAGGTTGCGCCTGTCGCCGGCGACATAGAGTTGTTCTAAGGCTAAGGAATCGCAGTGACTATCAAGGTTCTCATCATCGACGACTCTGCGCTGATGCGCGCGGTGCTCACGGAAATCATCAATGGCGCCGCCGATCTCAATGTCGTGGGCGCCGCGCCGGACCCCATCGCCGCGCGCGAGATGATCAAGGCGCTCAATCCCGACGTACTGACCCTCGACGTCGAGATGCCGAAAATGAACGGTCTGGAATTCCTCGAGCGCCTGATGAAGTTGCGCCCCATGCCTGTGGTGATGATATCCACGCTCACCAAAGGCGGCTCGGAGGTGACCTTGCAGGCGCTCGAACTGGGTGCGGTCGATTTCATCGCGAAGCCGCGTATCGAGAACGCCGCGTTGCTCAACACCTATTCCGAGGAAATCCGCGACAAGATCCGCTCGGCCTATGGCGCCCGCCTGTCATCGACGCCGCGGCAAAAGCCGCCGGTGGCGCCGCGACCGCTGCAGGCGCCGCTTTCCAGCGCACGGCTGGAAGGAAAGCTGATCGCCATCGGCGCCTCGACAGGCGGCACCGAGGCAATCAAGGCGGTGCTCTGCGATCTGCCTGCCGAGGTGCCGGGCATCGTCATCGTTCAGCATATGCCGGAAGCCTTCACCGGCTCGTTTGCCGCCCGGCTGGACAGTTTCGCGCGCGTCAGGGTGATCGAGTCCAAGGGCGGCGAGCGCATTCTGCCAGGACACGCCTATCTGGCGCCGGGTCATTCCCACTTGCTGGTGAAGAAGACGGCTGGCGGCTATGTCACAGAACTGTCCCAGGCGGATCCGGTCAACCGTCACAGGCCGTCGGTCGATGTTCTGTTCCATTCCGTGGCCGCCATCGCGAAGAGCAATGCCATCGGCGTCATTCTCACCGGCATGGGCAAGGACGGCGCCCTGGGCATGCTGGAAATGCATCAGGCGGGCGCCTGGAACATCGGCCAGGATCAGGATTCCTGCGTCGTCTATGGCATGCCGCGCGAGGCCGCCCAGGTCGGTGCCTTAGACGAAGTGGCGTCGCTTTCCTCGGTCGCAGACCGGGTCATGGCACGCCTGCGGGCCTGATTCCTTAGCTCAGCATGCCCATTTCCCGGGCCAGATCTTGCAAGGCCTCCAGGGCGGCATCGTATTCATAGCGGGCTGTCAGTTCCCTGACGCGGGCGGCATGCCCGGCCCAGGCGCCACCCGCAAGCCCGGAACAGAGTCTCTCCACAGGACCGTCGGCGTTGGCATCGTAGGCTGAGAGTTGAGCCTCCACCTTCCCGATCAGCGCCGCCAATGCCTCGCGATCCAGCTTTTCTCCAGGCGTCGCCTCCGGGCGCAGGTGGGCGATGCCGGAGATGGCGGCAAGCACCTCCTGCAACGCTGCCCCGACCGGCAAGAGCAGTCCGGCGCAAGCAGCGATGTCCGTGTTCTCCATGTTTTCTCTGAGGCAGTCTTCGAGTTCCAGCGACATCTGCTGCAGTTTCACCGCGCCTATGCTGCCGGCCAGCCCCTTCAGCGTGTGTGCCAGGCGCGTTGTTTCGCCGAGGCTGCCTGCCGCGAGGAGGCTGTTCATTTGCGTCACGAAGTCCTGCTGGCGGTCGTAGAATTTGAACAGGATGTCCAGATACAGCGCCTGGTCACCGCCCATCCGCCGCAGTCCGGCAGCGCTGTCAATGCCTGCCATGAGCGGCAAGCCCATGCCCGCCGCCCGCTGCTCAGGCAAGGCCTCTGCTTGCGGCAAGTAGCGGGACAAAACCTCATAGAGCCTCGCCGCCTCGATGGGCTTGGCGATATAGTCGTTCATGCCTGCGGCGAGGCAGCGCTCGCGGTCGTCCGCCTTTGAGTTTGCCGTCAAGGCGATGATGGGCAGATTCTTGAGACGTTCCTGCCGGCGGATCTCCATCGTCGCAGAAATGCCGTCCATGACCGGCATCTGAATATCCATCAGGACGACATCGAAGGACTCGGCCGCCAGCTTTTCCAGCGCCTCCTGCCCGTTCTCGGCGACGGCGACACGAATCCCTTTCCTTTCCAGCAGCCGGCACGCCACCTTCTGGTTAACCTCATTGTCCTCGACCAGCAGTACGCGGGCGGAGAAATTGTTGGATGGCACCTGATTCATCCGCCTAAAAAATGATTTCCACGAAGGTGATGTCATCGTCGAAGCTGGCGGAGCCGTGGTACTCCTCAAGTTGTTCGATCAAACCGTCCAGCGGGGCGGCAGGATCGCGTGCAGTGAGGAAACTCTCGACTCCGGCAAGTCCCAACAGTTCCCCGGATGCGTTCGCTGTCTCGGTGATGCCATCGGAAAACAGGTAGAACCGCTCGCCCCGGGCGACCGACAGTCGCGCGCAGCCGCTTGCCACATCGATCTGCGCTGCGGCTCCGAAGGGCAGAATCCCTGTGGTTGGAACGGTCTTGCGGATTTTCCCGTCTGTCCCGAGCAGGATGGCCTTGGGCATGGCCGTGCTCCAGATGCGAAGTTCCTCGCGGCTTCTGGAGATTTCCGCGATGCAGCCGGCCATGAAAATCTCTGTGGGCAACTGGCGGTAGAGGACGTCGTTGATATTCGCCACGGCAGCTTCGATATCGCCGCCGGCGCCTGCGGCGCTGTAGAACATATGGGCGAGCAGGGGGGCGCCCACGGCCGCCGGCAGGCCGTGGCCGGTAAAGTCGCCGACCAGAACCCATTGCCTGCCCTCTGGCGTGAAGGCAGAGAGCAGAATGTCGCCATTGGTGCGATCGACGGGCGCGATAAGATAGCGCAGATGCCTGTCGTCAAACTGCTTGTGCGAGCGCATGCGGATGATGATGTTCTCGACCAGCGTTCGCTCCCTCAGCAACTCCTCGTTTTTCAACTCGAGCATTCTTCTGGCCTGGTGCAGGGCCAGATGAGTGGCTATGCGGCTGCGCACCACGAGAGGATTGAAGGGCTTGGTGATGTAGTCCACCGCACCGGCCTCGAGTCCCTTGATCTCGTTTTCCATGTCCGCCAGGGCGGTGATGAATATCACCGGGATATCCTGCGTCGCCGCTTCTGCCTTGAGTTTGCGCATGACCTCGAAGCCGTTCATGCCGGGCATCATGATATCGAGCAGGATCAGGGCGGGCGGCGGGCTCATGGCGGCGATCTTCAAGGCGGTATGGCCGTTTATGGCGGCACGCACGGCATATTGCTGCTTCAGCGCCGCCTTGAGCACGTCGATGTTCTCCGGCGTGTCGTCTACAACCAGAATCGATGGTTTTTGCGTTCCAGATGCATCTTGCATGCGGCTAGTCCTGGCCGGTTGAATTCCTGAGCAGGGGCTATGATATACGTGAACCCGTTTTCCTTCTCAAGAGTCCCAAACGCCTTCTATCCGCACAAGCCAGCCGCAGGATGCGCTAGAATTGGCTATCTAAAGGCATCAAGGGGGCAACATGGATATTAAGCAGAACATCTTGGACGGGACCGCCACCATGAGTCTCACCGGCAGTTTCATCTTTGACACCAATCGCGCGTTTCGCGATAGCTACGAATCCCTTCTGCGCACATCGGGAATCAGAAACCTGGAAATTGATCTGGGCGGCGTCGATTATATCGATAGCTCTGCATTGGGGATGCTCTTGCTGTTGAAGGACAAGGCCGACACATGCAAGATTGCCGTACGGCTGTCCCGGAGCAAAGGCGCCGTGAAGGAAATACTGGAAGTCGCGAGTTTTGGCAGGCTGTTTCCCATGACCTGATTGGCAAGTCAGGATGAATACCCCGGGAAGCCCCATGAGCAAGCATCAGCCTGTCCTGCTGATCGTAGACGACGACCCTTTTGCGCAGGAAGTGATCAGCGAATTTCTTGATGGTCAGGGTTACCAACTGGTTGTTGCGAGTTGCGGCGAAGAGGCGTGGGACAAGTTGCAGGCCGAGCCGGACAAGTTTGACGCAGTGCTTCTGGATCGGGTGATGCCCGGCATCGACGGCCTGGAAGTACTGCAGCGGATCAAGCAAAGTGAGGAGTTGAAGCTGCTGCCGGTGATCATGCAGACTGCCGCTTCTGCGCCGGCGCAGGTGGCGGAGGTCTTGCGCGCGGGAGCCTACTACTGCCTCGCCAAGCCATTCGTGCCGGGAGAGATACGCGCCGTCGTCGCCACTGCGCTGCGTGACCGTGTCGAGCGCATCACGGAAACGCGTGATGCCGAATACAGGCTGCTTGCCCTGAACCACCTCGACGAGGCACACTTCACTTTCCGGACGACTGAGGAAGCGCGCGCGCTGGCGGTATTGCTTGCCTGCCTGTGTCCGTCGCGGGCGACCGCGCAAATGGGTTTGCTGGAGTTGATGCTCAACGCCATCGAGCACGGCAACCTGGGCATCACCTACGACGAGAAAACCAGATTGATAGCCGAGGACAGGCTTCAGGCAGAAATCAAGCGCAGGCTTTCCCTGCCTGAATACGCCGAAAAAATAGCCACAGTCCAGTTCAGACGGGCAGGCAAGACACTAAGCTTCACGATCAAGGATGAGGGACAGGGCTTCGACTGGAAACCCTTCCTGGAAATGAGCATGGATCGTCTGATGGAAAACCATGGCCGTGGCATCGCGATTTCGCGCAGAGTTTCCTTCTCCCGACTGGAATATCGCGACAGCGGCAATTGCGCTGAAGCGACCATCATTCCGGCTACTCTGCTGGTTGATTGAGCATCAGCCAGTAGAGACCCAACTGGCCCACGAACTGGCTGAATTTCTCGAAATCTACCGGCTTCCTGATGTAGCTGTTGGCGCCGAGATTGTAGCCTTCATAGATATCCTGCTGCTCCCTCGATGTGGTCAGTATCACCACCGGAACCCATCGGGTGCGGGCATCGGCGCGGATGCGGCGCAATACTTCGAGACCGTCGATGCGCGGCAGCTTGAGATCGAGCAGGATTAACGCAGGCATCAGCGCGAGGTCGCGCCCGGCATGACTGCCGGTGGCGAAAAGATAATCGAGCGCCTCGACGCCGTCGCGCGCGACCAGGACCGGGTTGGTTATTTCATTCCTGGCGAAGGCGCGCAACGTCAGTGCCTCATCGTCGGGATTGTCCTCGACGAGAAGTATGGGCCGGTCTGTCGTCATGTCGCCTCCGAAGAGCCTCCCCAAGGAGGCGACGATTCATCATTTGGAAGCCGCAGCAGCGGCTGAACCTCCGTCACCCCATTTCGTGGGAAGGGGGGCGGGGGAAAGGAAGTCATGCCGTCCGGCAGTTGCTCGCGCGTGAGCATGAATATCTTGCCCTCCGCACTCTCGCTGTCTATCCAGGTCAGCGGCAGATGCGGGAAGGCCTGGTCGACGATGTCGCGGTTATGTCCGACCTCGATGGCGAGCAGGCCGTGCGGCTTCAGGTAGGCGCGTGCATCAATCAGGATGCGGCGCACGACATCGAGCCCATCCTCTCCGGCGGCCAGCGCCAGAAGTGGCTCGTGACGGTATTCCTGGGGCAGATTGCGCATCGCATCTGCAGTGACATAGGGGGGGTTGGAAATGATCAGATCATAGCGACAACCGGAAAGGCCGGAAAACAAGTCCGACTGTGCGAGCCGAACGCGATGCGCCAAATCGTAGTCGGCGACGTTTTTCCGCGCCACGTTGAGTGCATCTGCGGAGAGATCGGCGGCGTCGATGCGAGCGTCGGGAAAGGCGTGTGCCATCAGGATGGCGAGGCAGGCCGAGCCGGTGCACAGATCGAGAGCATCCTTGACTTGGCCGCCATCCTCTATCCAGGGCGAAAAGCCTTCGGCGAGGATTTCTGCGAAGTAGGAGCGCGGCACGATGACGCGCTCATCGACATAGAAACGGAATTCGCCGAGCCAGGCCTCATGGGTCAGATAGGCAACAGGAATACGCTTGGCGGTGCGCTGCTCAATCAGGTGATGCAGGCCCAAGCGTTCGTTGCGCGCGAGCCGCGCATCGAGGAAGGGATCGAGTCTGTCGTGGGGAAGGTGAAGGGTCGACAGAATCAGCCAGGCGGCTTCGTCAAAGGCGTTGTCGCAGCCGTGACCGAAGAAGAGATCGAATTCGGTGAAGCGGCTGACGGCGTAGCGCAGCCAGTCGCGCACGGTGATCAGCTCATCGATGATGGCGTTCATGTCCGGTCGCCGAGCAGGCGCTGCAAGACGCCCTGATAGATGGCTGCGAGCGGTTCGATATCAGCGCTGGCGATGCACTCGTCCACCTTGTGTATCGTGGCATTGACCGGCCCGAACTCCACCAGTTCGGGGCAGATGCCGGCAATGAAGCGCCCGTCGGAGGTGCCGCCGCTGGTGGAGAGCTGGGTTTTAACGCCCGTCGCCGCGTGAATGGCTTCTGCGATGACCGTCACGAGGCGGCCCTTGGGCGTCAGAAAAGGCTTGCCTGGCTCCTGCCAGAACAGTTCGTACTCCAGGCCATGCCGGTCGAGGATTTCATGGACCCTGTCCTGCAGCCCCTGCGGCGTGCTGCTGGTGGCAAAACGGAAATTGAACAGCAGCTCGAAGCTGCCCGGTATCACGTTGTGTGCGCCGCTGCCGGCATGGGCGTTGGAAATCTGGAATGTGGTCGGCGGGAAATATTCATTGCCCTCGTCCCAACTCGCTCCTGCCAGTTCCGCCAGCGCAGGCGCCGCGAGATGCACCGGGTTCTTCGCCAGATGCGGGTAGGCGACATGGCCCTGTACTCCCTTGACCAGCAGCCGTCCCGAGAGCGAGCCGCGACGGCCATTCTTGATGGTGTCGCCCAGTTTCTCCACCGAGGTCGGCTCGCCGACGATGCAGTAGTCCAGCTTTTCGCCACGGCTGCGCAGCGCTTCCACCACGCGCACCGTGCCGTCAAAGGCATCGCCTTCCTCGTCCGAGGTGAGCAGGAGCGCGATCGATCCCTTGTGTCCGGGCGACTCCTTGAGGAAGCGCTCGATGGCGACGACGAAGGCGGCAAGGGATGATTTCATGTCCGCGGCGCCGCGGCCATAGAGCCGGCCTTGGCGAATTTCCGGGCGAAAGGGGTCGCTCTGCCAGGCTGCCAGGGGACCGGTTGGCACCACGTCGGTATGGCCGGCGAAACAAACAAGCGGGGCCTGCGTGCCGCGACGCGCCCAGAGGTTGCTCGTATTGCCGCTGTCCATGCGTTCGCAGCCAAAGCCAAGAGGATTCAGGCGTGCCGCGATGAGTTCCAGGCAGCCGGCATCATCGGGAGTGAGCGAACGGCGCGCGATCAGTTCGCTCGCCAGCGCCAGAGTTTCATTCATCATTAATCAAGATTGAGCGTGAATTCGGAAAAGGTGGCGCCTGCGGGCGGACTATTCTCTGCCGCAATGTCTGCAGGCTTTTTTTCAGCCCCTGGGTTGGGACTGGCATTGTTGATCAGCCAGGACAGGTTGGATGGCGAGTCGGCATTGGCCAGCGCTTCATCGAGGGTGATGATGCCGTCGCGATAGAGGCGGAACAGGTCCTGCTCGAAGGTCTGCGAGCCTGGAGCGAGGCTCTGTTCCATCGCCTCCTTGATGGCATTGATCTCGCCTTTCTCGACCAGTTCGCCGATATGGCGGGTGTTGAGCAGAATCTCCGTGGCCGGCAGGCGCATGCCGTCGGGCTTCTTGACCAGGCGCTGGGAAATGATGGCACGCAGGCTGGCCGAGAGGTCGAGGAACAGGGCCGGCCGGTTCTCCATGGGGAAGAAATTGAATATGCGGTTCAAGGCATGGTAGCTGTTGTTGGCGTGCAGGGTAGCGACACAGAGGTGGCCGGTCTGGGCATAGGCCAGTGCCGACAACATGGTTTCCTTGTCGCGGATCTCGCCTATCAGGATGCAGTCGGGCGCCTGGCGCATGGAGTTTCTCAGGGCATCGGCCCAGGAGTGGGTATCGAGGCCGATTTCGCGCTGGTTGACGATGGACTTCTTGTGGCGGAACAGGTATTCGATCGGATCCTCGACCGTCAGGATGTGGCCGCTCTGATGGGTGTTCCTGTGGTCCAGCATCGCCGCGATGGTGGTCGATTTGCCCGAGCCGGTCGCGCCTGCCACCAGCACCAGGCCGCGCTTTTCCATGATCAGGGAGGAGAGCAGTCTGGGCAGGTTGAGATCCTCTATCCGCGGGATCTGGCTGGTGATGAAACGCACGACGATGCCTATCGTGGACCGCTGCCAGAATAGGTTGATGCGGAAGTTGCCGATGTTTTGCACGCCATGGGAGATGTTGATCTCCTTCATCTCCTCGAAATGCGCGGCCTGAGCAGGGGTCAGCAATTCGTCGGCCATTTTCCTGATGGTCGAGGGCTCCATCACCTTCCTGTTGATCGGGATCACCGTTCCCTGGATCTTGATATGGATGGGGGCGCCCGCCGAGACGAAAATGTCCGAGGCGCCTTTCTCTGCCATCAAGTGGAACAGCTTGTCGAAGATCATGGCGTTCGCCCTGGTTTTACCGAGTTGGCCTCACTCAGTCACCGCGCAATAGCTCGTTGATGCCGACCTTGCTGCGCGTCTTGGCATCGACGCGCTTCACTATCACGACGCAATAGAGGCTGTACTTGCCGTCGGCAGAGGGCAGATTTCCCGAGACCACCACCGAGCCAGAGGGAATGCGGCCGTAGCTCACCACGCCCGTGGCGCGGTCGTAAATCTTGGTGCTCTGGCCGATATAGACGCCCATTGAGATCACCGAATTTTCTTCGACGATGACGCCCTCGACCACCTCGGAGCGCGCGCCGATGAAGCAGTTGTCCTCGATGATGGTCGGATTTGCCTGCAAGGGCTCGAGCACGCCGCCGATGCCCACACCGCCGGAAAGATGGACGTTCTTGCCGATCTGGGCGCAGGAGCCCACCGTGGCCCAGGTGTCCACCATGCTGCCTTCATCGACATAGGCGCCGATATTCACATAGCTCGGCATCAGCACCACATTCCTGCCGATGAAGCTGCCGCGCCGCACGGTGGCCGGCGGCACGACCCGGAAACCGCCCTGGTTGAAGCGATGCTCGTCGTAATGGGCGAACTTGCTGACCACCTTGTCGAAGTACTTTGTCTCTCCGCCTTCCATGACGCGGTTTTCCTCCAGGCGGAAGGACAGCAATACCGCCTTCTTCAGCCACTGGTGGGTCACCCATTCGCCGTCGATCTTCTCGGCGACGCGCAACTGGCCGCTATCGAGTTCATTGACGATGTGATCGACAGCCTCGCCGATTTTCGCGGGTGCGGCTCCGGGTTTCAGCTCGGCGCGGGATTCCCAGGCCTGTTCGATGATTTCTTTGAGTTCCATTTGGCTTCCTGTCAGAGTTTTCGGCAAAATTCGGCGATGCGCAAAGCGGCTTCCCGACACTCGTCCAAGTCGGCGACGAGGGCGATGCGGACGAAGCCGGCACCTGGATTGACTCCATTGGATTCCCTCGCGAGATAGCTTCCCGGCAGCACGCTGACATTATATTGCTGCAGCAGCTCGCGCGCGAACTCGGGGTCGGCAATGGGCGTCTTCGCCCAGAGGTAGAAGCCTGCGTCAGGCGATTGGGTGGCAAGATGGGGGGAGATCAGCGGCGTGATCTCGACAAATTTTTCCCGGTAGAGGCTCCGGTTGTCCTGCACATGAAGCTCGTCGTTCCAGGCGGCGAAGCTTGCCGCCTGCACCGCTGGATTCATGGCGCCGCCGTGATAGGTGCGATAGAGCAGGAATTTCTTGATTATCGCGGCATCGCCGGCGACGAAGCCAGAGCGCATTCCGGGAACGTTGGAGCGCTTGGAGAGACTGGAGAAAACCATGAGCTTCTGATAATCGCTGCGACCCAGTTTTTGCGCGGCTTCAAGCGCCCCCAGTGGGGGGGCTCCCTCGTCGAAGAATATCTCCGAATAGCATTCGTCGCTGGCGATGATGAAATCATGGCGGTCGGAGAGTTCGAACAGTTTCTCCCAGGCGGCAAGGCTCATGACATTTCCCGTCGGGTTGCCGGGCGAGCAGACGAAGACCAGTTGCACGCGCCGCCACGACTCCTCGGGCAGGGAATCGAAATCCATCTCGAAGCCGTTTTCCGGCAAGGTGTTGAGCAGCGACACGGATGCGCCGGCGAGTGTGGCCGCGCCTTCATAGATCTGGTAGAAGGGGTTTGGAGAGAGCACCAGTGCCCCCGGCTGGCTGCCGTCTATCACCGTCTGGGCGAAGGAGAACAGTGCTTCGCGCGAGCCATTCACCGGCAATACCTGGGTCTCTGGATCAGGTTCCGGCAACTGGTAGCGGCGCCCTATCCAGCCGGATATGGCTTGGCGCAAGGCGATTGACCCCTGCGTACTCGGGTAGTTGGACAAGCCGCCCAGCGCGTCAACCAGAGCCCGCTTGATGAATTCCGGGGTGGCGTGCTGCGGCTCGCCTATCGACAGCCTGATGGGCTCCAATCCTGGCCGTGGAACGACGCCGGAAAACAGCTGGCGCAATTTCTCGAAGGGGTAGGGCTGGAGTTTGGCTAAGAGGGGATTCATGTTCTGCGAGGAGGGGATGCAAGCGAATCTGCGGATTATAGTGCTGAAGCGTCCTGAGGCTGTCTTTGCACGACAGGAACAGCCGTTTCCGCCAGCAGCCACTCCCGGAACAGGGCAACCTTGGGGAGGTCTGCGGTTGCTGCCGGGCTCACCACGTAATACGCAAGATTCATATCAAGGCTGAGTTCGAAAGGTGCGACCAGTCTTCCCGTAGCCAGGTCATGGGCGGCCAGTTCCTTGATGGCCAGGACCACACCGAGCCCGTCGATGGCGGCTTCCAGCCCGAGTATGGGATGGTTGAAGTGGGGGCCGCGGTTGGATTCCACATCCTCGGCGCCGGCCGCTTTCAGCCACTTTGCCCAGTTGGGCCGGCCCTCTGTGGCGTCAAGCGTATCGTCATGGAGCAAGGCGTGATGACGCAGATCCTGGGGCTTCTTCAGGGGGTGGCTTCCTTCAAGCAGGTGCGGGCTGCAAAGCGGCGTCAGCGATACCTGAAACAGTTTGTCCACCCGGCAGTGCGGATATTTGCCGGAGCCGAAGCGGATGTCCAAGTCGGCATCATTGGCTAGATCGTCTTCTCCGGTAAGTTTGTAGGCGGCATCGCGCCTGCGCGTGTCCACCAGTCGCATATTGGCTGAGATGCGCACATCGATATCGGGGTGGGCGGTGACGAAACGGTAAAGCTTGGGGATCAGCCATTTGACGGCGAATGAGGGCGCCACTGCGACGGTGAGCACCCCGGTGTTCTCGAAGGCACGCACCCTCAGGACGGCTTCGGCGAAGGAATCGAAACCCTCTCGCAATTTCGGCAGAAAGCTTCTTCCCACCTCAGTCAGCTCGATTGCGCGGGTGAGGCGGCGAAACAATTTGACCCCGAGTTGATCCTCGAGGATTTTCATTTGATGGCTGATCGCCGCCGGAGTGACATGCAATTCTTCGGCGGCTTTGCGAAAACTGAGATGCCTGGCGGCGGACTCGAAGGCCCGAAGCGCATTCAGGGGTGGCAGTCGGTAGCTCATGATATGGGACAGATTATATAACGTATAACATTATATTTTATCGTTTGATGCAACGCAACATAGTGAGTATATTAGGCTCCAATATGAAGTTTCGGACGTAGGACACATTAGGAGATCTTACATGAACAGCCAACAGACAGCATCTGATCTTTACGCAGTCAATATGACTGAAAAAGACCGCATCATGGCGGCGGCCTATCTTGCACGCAGCCAGTATCTTGCGGAATTGTTGCTGAAAGCCGCCGGTGCTCTGAAAAAGCTGGCGGCCGCCTTCATGGAAGGCGTCGCCTCGACCAAACAGTGGTCTGTCCATTAATTTTAATCCTCACGAGGGAGCAGCAAAATGAAATTCGATCTGACGATGACTCATTCCGACTTCGCAAGGCATGGCAGTCTTCATGTAATCGAGGGCATGCACTCGGCCTGGGCCGCCATCAAGAGGCTTGTCGTCAAGCTGTTGATAGCATTGAAGCCGATAAACCTTGATGAAGATTTCCTGAATAAATCCAGCAATCATGCCGATCTAGAGCGGCGTATGCAGATTCTCATGAGCCCGGAACGCTGGCAGGGACGCTGGTGGGATTGATCCCTATGCCCGTAGTTGTCTAGAGGGCAATCCAGGGCACTTGTGCCGCGAAGCAGGTGCCTGGTCCGTTCTCCGGTAGAATTTGCCCCTGATTAATTCCACTAGGGGCTTGTTCATGGAAACGAAGGCAGGGGCGGCGGCGGTCTATCAAGCGGCATTGAATGAGGGGCGCTTCATCATCCAGCGCTGCAATGACTGCGATCAGCATATCTTTTTTCCGCGCGAGCTTTGTCCGCACTGCAGCGGTACTTCATTGATCTGGGAAGCAGCAAAGGGCAGCGGCTCCGTCTATTCGACGACCACGGTGCGGCGCAAGCCGGACGCCGGCGGCGATTACAACGTCTCCCTGATCGAACTCGCCGAGGGCGTCAGGATGATGAGCACCCTGCGGGGAATTCCTCCCGACGATGTCAGGATAGGCATGCCGGTCAAGGCCAAGGTCGTGGACCATGGCGGTAGCGGCCTGGTGGTCTTCGAGCGTGCGGGAGACTCGCAATGAGCCCGTGGATCCCCCGCGACCTGCGTGGCAAAGTGGCCATCGTCGGTGTCGGCACCGCCGGTTGCGGCGAGGCGCCCGGCTACAGCGACATCGAACTCCTCGCCCTGGCTGCGAAAGCCGCCGTCACTGACGCGGGCCTGAAGATGAGCGACATCGACGGCCTGTGCACCGCCAATCTCAACGCCGCGATGTGGCCTTTGAACGTGGTCGAGTATCTCAAGCTGCGGCCAAAGTTCACCGAGGGAACCAATATCGGCGGCTCGTCCTTCGTCGCTCACCTGTTGCCCTCGATGCTGGCGCTCGAAGCCGGCATATGCGACGCGGTACTGGTCTGTTACGGCAGCGCACAGCGCTCTGCCTCGTTCAGTCGCAAGGATGTCCAGCGCGCGCGCGGCCTGCTCGATCCCTCCCCCTTCGAGGCTCCCTACGCGCCCTTCAATCCCCCTTCTTCCTATGCCTTGATCGCCGCGCGCCACATGCATCAATACGGCACGACGCGCCGCCATCTAGCCGAAGTCGCCGTTGCCGCGCGGCGCTGGGCCCAACTCAATCCCGAGGCTTTTGCCCGCGAACCGCTGACCATAGATGAGGTGCTCGCCGCGAGGATGATTTCGGATCCCTTTAGCAAGTATGACTGCTGCCTGGTCACCGACGGCGCGGCGGCATTCGTCATGGTCAGGGCCGACAGGGCCAGGGATCTGCCGGCAAAGCCCGTCTATGTGCTGAGCAATGCCACGGCGGTATGGCATCGCAATGTTTCCAGCATGGATGACCTCACCGTGACGCCGTCCAGGGAATCCGGCGAGCGGGCCTTCGCCATGGCCGGCATGGCGGTCAAGGACATCGACGTGGTGCAGACCTATGATGCATTTTCCATCAACACCCTTCTTGCCCTGGAGGATCTGGGCTTCTGCAAGAAGGGCGAGGGCGGCGCCTTCGTCGAAGATGGTGGCATCGCACCGGGCGGCCATCTGGCAGTCAATACCAACGGCGGCGGTTTGTCCTGCGTGCATCCCAATATGTACGGCGCCTTCGCGACCATAGAGGCGGTGCGGCAACTGCGCGGCGACTGCGGCGAGCGGCAGGTGAAGAATGCCAGGACGGCCTTGGTGAACGGCAATGGCGGCGTCTGCGCGGCCAGCCAATCGACGGCCATCCTGGGTTCTGCCGAGGTACTCTAGGCGCTGAGCAAACTTAACGAACCAGCTGGTTGATCTCGATGATGGGCAGCAGTATGGCCAGCACGATGAGCAGGACGATGCCGCCCATCAGCAGAATCATCACCGGCTCGAGCAGGGTCAGGAATACCGCCAGGCGCCGCTCCAGCGCCTGGGTTTCCAGCGCTGCCGCGCGCTCCAGCATCTGTTCCAGTTTG
This sequence comes from uncultured Sterolibacterium sp., assembly GCA_903930535.1. GTDB lineage: Bacteria > Pseudomonadota > Gammaproteobacteria > Burkholderiales > Rhodocyclaceae > CAIYYX01. The sequence goes on along the minus strand of CAIYYX010000255.1, from coordinate 31,858 downwards.
CCGCTGACCTCGCCGCTGGCCACCAGATGAATCAATAGCGGCGGAAAGGCGCGGCTTTCCCCCAGAGCGCGGGCCAGGCTTGAGCCTTCGCGAACCCGCTCGATCGCGGCCAGGACGGCCTCCTGCATCACCATATTGGTCATCACCCGCGCACCCGAACTCAAGGCGGAGAGCAGGGGCACGCCACCTCCGACCAGGATGGCCAGAGTGCTGGCGAAACGCGAGGTATTGACGCCGCGTACCAGGGGGCCCAGCCAGGGCGTGGCAAGCAGCAGGGCATGCCAGAGTCGTCTGGGTTCCTCTCGCCTCAAGGCCATGCGTGCTCCAGCCGCAGCTGCGATCATTGTCACCAGAATATAGGGCCAGGCAGCGCGCAGAAAATCCGAGAGACTGATGAGGGCGCGCGTGAGCAACGGCAGGCTTTGCCGCGACTGGGAAAAAACCTGCACGACCTGAGGCACGACATAGACCAGCAATCCCGTGACTATCATGATCGCGACCACCGTCACCAGGATGGGGTAGAGCAACGCCAGGCTGGTTTTCTGTTTCAGCGCCTGACGCGCATCGAGATAATCGGCCAGATGCTGCAGGACCAGCGCCAGAGCGCCGGACTCCTCGCCGCCATGAACCAGCGCCTGGTAGAAATCGGGAAAGCTCTTGCCGTAGGTGGCCATTGCCCCGGCCAGGGAGAGTCCGGCGATCACCTCGGTCTTGACCCCGCCGAGAACCTCGCGCGTCGTCGGGTCCTGCGCCTCCTCGATCAGCGCCGTCAGGGACTGCTCCATGGTCAGGCCCGCGGTGAGCAGCGTCGCAAGTTGCCGGGTCAAGAGGGAGAGTTCTGAACTGGAGATGCCCTTGACCCAAGGCTGGCTTGCCCGCTCCTTGGCGCCCACCTCGCTGACCATGGCCGGTAGCAAGCCCTGGGCACGCAGAAGCGCACGCGCATTGCGCGCCGTGTCCGCCTGCACCACGCCGGTGACGGTGCGGCCTGCAGCGTCCAGTGCCTCGTATTGAAAGGCTTCCATGCGCTATTCGCGCGTCACGCGCACCACCTCTTCCAGGCTGGTGACGCCAAGTGCCGCCAGGCGCAGGCCATCGTCGCGCAAGGAGCGCATGCCGCCACCCATGACCTGTTCGCGCAAGGTCTGTTCCGAGGCGCGGTCATGGACCAGTCGGCGAAAGTCCTGGTCGACCGTCAGCAATTCATAAATCCCCGTCCGTCCTCTGTAACCTGAGTGGTTGCAGGCCGGGCATCCGGTCGCGGCATACAAGTTCTTTGGGGCCGAGGAGAATCCCAGCGCAGTCAGCTGCGCATGATCTGCGGCGAAGGGTTGCCGGCATTCCAGGCAGAGCTTGCGCACCAGTCTCTGCGCGCCTACGCCTATCAGGCTGGAAGCGAGAAGAAAGGGCTCGACTCCCATGTCTACGAGACGTGTCACGGCGCTCACGGCATCGTTGGTGTGCAGCGTGGCGAACACCAGATGGCCGGTCAGGCTGGCCTGAACGGCGATTTGCGCGGTCTCCAGGTCGCGGATTTCGCCAATCATGACCACGTCAGGATCCTGGCGCAGAATGGTGCGCAGCGCCCGGGCGAAGCTCATCTCTATGCGGGAGTTGATCTGGGTCTGGCTGATGCCGTCGAGGTCGTACTCGATCGGATCCTCGACGGTCATGATGTTCTGCATCTTGGCATCGAGCCGGGAGAGCGCGGCATAGAGCGTGGTCGTCTTGCCCGAGCCGGTGGGGCCGGTGACCAGGACGATGCCGTGGGGCTCGCGGATCAGCCTGTCCATGTGCGCCAGCGTTTCCTCGTCCATGCCGAGCTTGCTCAGATCCAGGCGGCCGGCCTGTTTGTCGAGCAGGCGCAGCACGACGCGCTCGCCATGCACCGTGGGAATCGTCGAGACCCTGACATCGACCGGCTTCGCCGCTATTCTCAAGGCGATGCGGCCATCCTGCGGCAGGCGCTTCTCCGCGATGTCCAGTTGCGCCATGATTTTGATGCGCGAGACGATGGCGGCGTGCAAGGCTCGCGCCGGTTCTATCAGGTCGCGCAGCGTACCGTCGATGCGCAGGCGCACCACCGAGCGTGTCTCGAAGGGCTCGACATGAATATCCGAGGCGCCTTCGCGCAAGGCCTGGGTGAATAGCGCATTGATCAGGCGAATGACCGGCGCATCGTCCTGGCTCTCCAGCAGGTCTTCGACTCGCGGAAGATCATGGAGCAACCGGGACAGGTCCACGTCCTGCGCCAGGTCGTCGGCAAGCGCCGCGGCGCCGGAGTCGGCGGCGTTATAGAGGCTTGACAGCAGCTCGTCGAATTCCTGTTCGCCTATGCGCATCGCTTTCAGAGGCACGCCCAGGGCGCGGCGCAGTTCGGCCAAGGCGGCGGCAGACTCCGCCGGCGCGCCGCTTCTGACAGCGACTTCGGCCATGCCTGGGCTTTTGGATGTGACGACGACCCCCCGGGCCTTGGCGAAGGCATAGGGAACAGTTTTCATCACTGCCCCGGCATCCTGGGCAGGCTGGGCGTGGCCTCATCCTGAAGCAGGGGGTTTGCCGCCGGCGTGGGCTTGGCCTGCTCGCCGAGAATATAGTCGTAGCGACCCTTGGTCAGGGTGTCTGCGCTCTGGGCGCTCCTTAAGACAGTGGGCCGCAGGAAGACCATGAGGTTGGTCTTGCTGCGCTTCCTCGTGTTGTACTTGAACAGATTCCCAAGCCCCGGTATGTCGCCGAGCAGGGGAACCTTATCGACGCCGTCGCTGACCGAGTCCTGGATCAGGCCACCCAGGACGATGATCTGGCCGTCATCGACCAGGACATTCGATTCCACCGAGCGCTTGTTGGTGATGACGCCGGCGGCATTGGTGCTGTCCTGGATGCTGGACACTTCCTGATAAATCTGCAGCCTGACCGTGCCGCCTTCCGAGATCTGCGGCTTGATCTTCAAGGTCAGGCCGACATCCTTCCGCTCTATGGTCTGGAAGGGGGTGGGTGTGGTCGCGGCCGCCGAAACCGCATACTGGCCGGTGATGAAGGGGACGTTCTGGCCGATGACTATCCTGGCTTCCTCGTTGTCCAGCGTCAGCAAGGTCGGGGTGGACAGGATGTTGGCATTGCCGTCAGTCTCCAGGGCACGGACCAGAAGCCCGAGGTTGAGGATGTTCACGCCGCCTATAGAGACCTGGCCCTTGAGCACCCCGATGTTCAGACCCCGCCCTGCCGTCAGTGGATTCTGGGCAATGCCCAGGATGTTCTGGCCTGCGCTGCCGAAGTTTGTGCCACCGAAGGTCTGCGTGCCGGTCTTGCCAAGGCCGTTCAAGTCCTGCCACTGGATGCCGAACTCCGCGGCCTTGTCGGCGGTGATCTCGGCAATCAGCGCCTCCACATAGACTTGCGCGCGGCGCATGTCGAGCCGGTCCACCACTGCGCGCAGATTGTTGTAGATGGCGTCAGAGGCGGTGATGATCAGCGAGTTGGTGGCGGCATCGGCCTGGATGATTCCCGACCCGCTGGCAGGCGTGGCCGCTGCTGCCGGCGAGGACATGGCGGCGGAAAGAGGCGTGGCCGGAGCGCTTGACCTGGGCGCCGCCGAACCCGCCTCGCCCTGGTGGATGGCCCTCAGGGTCTCGGCGAGCTTGACCGCTTCGGCGTTCTTCAGGGCGATGACGTGGATATTGCCGCCGGCGCTGGTGGGCGAGTCCAGCATGGCCACGAACTGGCGCAGACGGTTCAGACGCGAGGCGTCGCCGGAACCGCGCGCGAGCAGGCTGTTGGAGCGGGTATCGGCGACGACCAGCAGGCGCTGCGAGCTATCTCCCCCCGCGGCTCCCTGTCCCGTCTCGGCGAACAGGCGGTTGACCGTTTGCGCGACATCGAGCGCGGAGGCGTATTTCAGCGCGATGATGATGGGATCGGTGGCGCTGGGCTGGTCGATGGCGTCTATGATTTTTTCCAGACGCTGGACGTTGCTGGCATAGTCGGTGATGACCAGGGTGTTGCTGTTCTGGTAGGCGGCGATGGTGTTGTTGGGAGCGATCAGCGGCCGCAGTATGGGTACCAGCTGAAGCGCCGATTCATACTTCAGCGCGAACACCCTGGTCTCTATCCGGTCGCCGATGGCGCGCGTCTTGTCCTGTGGCGCCGGCGTGCTCTGATGCAGCTTGGCATCGCCCTCGGGAACAATCTTGACGATGCCCATGTCCTCGACTGCGGCATAACCTTGCAGGCGCAGGGCAGACAGGAAGACGTCATAGGCCAGCGCCTTGGACACCGGCTTGGCCGAGACGATGTTCACCGTTCCCTTGACCCGCGGATCGACGATGAAGTTCTTCCCGGTCATTTCGCTCACCGCCTTCACCACGCCATCGATATCGGCATTGACGAAGTTGAGCGTGACCCCGTCAGAACCTGGACCCGCGGCCCAGGCTTGGCATGATGACAATGCCAGCCACACGACAAGGAGGAGACGGTTCATGGATTAATCCTTCCTGGATGCCGCATTGGGCATTGATTGAACATTGTTGAAAGTTGGAGCGGGCGCGACGGTGTTTTTTTCCGGCCAGGCGAGTTTTTCGCGTACGCCCTTTCTCTCCAGAATGACATGATCGCTATGGACTTCCACGAGCCGGACACCCGGTGAAATGTCCTCGCCTTCGTGGATTGCGAGACTCTGTTTCCCGTCCAGTTGCAAGACCGCATAGCTTCGCTGGCCTTTTCCGGCGGGAGCGGCCATGACGCCGAAGAGCTTGATGGCGATGCCTGTGGTCGCGACGAGGTTGCCATTCCGCTGCACGGATCCGAACAGGGCGTTCGCCTGGGCCGGCCGTCCTGCCAGGTCAGTCGCGATCTCCTGCCGCGGCTCGACTCGCGGGGCGAGCCAAACCCAGGTCCAGTAGGCGAGGACGAAGCCCAGCAGCATCAGGCTGGCGAGCATCACCGCGGACACAATAACGGTTTGCGCCAGCCTTGAATGTTCGAGAGAGATTTGCGGCATTGATCTATTCGTGCGCAGGCCATTCAGTACTTTGAGCACCATGCCCGGCAGCGGCGCAGTGACCGGTCAGACAAGGCTGGCCGTATGAGGTCTGCCGCAGCATACCACCAAGGTAATGCGACATAAAGCAGCTATTCTATTTTAGAATGCAGGCGGTGAGCGCAGTCAAGGAAGACCGTCGTGATCTCTAATTTACCGGGCCCGGAATCATGGAGCGGATGAAACGGCAACGTGGCTTCACCTTGCTCGAAGTCATGGTCGTGGTGGTCATTCTCGGCATACTCGCCGTTATGGTGGTGCCGAAAATCATCAGCCGGCCCGACGAGGCGAGGATCATCGCGGCGAAACAGGATATTGCCAGCGTGATGCAGGCGCTCAAGCTCTACCGCCTCGACAATCAGCGCTATCCCACGACCGAACAGGGTTTGCAGGCGCTGTTCGCGAAGCCGGCCAATGTCCCTGTTCCGCCCAATTGGAAGAGCGGCGGCTATATCGAACGCCTGCCCCGCGATCCCTGGGGCAATCCCTATCAATACCTGAATCCAGGTCTTCACGGCGAGATCGATGTGTTCAGTTTCGGCGCGGACGGCGCCCCAGGCGGCGAAGGCAATGACGCCGACATCGGTTCCTGGAATCTCTAGCAGGATGAAGGCAGCACTGCCGGGCGACAGCCGCGGCTTCACGCTCATCGAGATGCTTGTCGTGCTGCTGATCATGGGTCTTCTGCTCGGACTGGTCAGTACCATTGTCCGCCCCGACGAGAGAGGGCAATTGAAGATCGAGGCCGACAGGCTGGCCCAGCTCCTCGAGTTTGCCGGCACGGAGGCACGTCTCACCGGAAAATCCATCGCCTGGACCGCCGACGGCCCTGGCTACCGCTTCTGGCGTTTCAGCGAGGAGGCCGGCTGGTCAGAGGTGCGCGACAACGACTTGTTGCGCGCACGCACCCTGCCCGCGGGAATGACGATCTCCGGCCTGCGCGTCGAGACCATGAAGCCAGGGCGTGATTTTCGCCTGGAGTTCTCCGCAAACGGCGAAACCCTCGCCTTTGTCATCGATCTGTCCATGAACGCTGCCCGCTATCGGGTCACGGGTTCGCCGATAGGACAGATGCTGGCAGCGGGCGAGGAAGGGGAGAGCCGTGCAAAAGTTTTCTGACGGCTTCACCCTGGTCGAAGTGCTGGTCGCCCTGGCCATCATCGCCGTCGCGCTGATGGCGGCTTTGCGCGCCGCGGGCCAGGGGACGAACAATGTCGGCGAGCTGCGGCTGCGCCTTCTCGCAGGCTGGGTCGCCGAGAACCGGCTGGCGGAACATCGCGCCCGCGAGGACTGGCTGCCGCTCGGAATACACAGCGGCAAAGAGCGTCAGGGCGGCCTCGATTTCGGCTGGCGCGAGGAAGTCATCGCGACCCCGAATCCGGCATTCCGCCGCGTCGATGTGCGGGTGTTCGATGGCCGCGATGAAACGCATGCCCTGGCGCATCTCGCCGGCTTCGTGGTGCATCCCGTCAAATGAAATCGCAGACTGGCAACTCATGCGGCAAGCTGGCTGGTTTTACCTTGGTCGAACTTCTGGCGGCATTGCTCGTTCTCTCTCTCCTGGCGCTGATGTCCTACCGTGGCCTGGGTGCCGTCCTCGATGCGCGCGAACACGTGCGGTCCGAGAGCGACAAATGGCGCCATGTCGCCACTTTCCTGGCGCGTTTCGAGCGCGATGTGCAACTCGCTTCCCCTCGTCCCATGCGCACGGCCACAGGCATCCTGCCGGCCTGGCTTGGACGGCCGGCAACGACTGAAGAGCCGCGCCTGGAGTTTTCCCGCTTTGCCTCGATCGAGGGCGTAGACAGCGCAAGGCGGCTCGCCTACCGGCTGAATGGCAATCAGGAGATCGAGTTGTGGCTATGGCCGGGGGTAGACGTCGCGCCCGATGCCCAGCCTTCGCGCTACCCGGTGTTGACCGGGGTGAGCCAAATGGAGTTGCAGTATCTCAATGCCGATCTCGTCTGGGCGGATGTCTGGCCAGGCTCGGCGCAAGACGCCGCCATACCTCTGGCACTGCGCCTGAAAATCGTGCTCGCCTCGAGTGAGGAAATCGTGCGCATTTTCGCGCTGAAATCATGAGGGCGAGAGAGCAGGGCGTGGCCATCGTGCTCGCCATGGGCGTGGTCGCCCTGGCCGCGATGGCCGCGACGGCCATCATGGTGTCCCAGAGCACCTGGTCGCGGGAGCGCGAGCTCACGACCGATCACGTCCAGGCGCAAATCCTGGTTCAGGTCGGTGTCGATTGGGTCCGTGCCGTGCTGAGCGATGACCGACGCGTGAGCAGCGTCGATCATCTGGGCGAGCCCTGGGCCTTGCGCCTGCCGCCCATGCCTGTCGAGAATGGCGAACTCGCGGGCTATATCGAGGACCAGCAGGGCGCCTTCAATCTCAACAACCTGGTAGCCGACGGGAAACTCAATCTCACGCAATTCATCCGCTTCCAGCGCCTGCTGTCCATACTGGGCCTGCCCGAAGCGCTCGCCCCGGCGCTGGCCGACTGGATCGATGCCGATAATGAACCTCAGCCACAGGGCGGGGCCGAAGATGCCTATTACCTCTCCCTGGACACTCCTTATCTCGCCGCCAACCGGCCGCTGACAGACGTCTCGGAACTGTCCCTGGTGCGCGGTTTCGACGACGCTGCGCGTGCGAGGCTCAAGCCCTTCGTGTCGGCACTGCCCAAATCCACCGCCCTCAATGTGAACACGGCGACGCCTGAGGTGCTTGCCGCCGTCGTCGACAATCTGGATCTGGATGCTGCCCGCGCCCTGGTCGCGGCCAGAGAGCGCGCCTATTTCAGCGACCGCGCCGATTTCGCGAACCGGATTCCCAAAGGCGCAGCGGTCGCGGGCGAGGACATCTCGCTGAGTAGCGATTACTTCCTGGCGACGCTGCGCGTGAGCGTAGGCGCAGCAAACGCGCGCGGTCTGGCGCTGCTTTCACGACCGGACACGAAGTGGCCGGTCATACTCTGGCGAAAATATTTATGAGTCTGCTGCGTATTTATGGTTTTCTTGACGACAGCGAAAAGCATTGCCGCTGGGCGCTGCTGGACGTCGGCCGCGAAGCCGTGACGGGGGAGTGCGCTCTCGCGGATCTGTCGCATCGGGCCGAGCGTGTGCAGTTGGTGATTCCTGCCGCACAGGTGTTCCTGACCCGCGCCCGCCTGCCTGCCGCCGCCAGACGCCGCGCCGGTTCGCTGCTCTCCTTCGCGGTCGAGGAGGAGACCTTGGGCGAGCCCGACAGCAAGGAAGTCATCTGGCTCGGTTCGAGCGGCGGGGGTGATGACAGCGATGTGCTCGCGGTGATGGACAAGCAAGGCTTGCAGGCCTGGCTCGCCGCCCTCGACGCTCAGGGTATCCACGACTATGAACTGCATTGCGAGACGCTTCTGTTGCCCAGGAGGGACGGGGAATGGAGCCTTGCCTGGGATGGCCGCGAGGGCTTCCTGCGCACAGCAGAACTCGAAGGTGCGGCAACCGATTGCGGCGACAAGGCTTCCCCGCCGCTGTCCCTGCGCCTGCTGCTCGAAGATGCAGCCGGTCGAGGCGCTTCGCCTCAGGGCATTGCGCTCTATGTGCCATTGCCTGCGGCCGCACCGGACATCGGCGCCTGGCAGCAGGTGCTTGGCGTTCCGCTGCGCCTGGCAGGCAACTGGGACTGGAGGTCGGCGGCTATTGACGCGGGCATTGCCCTGGAGCAGAAACGCCGGCCGTGGAGAATTCCTGCCGCCGTCCTGACCCGTTTGCGGCCTGCGGCATGGATCGTGGCGGCCGCCCTGACGATGCACGCGCTCGCGCTGGTTGCCGACTGGACGCTGTTATCCGGAGAGCAGCGGTCCTTGCGTGCAAAGATGGAGACGCGCTTTCGCGCTGCCTTTCCCGACGCAGTCGCGGTGGTGGACCCGGCGCTGCAGATGCGGCGCAAGCTCGCCGAGGCGCGCCATGCCGCAGGACTTGCCGACAGTGCGGATTTCCTGCCGATGATAGAGAAAGTGGCGGTGGCGATGAAGGAGTTGCCGCAGGGCGTTTTGCACATCGTCTCCTACGAGAGCGGCCGGATGACTCTGGAACTCTCCGCCCCGGAAGATGCGGCGAGTTCCAGTAACTTGCGCCGCATGACGGCGCGTCTCGAGGCGGCGGGGCTCGCCGTCGAAACGGCGAAGCATGCAGGAAGCGGCAGCGGCACCCTGGTCCTGACGGTCAGGTCATCATGAGGGCGAGACTGGAAAAACTCTGGCAGGAGAGGGCGCCGCGGGAGCGGCGGGTGATTGCCATTCTCGCCGTGGCCATCATTGTGCTGCTCTATCTGGGGCTGCTAAGCGCCGCCGGCAGTGCCAGGACGCGGCTGGCTTCGTCGGTTTCGACGCTGGCGGCCCAGGCCCATCGCCTCGAACGCGATGCCGATGAATTGCAGCGACTGCGCACGCAAGCGCAGACAACAGCAGCGCAAGGCGACCTGCGCAAACTGGTGGAAGCCCAGGCCGGTGCCGCCGGACTCTCCCGGGCGCTGCAGAAGATCGATGGCATTGACGCCAATCAGCTCAAGGTGGTCTTCGGCGCCGTGGCCTTCTCAGACTGGCTAGGCTTTGTCGCCGGACTGGAAGCGCAGCATGTGCGACTGGACGCTTGCCGCATAGAAGCCTTGACGACCCCAGGCCTGGTCAGCGTGAGCGCCACTTTGCTCAGAGCCCGCCAGCAGTAATGCACCGCAGGCTCATCGCGGCCGGGCTCGCCGCCTATGCCCTCGGGCTTCTGGTCACGGCACCGGCGGGCCTGCTGCAAGCGCTGTGCAACAAGGCGAGCGAGGGCAGGCTAAACATTGCGGAAGCGCAGGGCAGCCTTTGGTCGGGCGCTGGGCAGATCGAGATCCGTGATGTGGGCAAAGCCGCCGGCAGCAGTAAAGCCGTCATCGCAAAGAGTATTGCCTGGCGCCTTCAACCGGCATACCTGTTGCGCGGACAGTTGCGCGCGGAAATCCGCCTGGACCAGCGCGATAAACCCTTCATCGTTTCCGCCTCGCTGTCGGGTGTCGAGATCGAGGACGCAGACATCGAGCTTCCCGCGAGGGCGTTGACTCTGGCCGTGCCCAAGCTGGCGGCGCTCGGGCTCAGCGGCGATGTGAATCTAAGCATCCCGCATCTGGAGGTTGGAAAAACAGGCATGAAGGGCGATGCCACGCTGCAGTGGCGCACCGCCGGTTCGGCGCTCAGTCGCGTCTCACCGCTGGGCGATTACGAGTTGACTCTTCACGGCGGCGGCGTGACGATCAACGCCCTGTTGCGCACCCTGAAGGGGCCGTTGCAGCTCGACGGCCAGGGGTCCTGGCCGTACGGCAATAATCCCGTGTTCCAGGTGACAGCGCGTATCCCTCCCCGCCAGAGCGAGCAGCTCGCGCCTCTCCTGCGCCTGATCGCGATAGAGCGCGGCGACGGCAGCTTCGCACTGCAGTTAAAATAGCCCCCTCTGCCTTCTCATTCAGGCATATGCAATTGTGCTATCCTGACAGTGATAGCGAGCAGGGAAAGTCAGGAATGCGGGAGAGGAAATGCAAAAAGGGTGGGGCGGCCACACCCCCTAGATGATTAAATCATCTGTCGCTGAAAGCGAATTGCTGGCTCCTCGACCTGGGCTCGAACCAGGGACCTACGGATTAACAGTCCGGCGCTCTACCAACTGAGCTATCGAGGAACAGTTGAGGCGCGCATATTATTCATTTCACCTGCCTGCGTCAACAGCATTCTTCTGCGAGAGAGCTGTGCCATGGATGAGCATCTGATCTACGTCAAGACAAATGCCGGAGAAGTCGCGTTGCAGCAGCGGACGCGTCTGGTCCGGCAGGATCTGCGCAGGGTGCTGATTATCGTGGATGGCAAGTCGGCCGTGGTCGAACTCAAGCAAAGGCTGGGCGATGCTGACATGGTCGAGTCATCCCTGGTGGAACTTCTGCGCCTGGGACTGATCGAGAAAGTCCGGGAGGAGGGCAGTGGCCCGCCCCCGATCGCGAGCGCCGCAAAAGAACCCGTCCCCCCCAGCAGAGTTCGGCTGCGATTCGTCGCCGGCTATGACGCTTTGCGCGAAAAGTTCGGGCGATGGCGGCAGAGGCGGCGGGCAGCCAGCGAGGAAAAAGCTTTCCAAAAGGTGTACGAAACGCCGACGGAGGCCGACACCATTGAGCAGATCAAGATCAAGCGTGTCCGCCGCGGACCGCGGCGGGTGATCATCTGGCCTCTGCTCCTGATGATGGTGGTGGCGGGTGGCGCACTCCTGCTGATTCTGCTGGCGATGCTCTTCCCTTACCAGCATTACCTCCCGGAGATGGAGCGTCGTCTCAGCCTGACCTTGCAGGATCCGGTCAAGATCGCCAGAGTGCAATTCAGTGTCCTGCCCTATCCCAATATTTCCCTGGAGCGCGTCTCAGTCGGGACCGACGCCTATGCCACCGCCAGGGTGGTCCGCATTATTCCCAACCCTTTCCAGTTGTTTGCGGCGACGCCGGTGTTGAGCGGCGTGCATCTTGAAGGCCTGCTGATGCGCAGTCAGGGGCTCGCTCGCAGTGTGCATTGGTTCGGCAAGACGGCTGTCGAGGACGGTCTGCTCATACGTGAGATGCATTTTGACGACCTTGCCATCGAAATCGGCGACGCCACTCTCGATGGCCTGAGTGGCAGCGCCCAGATGACGGCCAATGGTGGCATAGACAAGCTGCTGTTACGCAATGCCGAGAAAACCCTGCACCTGGAAGTGATGCCCGCCGCATCAGGTTACAAGCTGGCGGTCATAGGCAACAACTGGATGATGCCGTTCAAGCCCCGATTCATGTTCGAATACCTCGATGCCCAGGGAGAAGTCTCGCCGGGCATGTTGAACTTTTCCATGATCAGCGGCAGGATGTATGAAGGGATTATCGACGGAACGGCGCTCATCGACTGGTCGCAGGGAAGCACGGCTCTTGTCTCGGACATCAAGCTCGCGCGCGCGAGCATTCGCAAACTGTTTTCCGCACTCCACCCCGATCTGGTTCTTGAGGGCGATATCAGCGGCAAACTCCGTCTCGAGTCGCGGACAAAAGGCATTGCCAGCCTGGTGGACAGCTTGCGCGTCGATGGCGATTTTCTGGTCGCACAAGGAATCATCAACCGCTTCGACCTGGTCGAAGCGGTGCGCAGCAACCGTGAGACCTGGGGCGGCTTCACCCGCTTCGAGCGCTTCTCGGGCAGCCTGCAGCTTGAGAACCAGGGCTACCGGCTCTCCAGGCTGAAGATCAGCTCCGGCCTGATGCAAGCCAGCGGCAAACTCGACATCGGTCCAGACCAGGCCCTCCATGGCACGATGGAGGTCAGCGTGACAGGGTCTGCGGCGCGGGTCAGGGGATCGGTATCGGTCGCCGGCACCCTGAGTCATCCGAGGCTGTCACCCCTGCCCGGCCGAATCAGCCCTTGAGCACTGCGGCGATGGCGTCTGCGACATAGTCCAGATTGTGCGTATTGATTGCAGCCACGCAGATACGGCCGGTGGAGAGGGCATAGATGCCATAGTCGGTCTTCAGGCGTTCCACCTGGGCAGAGGAGAGACCTGTATAGGAGAACATGCCGCGCTGTTTCTTGATGAAGGAGAAGTCCTCCTTGACGCCGCGCTCCCGCAACTTGTCGACCAGGCCCTGACGCATGTCGCGGATGCGACTGCGCATGCCGGCCAGTTCGGCTTCCCACATCTGGCGCAATTCAGGGCTGCCGAGGACAGAGGCGACCACTGCACCGCCATGGGTCGGCGGGTTGGAGTAATTGGTGCGCACCACGCGCTTCACCTGCGAGAGCACGCGCGCCGCCTCTTCCCTGCTGGCGGTCACCAGCGACAGGGCGCCGACGCGCTCGCCATAGAGGGAGAAGGACTTCGAGAAAGAGCTGGAAACGAAGAAGGTCAGGCCGGAGTCCGCGAACAGCCGCGCCGCCATGGCGTCGGGTTCTATGCCCTCGGCGAAGCCCTGGTAGGCCATGTCGAGGAAGGCCACGAGACTCCTCTTCTTCACGACATCGACCACCTCGCGCCATTCGGTTTCCGAGAGATCGGCGCCGGTCGGGTTGTGGCAGCAGGCGTGCAGCACGACAATGGCGCCGGCCGGCAGACTATCGAGCTTGGCCTTCATGGCGGCGAAATTCACCCCGCGGGTCTTGGCATCGTAGTAAGGGTAGCTCTCGACCGGGAAACCGGCGGACTCGAACAGCGCCAGATGGTTTTCCCAACTCGGGTCAGAGATATAGACGGTGGCCGCAGGCTGCAGGCGCCTCAGGTAATCCGCCCCGACCTTGAGGGCGCCGGTGCCGCCCAGGGCCTCTATGGTCACCACGCGGCCGTCGGCCAGGAGTTGCGAGTCTGCCCCGAAGAGCAGTTTCTGCACCGCCTGATTGTAAGCGGCCAAGCCCTCGATGGGTTGGTAGGCGCGCGGCAGCATCATGTCCACGCGCGTCTTCTCGGCGGCTTTGACCGAGGAGAGCAGTGGCACCTTGCCATTGTCGTCATAATAGACACCGACGCCGAGATTGACCTTTTTCGCCCGGGTATCGGCGTTGTAGGCCTCTGTCAGGCCGAAGATCGGGTCGCGCGGGGCCATCTCGACCGCAGCGAATAGGGAAGAAATCGTCGCTAAGCTCATATACACTCCAAGGTTTGCCTGTTCAGACCTGCAACGCCAAATTGCGCAATGCAATATTTTAACCGTGAAAGCAGCAGCTCATGCAAGAGAGCAACGAATTTGAGGCAGAGGAGTGAGTTTGTCTGAAGTCCTTTCAGTGCCCGCCAGCCCCTTCCGACTGCACCAGCCCTTTCTCCCCGCCGGCGACCAGCCCGAGGCGATCGCCAAACTGGCGGAGGGCATAGAGGATGGGCTGATGTACCAGACGCTTCTGGGCGTCACCGGCTCGGGCAAGACCTTCACCATGGCCAACGTCATCGCCCGCACCGGCCGGCCGGCCTTGGTGCTGGCGCCGAACAAGACCCTGGCGGCGCAGCTCTACGCCGAGTTCCGGGAGTTCTTCCCGGAGAATGCGGTGGAGTATTTCGTCTCCTATTATGATTATTATCAGCCCGAGGCCTATGTGCCTTCGCGCGACCTGTTCATCGAGAAGGATTCGAGCATCAACGAGCAGATCGAGCAGATGCGGCTGTCGGCCACAAAATCGCTGCTCGAGCGCCGTGACTGCGTGATCGTCGCCACCGTCTCGGCGATCTACGGCATCGGCGATCCGGTCGACTACCACACCATGATTCTGCATCTGCGCCAGGGCGAGAAGTTCTCCCAGCGCGACATCATCAAGCGGCTCTCGGAGATGCAGTACGAGAGGAACGACATCGAGTTCTCGCGCGGCGTCTATCGGGTGCGCGGCGACGTCATCGACGTATTCCCGGCGGAGAATGCCGAGCACGCCATACGCATCACCCTGTTCGACGACGAGATCGAGTCCCTGCTGCTGTTCGACCCGCTGACCGGCCACGGCAAGCAGAAGCTGGTCCGCTACACGGTTTATCCCTCCAGCCATTACGTCACGCCGCGCGCCACGGTGCTGCGGGCGATAGAGAAAATCAAGCTGGAATTGCGCAGCCGCATCGAGTTTTTTCAGAAAGAGCAGAAGCTGGTCGAATGCCAGCGCATCGAACAACGCACCCGCTTCGATCTGGAAATGCTGGAACAGTTGGGCTTCTGCAAGGGCATCGAGAACTATTCCCGCCATCTCTCGGGGCGACAGCCGGGCGAGCCGCCGCCGACCCTGATCGACTATATGCCGCCGCAATCCCTGCTGTTCATCGATGAGAGCCATGTCACCATCCCGCAGGTCGGCGGCATGTACAAGGGCGACCGCTCGCGCAAGGTGAATCTGGTCGATTACGGCTTCCGCCTGCCCTCTGCGCTTGACAACAGGCCGCTGCGCTTCGACGAGTTCGAGAAGTTGATGCCGCAGACGGTGTTCGTCTCGGCCACGCCGGCCAATTACGAAGAGCAGCATCAGGCGCAAGTGGTGGAGCAGGTGGTGCGTCCGACCGGTCTCGTCGATCCGGCCCTGGAGATCCGCCCGGCCTCATCCCAGGTCGATGATCTCCTGAGCGAAATCAAGCGGCGCATGGCCGGGGGCGAGCGCATTCTCGTGACCACGCTGACCAAGCGCCTGGCAGAACAACTCACCGAGTTCTATTCGGACAACGGCATCAAGGTGCGTTACCTGCACTCGGATATCGAGACCGTCGAACGGGTCGAGATCATTCGCGATTTGCGCCTGGGCGTCTTCGATGTCCTGATCGGCATCAACCTCTTGCGCGAGGGCCTGGACATCCCCGAGGTGTCCCTGGTGGCCATACTGGACGCCGACAAGGAGGGCTTCCTGCGCTCGGAGCGTGCGCTGATCCAGACCATAGGCCGCGCCGCGCGCCACATCAACGGCACGGCCATCCTCTATGCCGACAAGATCACCGATTCGATGCGTCGCGCCATCAATGAGACCGACAGGCGCCGCGCCAAGCAGGTCGCCTACAACGAGGTGCATGGCATCACTCCCGTGGGCGTTACGAAGCGCATCAGGGACATGATAGAGGGCATCTACGACAGCGAAGACGCCGTCAATGAACTCAAGGCGGCGCAGCAGCCGATGCAGTACCTAACGATGAGCGCAAAGGATCTGGCCAAGACGATCAAGAGGCTGGAGAAGGCGATGCAGGAGCATGCCAGGAATCTCGAGTTCGAGGAGGCCGCCGCCGCCCGCGACGAACTGTTCAAATTGCGCTGTCAGGTTTTCGGCGCCGACCCCCACGACTCGCCCGAGCCTGCGCAGTGAGGCTCTATTCCGCGTTTATTCGCCCAAGCTCGCCAGATCGACCTTTGGCGAAGGCTGCCAACCCTTCTTGCGATGCTCGGCGACGACTTTCGTATAGATGCCGCCGCGCACGTTGAACAAGGCGGTCAGCTTCATGTAGCGGGGCTTTGTCGCCTTGACCAGGTCGTCGAGGATGCGATTGGTGACGTCCTCGTGGAAATGTCCCTCATCGCGAAAACTCCAGACATAGAGCTTCAGGCTCTTCAGTTCGACGCATTTCCTGTCCGGGACATAGTCTACGACCAGGGTGGCAAAATCCGGCTGGCCGGTCTTGGGACACAGACAGGTGAATTCCGGAATTTCCATGCGGATGCGATAATCCCTGGGCGCGGGATTGGGGAAAGTCTCTAGATTCTTGGCAGGCTGGCTGGGCATGGAGGGGCTTCTGGGGAAACGGACAAGGATTCCATTATAATGCGCTGCACATTACATGTGCCTTACTCTGCCCGACTAACGCAATCTGACTCTTGATGCCTCTGACGTGCGCCTGACCAAGCTTAAACTCGCCGGATTCAAGTCCTTCGTGGATCCGACCACAGTCCTTTTCCCCGGACAACTGGTCGGCGTGGTCGGCCCCAACGGCTGCGGCAAGTCCAACATCATCGATGCCGTGCGCTGGGTACTGGGCGAATCCAAGGCCACCGCGCTGCGTGGCGAATCCATGCAGGACGTGATCTTCAACGGTTCCGGCACGAGGAAGCCGGTGGGCCGCGCCAGCGTCGAACTGATCTTCGACAACGACCAGGGCCGCGCTGCCGGCCAGTGGTCGCAATATGCCGAGATCGCCGTGAAGCGCATCCTCGACCGCGAAGGCAATTCCAGCTACCACATCAACAATCTCCATGTCCGCCGCCGCGACGTCATCGATCTTTTTCTCGGCACCGGTTTAGGTCCTCGCGCCTACGCCATCATCGAGCAGGGCATGATCTCGCGGGTGATCGAGGCCAAGCCCGAGGAATTGCGTTTTTATCTCGAAGAGGCGGCCGGTGTCACCAAGTACAAGGAGCGGCGCCGCGAGACGGAGAACAGGCTGGCCGATGCCGGAGACAATCTGGCCCGGGTCAATGACATCAGCAGCGAACTGGAAGCGCAGGTCGCCAGACTCCAGGGTCAGGCCGAGGTGGCGCAGCTGTACCGGGCGTTGCAGTCGCAACTCGCCCGCAGACAGAATGTCTTGTGGCTGAAGAAGCGCAACGATGCCCGCGCCGACCATGCGCGGCTCTCCCGCGAAGTGGATAAATCCGCCACCCGCCTCGAAGCCGAGTCCGCCCAGTTGCGCGAACTGGAGTCGAGAATAGAAACGGCGCGCGAGGCGCACTTTGCTGCCAGCGACGCCGTGCATGCGGCGCAGAGCGAAATGGTTTCGGCAAAGGCCGAGGTCGCGAGGTTCGAAGCCGAGATCAATCACCGCCGCGACACGCGGCAGAAGCTGGAGACGCGGCTGGCCCAGCTTGCCGTCGAGGAGGGTCACTGGAGCACCCAGCGCCTCGATCTGGACCGCGACGAGGTGCGCTGGCAGGCTCTGCTGGACAATGCCAGGCTGCGCGCCGAGACCTGCGGTGCCCGCCACGAGGAGGCGCAGGCGCGCCTGCCGCAGGCCGAGGAAGCCGTGCATGCCGCGGAAGAGGCGGCGGCTGCCGCCCGCCGCGCGGTCAATGAAGCCGAGCAGGGTGCCCGCCTGTCTGAGGCCAACCGCATCCATGCCAGCCGCGCCCTGGAGGGCTTTGCCCAGCGCCGTCAGCGTTCCGGGCAGGAGCGCGCCGCCCTGGTCCAGCCAGATCCTCTGCTCCTGGCGGCAAGTCAGGAGGCGATTGGCTTGGCAGAGGCTGGTCTTGATGATGAACAGCAGCGTCAGGCCGATGCGCAAGGCCGCCTGCCGGAGCTGGAAGAACAGATACGAGACGCGAGAGAACAGTTGCAGGGGGCGCACCGGCAGCTCACGGAAACGCGGGCGCGGCGTGATGCCTTGCAGCAGTTGCAGCTGCGGTTGCAGCAGAGCGGTGAAATCGGCGACTGGCTTAAAGAGCGGGGTCTCTCCGATGCCCAGCCCTTGTGGCGTGCCATCCGGGTGGAAGCGGGTTGGGAAACGGCGCTTGAAGCCGTGCTGCGCGAACGGCTGGCGGCCCTCATTGCCGGAGAGGATGTGGCAGCACAGGCCTTAGCCGAGCCGCCACCGACTTCCTTCGCCCTGGCCCTGGCCGGCGGCATGGGCCGCCAGGAGGCGGCGGCAGACTCCTTGCGCGCCAAGGTCAGCTGCGATGATCCGCGCTGGAACGTCGTGCTCGACGAATGGCTGGAAGGGGTCGCCACGGCTGACGATCTTTCAGCCGTCGTCGGCAAGGTCGGAAATGTCGACACGCACCGTCTCTGGGTCAATCGCGCAGGGCATCTGGCGAGCGCACAAAGCCTGTTGCTCTATGTCCCCGACGCCCGCATCCATGGCGTCATCGAGCGCCAGCGCGAGATCGACGAACTGGAACTGATGCAGGAGCAGCGCCAGCAGGAGGAGGACAGCGCCCATGCTGCGGTGGCAGAGGCTGAGCTCCTTCTCGCCGACTGGCAGCAGAAGCTCGCCGATGCGCGTCTCGCAGTATCCGAACTGCAGCGGCGCCTGCATGCAGCCGAGGTCGAGGCGCTCACCCTGACCCAGGCGCAGAGCCGCTACGAGGAGCGTTCCGCCCAGATAGACCGCGACCTACAGGAAGTCACCCTGGGCGAGGAAACGGAAAGGCTGGAACTTGCCCGTGCCATCGATGAGGCAGCCCGCCACCGCGAGCAGCTCGAAGTGGCAAGGGGAAGCCTCGAGCAAGCCATGGAGATCCAGCGTACCTGCGATACGGCGCTGCGCGAGGCCCGTAGCGCCGAGCAGACGCTGGCGCGGGAAGCCCAGGAAGTGCGCTTCACCGAGCGCGAGTGCATCGCCAAGCTGGAGGATAACGCGCGCGGCATTGCGACTGCGAAAAGTCAGCTGGAGCGCGTCGCGCAGGAAGTCGCCGCAGCCCAGAGCGAGAAGAGCTCGATCGCCGAGGACGCCCTGCAGGACGAATTGCAGTCAGCCCTGTCGTCGCGAACCGCGCGCGAGGAACTGCTCAGCAGCAGGCGCAATGCGCTCGAAGGGGCTGGCGCGGAATTGCGCGCTCTCGACGAGACCAGACTGGCCATCGAGCTGGGTTTGAGCCCGCTGCGGGAGCGTATCGGCGAACTGCGCCTCAAGGCGCAGGCGGCTCAGTTGAATGAGGAGCAGTTCGTGGAGCGTCTGGCTGAGGCCAACATCCAGGGCGAGCAAGCCGAAGCAGAGCTCGCCGTCGATCTCGTTCCCGGACTCAAGGAGGCCGGTCTGCAGGCAGACATCCTGCGGCTTGGCGAGGAGATCGATGCGCTGGGCCCGGTCAATCTCGCCGCCCTGGACGAGCTCAGCACGGCGCAGGAGCGCAAGGGTTATCTCGATGCCCAATCTGCGGACCTCGCCGAGGCCATCAGTACGCTGGAAGATGCCATACGCCGCATCGACCGGGAGACACGGGCACAATTGCAGCAGACCTATGACAGCGTGAACAGCCATTTCGGCGCGCTGTTCCCGCAGTTGTTCGGCGGCGGCGAGGCGCGCCTGATACTCACCGGCGACGAGATCCTCGATGCCGGCATCCAGGTCATGGCGCAGCCGCCGGGCAAAAAGAACAGCAGCATCCATCTGCTCTCCGGTGGCGAGAAGGCGCTGACTGCAACGGCGCTGGTGTTCGCGCTGTTCCAGTTGAATCCCGCGCCCTTCTGCCTGCTTGACGAAGTGGATGCGCCGCTCGACGATACCAACACCGAGCGTTTCTGCGCCCTGGTCAAGCGCATGTCGCAGCACACCCAGTTTCTTTTCATCAGCCACAACAAGATCGCGATGGAAATGGCGCAGCAGCTGATTGGCGTGACCATGCAGGAGCAGGGCGTCTCCCGCGTGGTCGAGGTCGATATGCAGGAGGCGCTGCGTATGAGCGAGGAGGTCGCCGCGTAATGGCCTTCGCACCGCTTGGCGAACTGCAATCGACGCTTTTGGCCGCGGGCGCGGCCGTTGTGGTTGCTGTCTGGGGCTACAACAAGTGGCAGGAGTTTCGCCTGCGCCAGAAGGCAGCCCGTGTCTTCCGCGGCGAGCATGCCGACCTCCTCAGCGACAAGACGGAAAATGACTCGCCCCCGCAGGTGCGGAGCGAAGATCGCATCGAACCCGTGTTTTCGCTGCCGACGACAGACCAAGACGTCCAGCCTCTGCCTCCTCTTGAGCTGGCTGACTCGGCCATCGATTGCCTGGTCAGCCTTGAGATAGCACAGCCGCTTGCGGCACCCGAATTCTGGGCGGCGCAGGGCAAATTATTCGGCAGCCTGGAAGTGCGCTGGATCGGCTTTGCAGGCGGACAGTGGCGCCAGCTGACGGCCCACGATGCCGAACATTACCGCAGGCTCACCGCCGTGCTGCAACTCGCCGACCGAGGCGGTCCGCTGGGCGAGGCCGCGCTTTCCAAGTTTTTCTTCGGGATAGGAAAACTGGCGGAAGATTTTCAGGCCATGACCGAATTGCCCGAAGCGCAGGCCGTTCTCGATCATGCCCGTTCCCTCGACGAGTTCTGCGCCGGTGTCGACTGGCGCATCGGCATCAATGTGGTGAGCCGCACCGGCAAGGCCCTGACTGCCCCAGGATTGCGGCGTCTGGCCGGAGCGGCGGAATTGAGACTGCGTGATGACGGCATGTTCCATGCCGAGGATGAAAATGGACAGACCTTGTTCACCTTGGCCAGCTTGGGCGGTCTGCCTGTTGCAGAAGATGCTGATGAGGTCGCCGGTGTGACCTTGAGCATCGATGTTCCTCTCGTCTCCGATGGTGTCGCGGCCTTCAACCGCCTGCTGGCCTTTGCCCGCGAGCTGATGGCGGCAGAAAATGGCGCTTTGGTGGATGACCAGCGTGCACCGCTCAATGAGACTGTTCTCGATGCGATACGCGCCAAGATCGTCGAGTTCCAGGAGAAGATGGCCGCACTGGACATTCCCGCCGGCGGCCGGCGCGCCATGCGGCTTTATTCCTGATTGCCGATGGCCGCCTGCCGCGCCGAGGAAGCGCGAGTAATTGCCTTGCGCGCCGAGATCGAGCGTCATAACCGCGCCTATTATGTCCTCGATCAGCCGACGATTCCCGATGCGGAATACGACAAGCTGTTCCTGGAACTGCAAAGGCTGGAAGCAGATCATCGCGAACTCGTCACCCCCGATTCTCCGACGCAGCGCGTCGGCGGCACCCCGCTTCCCGGGTTCGCTCAGGTCCACCATGGCGTGCCCATGCTCTCCCTCAACAACGCCTTCGCCGAGGAAGAGGCGGCCGCCTTCGACCGCCGCTGCAGGGAAGGGCTGGGAGTCACTGAAGTCGATTATGCCGTCGAGCCGAAGTATGACGGCCTGGCCATCACCCTGATCTATGAACAAGGGCTGTTCGTTCAGGGGGCGACGCGCGGCGATGGCACGACGGGCGAAGACGTCACGCAGAATCTGCGCACCGTGAGGAACATCCCGCTGCGCCTGCTGGGCACTGGAATCCCCGATCGCCTGGAGGTGCGCGGCGAGGTCCTGATCCTGCGCCGCGACTTCGAGAGACTGAATGCACAGCAGCGCGCCTTGTCGGCCAAGGAATTCGTCAATCCGCGCAATGCCGCGGCAGGCAGCCTGCGCCAGCTCGATGCGAGAATCACCGCGCAAAGGCCGCTGCGCTTCTTCGCCTACGGCGTGGCGCAGGTCTCCCACGAGATGCCGGGCACGCAAGCCGAACTCATGAACCGGCTCCTGGCCTGGGGGATTCCCGTCGCCAGGGAGCGTGATCGGGTAGCGGGTCTCGCTGGCCTTCTGGGCTACTACGCCAGGATGGGCAAGGCACGCGACAACTTGCCCTACGACATCGACGGCGTGGTGTTCAAGGTGAACAGCCTCGCAGATCAGGAGAGATTGGGCTTCGTCTCGCGCGCACCACGTTTCGCCATCGCCCACAAGTTCCCGGCGCAGGAAGCGACCACCACGGTTCTTGCCATCGAGGTCCAGGTTGGACGCACCGGCGCGCTGACCCCGGTGGCGCGTCTGGAACCGGTGTTCGTCGGTGGCGTGACGGTGACCAATGCGACGCTGCACAACGAGGACGAAGTCAGGAGGAAGGACGTGCGCGTCGGCGACACGGTGATCGTGCGCCGCGCCGGCGATGTGATT
Organism: uncultured Sterolibacterium sp.; assembly: GCA_903930535.1. Taxonomy (GTDB): domain Bacteria; phylum Pseudomonadota; class Gammaproteobacteria; order Burkholderiales; family Rhodocyclaceae; genus CAIYYX01. The sequence goes on along the minus strand of CAIYYX010000255.1, from coordinate 9,731 downwards.
CCCGAGGTGGTCGCCGTGGTGCCCGAACGCCGGCCGATATTCGCCCAGGAATTCATCATGCCGAAGACCTGTCCGGTCTGCAGCTCGCAGGTGGAAAAGCCCGAGGACGAAGTCATACTCCGCTGCACCGGCGGCCTTTACTGCCCGGCGCAGAGAAAGAGGGCGCTGTTGCACTTCGCTTCCAGGCGGGCGCTGGACATCGAGGGCCTGGGCGAGAAGCTGGTCGATCAACTGGTCGACTCTGAACTCGTAGCCACCCCCGCAGATCTCTACAGGCTTGATCTTGCCACGCTCGCCGCTCTCCCCCGCATGGCCGAGAAGTCGGCAGCCAATCTGCTGGAGGCGATAGAGCACAGCAAGCAGACCTCGCTGCCCCGTTTCATCTATGCCCTGGGCATCAGGAACGTCGGCGAGGCCACGGCCAAGGATCTGGCCCGCCATTTCGCCAGCCTCGATGCCTTGCTCGCCGCCGAAGAAGAGCGACTCATGGCGGTGCCGGAAGTCGGGCCGGTGGTGGCGGCTTCGCTCTGCCGCTTCTTCGCAGAGCCGCATAATCTCGCGGTCATTGCCCAGCTTCGCGAACGTGGCGTGCATTGGTTAGAGGGCGTGGCGAGTTTGCCGGGTACACTGGCCGGCAAGACCTTCGTCCTGACCGGCACGCTGCCGACCCTCACGCGCGAGGCGGCGAAGGCAGCGATCGAGGCCCAGGGCGGGCGGGTCGCAGGCTCGGTTTCACAGAAGACAGATTATGTCGTGGCCGGGAGCGACGCCGGCTCAAAACTCGAAAAGGCGCAACAATTGGGCGTTGCCATCATCGATCAGGATCAACTGCTGGAGTTTTTGAAAAAATGAAAGCGGTTACAATCGCCGTGTTTGGCTCCAGTCGCCCGCGTCGAAAACAGCTTTTGTCACTTGCAGGTCAGGGAGAAAAATAAAATGAAGCGCGTGACAAAAGCGGTCTTTCCAGTCGCCGGCATGGGGACGCGCTTCCTGCCGGCCACCAAGGCCAGTCCCAAGGAGATGATGCCCATCGTCGACAAGCCGTTGATCCAGTATGCGGTGGAGGAGGCTGTCGCCGCCGGCATCAGCGACATGATATTCGTCACCGGTCGCAGCAAGCGCGCCATCGAGGATCACTTCGACAAGGCCTACGAACTGGAGAGCGAACTGGAAATCCGCGGCAAGACCGCCCTGCTCGACTTCGTCAGGAATCTCCTGCCCCGAAACATCAATTGCATTTACATCCGCCAGGCAGAAGCGCTTGGACTGGGACACGCCGTGCTTTGCGCGAAGCCCGTGATCAATGACGAACCCTTCGCCGTGCTGCTCGCCGACGATTTGGTGGCTGCCGAGCCGCCGGTGATGAAGCAAATGGTAGCGGCCTACGAGGACCACCAATGCTCGGTGCTTGGCGTCGAGGAGGTCCCGCGCGCCGAGACCAAGAGCTATGGCATTGTCGCAACGCGGCCGCTCGCCGATCGCTTGGACAAGATCAGCGCCATCGTCGAAAAGCCCCGGCCCGAGGAGGCGCCGTCTACGCTTGCCGTGATCGGCCGCTATATCCTGACGCCGCAAATATTCCATCACCTGGAAAAGGTTGCGCCCGGCTCGGGCGGCGAGATCCAGTTGACCGACGGCATCGCCTCTTTGCTCTCTGAGCAGCAGGTTCTGGCCTACCGTTTCACCGGCAAGCGCTACGATTGCGGCTCGAAACTCGGCTACCTCAAGGCCATGGTCGAGTTCGGCCGCCGCCATCCCGAGGTCGGTGCCGATTTTTCCGAGTACCTGAATACCCTGAAGCCATGCTGAGGGCCGAAGAGGCGATACGCATCCTGGAAGAGGCGGAGGAGGTTTGCACAGCCTCCGAGGTGAATGCGGCTGTCGCCCGCATCGCCTTAGAGGTAACGGCGCAGCTTGGCATGCGTCAACCTCTGGTGCTGGTGGTGATGAGCGGGGCGGTGGTGTTTGCCGGCCAGTTGCTGTCGCAACTGCCCTTTCCGCTGGAGTTGGATTATCTCCACGTCAGCCGCTACGGTCATGATAACGCCGGCGGCGTGTTGCGCTGGCTGGAAGAACCGCACATGGACATCGCCGGACGCACGTTGCTGGTGGTGGACGACATTCTCGACGAGGGCATCACCCTGGAGGCGATCAGGAATCATCTCCTGGAACAGGGCGCCGCCGCCTGCTATACGGCGGTGTTCGCGGAGAAAAACCTGGGGCGGAAGAAGCCCATCGTCGCCGACTTCGTCGGCGTCACGCTGCCCAACCGCTACCTGTTCGGCTTCGGCATGGACGTGTCCGGCGCCTGGCGAAATCTTCCTGCGGTGTATGCAGTAGGTCGGCCTTAGGGCCGACCTGCAAAGGCATGGAGTCCCAAAGGGACGAACCACCGTCACCCCCTTTCCTGGAAAGGGGGCGGGGGGGAATGTCAATCAGGCCGCTGCGCGGCTGGCCTTCTTGCGGTCCTGTTCGGTGAGGTAACGCTTGCGGATGCGGATGGACTTCGGGGTGATTTCCACCAGTTCATCGTCTGCGATGAATTCCACGGCGGACTCCAAAGTGATCTGAATGGGCGGCACCAGGCGCACCGCCTCGTCAGTGCCCGAGGAGCGGACATTGGTGAGTTGCTTGCCCTTGATCGGGTTTACCACCAGGTCGTTGTCGCGGCTATGCACGCCGATGATCATGCCCTCGTAGAGCGGATCATTGTGCGAGACGAACATGCGGCCTCTATCCTGCAGCTTCCATAATGCATAGGCCACGGCCGGGCCGTTCTCGGCGGAGATCAGGACGCCGTTCCTGCGCTCTGCCATGACGCCGGCAAGCGGACCGTAGTCGTCGAAAATATGGCTGGCCATGCCGGTGCCGCGAGTCAGGGTCATGAATTCTCCCTGGAAGCCGATCAGCCCGCGCGCCGGGATGCGATACTCTAGGCGCACGCGACCCTTGCCGTCGGGCTGCATGTCCTGAAGGTCGCCGCGGCGGCGGCCGAGTTCCTCCATGACGCCGCCCTGATGGGCTTCTTCGATGTCGACTGTGAGCAACTCATAGGGCTCAAGCTTCTCGCCATTGAGTTCCTTCATGATCACGCGCGGCCTGGACACCGCCATTTCATAGCCTTCGCGGCGCATATTTTCCAGCAGAATGGTCAGATGCAGTTCGCCGCGGCCGGAAACCAGGAAAATGTCGGCATCCTCGGTCTCCTCGACGCGCAGGGCGACGTTGGCGAGCAACTCCTTGTTCAGCCGCTCGCGCAACTGGCGGCTGGTGACATACTTTCCTTCTTTGCCGGCGAAGGGCGAGGTGTTGACCTGAAAATTCATGGTCAGTGTCGGCTCGTCCACTTTCAGCGGCGGCAGGCCGACCGGGCTTTCCACGTCGCAAATGGTGACACCAATGCCTACCTGCTCGATACCCGTGACCAGGACGATATCGCCGGCTTCGGCTTCCTGCGCCTGTTCGCGTTCCAACCCCTTGAACACCAGGATCTGGCCTATCTTGGAGCGACCCTTGGCCTCGTCGCCGTACATCACAGCGACTTCCTGTCCCGGCCTGATGCGGCCGTGGGTGATGCGGCCGATGCCGATGCGGCCGACGTAGCTGGAGTAATCGAGCGAGCAGATCTGCAATTGCAGCGGTCCATCGACATCGACATTGGGCTGTGCCACATGCTTGATGATGGCATCGAACAGCGGCTTCATGTCTGTGCCTGGCTGCGTCGCATCGAGCATGGCATAGCCGTTCAGGGCCGAGGCGAACACCACCGGGAAATCGAGTTGTTCCTCGGTGGCACCGAGCTTGTCGAAAAGATCGAAGGTGTGGCTGATGACCCAGTCAGGACGGGCGCCATGGCGATCTATCTTGTTGATCACGACGATGGGCTTGAGACCCAGCGCCAGTGCCTTCCTGGTGACGAAGCGGGTCTGCGGCATCGGTCCCTCGACGGCATCGACCAGGAGGAGGCAGCCGTCCACCATGGACAGGACGCGCTCGACCTCGCCGCCAAAGTCGGCGTGACCCGGGGTGTCCACGATGTTGATGTGGGTGCCTTCGTAATCGATCGCGCAGTTCTTGGCGAGAATGGTGATGCCACGCTCTTTCTCGATGTCGTTCGAGTCCATGACCCGTTCGGTAATATGCTGGTGCGCGGCGAAGGTGCCGGACTGGCGCAACATCTGATCCACGAGGGTGGTCTTGCCGTGGTCGACGTGGGCGATGATGGCGATGTTGCGAATGGAACGGGTCATGTCGTTTTTGCGGTGCACAATAAGGGGCGGGATTATAGCACAGCACCGCACCGCGAAGCAGGTGCTAGAATCGCAACTCATTTCCTGACTCGCATCCGAAATATGCTGGCAATCATAGGCGGCAGCGGCCTGACCCAACTTGCCAATCTCGACGTCTCCCGTCAGCAGGTGGTGCGAACGCCCTACGGCGATCCCTCGGCACCGCTGACCTTCGGCAAGATCGGCAAAAAGCAGGTGGTATTCCTGGCGCGTCACGGTTACGGCCACACGATTGCGCCTCACCTCGTCAATTACCGCGCCAATATCTGGGCCCTGGCCGAGGTCGGGGCAAAACAAATCGTTTCTGTCGCCTCGGTTGGCGGCATCCGCGCAGACCTCGCCCCCGGCATGCTGGTCATTCCCCATCAGATCATCGATTACACTTGGGGGAGGCAGATGACTTTCCATGAAAGCCGCGAGCAGCCCGTAGTGCATATCGATTTCACCCAGCCTTATGACGAGGCGCTGCGCCAGCAATTGTTCGCGGCGGCCAGTCGGGCCCATGAAGCCATCGCAGATGGCGCGGTCTATGCCACAAGCCAGGGTCCTCGTCTCGAGACTGCCGCAGAGATAGACCGCTTCGAGCGCGACGGCGCCCATATCGTCGGCATGACCGGCATGCCCGAGGCGGCATTGGCGCGCGAGGCCGAAGTTCCCTATGCCGCACTGACGGTTGTGGCGAACTGGGCAGCCGGTCGCGCCGACAGTGCCCAGGCGATCCACTTCGAGTCTCTGGAAGCAGTGCTGCAGGAAGCCATGGTGCGGGTGCGCAAGGTGATAGAGCGTTTTTGCGAAGCAACTGAATGATTCGCGAAGTGCTGCGCATGGGTGATCCGCTTCTGCTTCTCCAGGCGCAGCCGGTGAGCGACTTTTCCGCACTCTCATCCTTGATCGAGGACATGCAGGACACCATGCGCCATCTCGACGGCGCCGGCCTCGCCGCACCCCAGATCGGCGTGTCCTTGCGCGTGGTGATGTTCGGCTTCGAGAACAATCCGCGCTATCCGGAGGCGGTACCTGTGCCCTTCACCGTGCTCATCAATCCCGAACTCACGCCGCTCTCGGACGAGGAAGAAGAGGGCTGGGAAGGCTGCCTTTCCGTACCCGGCTTGCGCGGCGTGGTGCCGCGCTGGAAGCGTCTGCGCTACACGGGTTTTGACCTCTCGGGCAAGCGACTGGAACGCGAGGTGGAAGGCTTTCATGCCCGCGTGGTGCAGCACGAGTGCGACCATCTCGAGGGCATACTCTACCCAATGCGCATACGCGACTTTTCCCGCTTTGGTTTCATCGAGGAGTTGTTCCCCCAGGGCAACGCGCCGGAGGAAGGTTGACAGCTAGGGAAGCGCTGATTAAGTACAAATTCGTCATTGCGATTGCCACGGCCCTGCAGGTCTCGCAATGATCTATAAGCGAAGCAATCTAAGAGCCATGCAAGATTAGTGGCTTGAAGATCGCCACGCCCCTTTGGGGCTCGCGATGACGGACTTGATCAGCCTTTCCCCTAAACCCGCAAGGCTTCGAGCAACTCCTGCTCCATCTTGACCAGGGTCGCCGTTTTCGCCAGTTCAGTCCCGCTGATCAGGAAGGTGTCCTCGACGCGCTCGCCCAGCGTGGCAATCTTGGCGGTGTGCAGGTCAATGCCATGGCGCGACAGCACCAGGGCGATCGAATGCAGAAGACCTGGGCGGTCTGCTGCCATCACCGACATGACGTAGTACTGGCCCTTCTCGTCCGGACGGATGCCAACTTCAGGGGTGATTGGGAAATGCCGCACCTGGCGCGACAGACGGCTTTTCGTCGGCGGCTCGAGCGGGGCGCGGACCTTCAGCCGTTCCACCAGGTCATGCTCGATCAGCGCCACCATGTCGCGGTAAGGCAGATGCTGGCCGGGATCGAGCAGGATGAAGCTGTCCAGGGCATAGCCGTGGCGCGTGGTGTGGATCTTGGCGTCGGCGATGGAATAGCCCAGACGGCTGAAAAAGCCGCACAGGCGGGCGAAGAGTTCGGGCTGGTCGAGGGTGTAAATCATCACCTGCAGGCCTTCTGCGACCTGGTTCAGGCGCGCCTTCACCACCGGCTCCGCGGCCACCGGGCGGTGGTAGAGCATGCGCGTGTGCCAGGCGATTTCCTCGGCATCGTGGCGCATGAAATAGACGGTGTCGAGTTCCTTCCAGAGCGCCTCCTCGACGCCAGGACGCAGGCCATGGAGTCTTAGCATGCGCAGCGCCTCTTCCTGGCGACCGGCCAGGCCGACGGCCTCCTGCGGGCTGGCGCCGGCAAGGAGACGGCGGGTGGCGGCGTAGAGGTCTTCCAGCAGTTTGCCCTTCCAGGCATTCCAAACCTTGGGGCTGGTGCCGCGGATGTCGGCGACGGTGAGCAGGTAGAGGGCGATCAGGCGTCTTTCGGTCCTCACCACCGCTGCGAAGTTCCGGATGATGTCAGGATCGCCCAAGTCCTGCTTTTGCGCGATGGACGACATGGTCAGATGATGTTCGACGAGAAACACCACCAGATCAGTATCCTGTTCCGACAGTCCATGTTCCCGGCAGAAGCGCTGTGCATCCTTCATGCCGAGTTTTGAGTGGTCGCCGCCGCGGCCCTTGGCGATGTCATGGAACAGCGCCGCGACATAGAGCAGCCAGGGACGTTCCAGACCGTTCATGAGGCGGCTGCACAGCGGGTATTCGTGCGCGAACTCCGGCATGGCGAAGCGCCTGACGTTACGCATTACCTGCAGGATATGCTGGTCCACCGTATAGACGTGGAACAGGTCGTGCTGCATCTGGCCGACGATTTTGCCGAAAGCCGGCAGATAGTGGCCGAGAATGTCGTACTGGTTCATGCGCCGGAACTCATGGACCAGGCCGCGCTCCTGCTGGAAGAGCGAGAGGAACAGGGCTCGGTTCTGCGGATCGCGGCGGAAAGTTGAATCCATGCGTCCGCGCGCTCGCCACAGGGCGCGCAGCGTTCGCGCCGTCAAGCCCTTCAGTTCGGAACGCTGCTGCAGCAGCAGGAAGCTCTTCAGGATCGCACTCGGATGCCGCTCAAACACCTCCTCGTCCTGCACGTCGAGCAGTTCGTGATTCATCTGGAAGTGCTCGTCGATCAATGTCGGCGTCGCCAGATCGGCCGGTGAGATGCGCTCGCCCAGATTCTGCAGCAACAGGGTGTTCAACTGGGTGATGCGCTTGGCATTCTGGTAATAGCGCTGCATCAGGAGCTCGGAGGCGCGCTTGCTGGCACTGGGAAGAATGCCGAAAGCATCTGCCAAAGCCTCCTGATGATCGAATATCAGCTTTTCTTCGCGCCTCTTGGCGAGGTAATGCAAGCGGATGCGAACATGGCGCAGAAAGGTCTCGACGCGCGCGAGTTGCTGCGCTTCAGAGGCGATGACCAGGCCGTTCCTGGCCAGATCGCCCCAGTTCGTGCCAAGGTCTGCGGCGCGGCTGACCCAGAGAATCACCTGCAGGTCGCGAAGACCGCCGGGACTCTCCTTGCAGTTGGGTTCGAGGCTGTAAGCCGTGTCGTTGTGGCGCGCATAGCGTTCTTCCTGCTCCAGCAGCTTGGCCTTGAAGAAAGCCTGGCGGTCCAGGGATGCGCTCATTGCCGCGGAAAATTTGCCGAAGGTCTCTCTCTCTCCGGCGAGTAACCTCGCCTCCAGCAGGGATGTCTGCACCGTGATGTCGCGGCCGGCCTCCTCCAGACATTCGGCGATGCTGCGCACGCTGTGCCCGACATCGAGCCCGATATCCCAGAGCACGCCGACCATTTGCTCGATCTGCTGCTGGTGGTCGGCATGCAGGCCATTCGGCAGGAGGAGCAGGATATCCACGTCCGATGCCGGATAGAGTTCGCCGCGGCCATAGCCGCCGACCGCGACCAGGGCCAGCGGACTTTGCAGGGCGAAGTGCTGCCAGATCTCGGCGAGCACCGAGTCTACGAGACTTGCACGCCCGGAGAGCATGGCCTCCGCATCGCCGCTTGCTTCGTAGGCGGCGCGGAGACCCGCCTGGCCTTCTTGCAGGAGGGCGCGCAGCCTCACGACCAGGGCTGGCACGGGAGCGCGGATCGGCGAAGTCATTTCATTCAGAGGCTATGGCGTCGGGCTTGGGCGGCGCCCCGGCCGAGAGCGTCAGCACCTCGAATCCCGATTCCGTCACCAGAATGGTGTGTTCCCACTGGGCGGACAGGCTGCGGTCCTTGGTGACGATGGTCCAGCCGTCGGGCAGTTCGGCAATGGCGGCCTTGCCGGCGTTAATCATGGGCTCTATGGTGAAGGTCATTCCAGCAACGAGTTCCAGGCCGATGCCGGCCTTGCCGTAATGCAACACCTGCGGCTCCTCGTGGAAATTGATGCCTATGCCGTGGCCGCAGAATTCTCGTACCACGGAGAAGCCGTTTGCCTCGGCGTGCTTCTGGATAGCCGCACCGATGTCGCCCAGCCTGGCGCCCGGACGCACCTTGACGATGCCCGCCCAAAGGCACTCATGGGTGATCGAGCACAGGCGCTTGGCGAGAATGGACACGCCGGCACCGACCAGATACATGCGGCTGGTGTCGCCGTGATAGCCGTCCTTGATGGTGGTGATGTCGAGATTGACGATGTCCCCCTTCTTCAGAGGCCGCTCGTTGGGTACGCCATGGCAGACCTGGTGGTTGATCGAGGCGCAGATTGATTTGGGGTAGGGCGCATAGCCGGGTGGGGCGTAATTGAGCGGGGCGGGGATGCAGCCCTGCACATTCACCATGTAGTCATGGCAGAGGCGGTCGAGCTCGGCGGTGGTCACGCCGGGTAAGACGAAGGGCTCGATGTAGTCGAGCACTTCGCCGGCCAGGCGTCCGGCGATACGCATTTTCTCGATTTCTATGGGGGTCTTGGGGGTAATGCTCATCGGCGCGGGGGGTAAGTAAGGATAGGGCGAATTCTACCCGCATCTCCCTTTTGGCCGCTCCAAATGATGTTGGCCTTGAAGAACCCCGGAATAAACCGGTATAATCTTCGCCTTGTCTGGTCCCGGCTGCTTGCCATTTCGGTCACCGCGGGGGACACGACAAAATTCACACGCCCGGCGACGAACAGGGTGTCCCAATCCATAATTTGATTGGGGCTCATCGGCCGGGCGGCGGATCAACCCTATTCGGAGAATCATCATGTCTGCAACGACCATGCGTCAAATGCTGGAAGCTGGCGTCCATTTCGGCCACCAAACCCGCTTCTGGAACCCGAAGATGGCTCCCTACATCTTCGGCCATCGCAACAAGATCCACATCATCAACCTCGAGAAGACCCTGGTCAAATACCAGGAGGCGATCAGCTTCATCAAGAAGCTCTCGGCCAAAAAAGGCACCATTCTTTTCGTCAGCACCAAGCGCCAGGCTCGCGAAATCCTCGCCGAAGAGGCGCAACGCGCCGGCATGCCTTTTGTCGATGAGCGCTGGCTG
>CAIYYX010000254.1 GCA_903930535.1 uncultured Sterolibacterium sp. | reverse complement strand
TGGCCTCGTCGCAGAAGCGCGCCACGTCGTGGGTGAAGCGCCGCCGAACCCTGGCGCCGTAAAGATTGATGGTATCGACGTGCGTCCGACCGGCCCATACCACGCGAACGGTGGCTTTCAGGACCCGGGGACTGCGCTCCAGGCCGCGAACGTCGTACCGGCGTTTCTTGCGATGGAAGACAAAGCCATCAGGCAGCGGCTCCGCGCTCTTGAGCAAATCGTCGGTGGAGGCATGCGCCCGAACGGTACGCCCGAGGTCCTCCGGCCCCCTACGCATGAGAAACTCGTTCACCGTCGCCGCACCGGGCAGCGAAAGCACCGAAGCCGTCTTGATTCCCATTGTCGGGGTTAGCCGCTTGGCTGGCGCGCCGTCGCCGGTCACCACTGTCACATGGCGGACGCCATGCCGGCCAAGAATCTGATTCACGCTGGGCTCGGTCGGATCAATGACTGCGATCACTGCTGTCCGGGCATCGAAGGGTGATGAATTTGCATGCAGTTAATTATCCCTCACTTAGCGGACCTAAATTCTTGCCGCGATTTCAATTCAGTCGAAATTTGGCTTCTGTATAATAAGGACGATGAGCGTGTTATGAAACCAGGCGATTTGAGCCGTTTTGGCACAGGTTTTGTGTACAAGCCCTGCCCGTGCATACGGGACGTTTCATCTTTTCTCAGGTCGTCGACTTCTTCCCCGAGCGTGATTTCCGACGGATTGTCGCGAAGTATAGCGGTGACTACAAGACCTCGGCGCTCTCGTCGTGGGATCACTTGCTCGCCCTCTCGTTTGCGTTGCTCACCTTTCGGGAAAGTCTGCGCGATATCGAGGACTGCCTGCGCCCTCGTCAGCACCAACTCTATCACCTCGGATTCCGCGGCTCGATTGCGCGCAGCACCCTGGCCGACGCCAATGCGACCCGCGACTGCCGCATCTTCGAGGAGTTTGCCCTGCTGCTCATCGCTCGAGCCCGCAAGCTGTGCGTCGCTGATCCCAGCGGTATCGATGAACTGGATGCCACGATTTACGCGATTGACTCGACCACGATCGATCTGTGCTTGGCAATTTTCCCGTGGGCCAGTTTCCGCAAGAACAAAGCGGCGATCAAGGTTCACACCCAGTTGGATCTGCGGGGACCCTTGCCGGTTTTGGTCCACGTTACCGATGGGAAAGTGCATGATGTCAATTGGCTCGACTCGATCCTGTTTGAACCCGACTGCTTCTACCTGCTCGACAGAGGGTACGTCGACTTCGGGCGCCTCTGGCGCATCGCACAGGCCGACGCCTACTTTGTCACCCGTGCCAAATCGAACCTGCAGTTCTATCGCTGCCATTCCCGGCCGCCGGAAGGCGAAGGTATCATCGCTGATCAAGTCATCCGGCTCACCGGGGCCCGTTCCAAGCGAGACTACCCGGAACCGCTGCGCCGCGTCGTTTACCGCGACCCGGAAACCGGAAAGCTCCTGGTGTTTCTGACCAACAACTTCGATCTGCCCGCCCTGACCATCGCGTTGCTCTATAAAGCGCGCTGGAAGATAGAGCTGTTTTTCAAGTGGCTGAAGGGAAACGTGAGAATCAAGGCCTTCTACGGACGCGAGCCCAACGCGGTCAAAATACAGATCTGGTGCGCGCTCGCTATATACTCGCTTTTGCTGATTATAAAGCGACAGCTCGGACTGACGGCCAGCATTCACAGCGTACTCGCCGTTTTGAGCGTGAGCATGTTTGAGCAAGTGAATATACATGAACTGTTTACAGAGGTTGGGCTCTCGAACCCGGTTACGGACGATCCTAACCAGCTAGTCATCAACTACTAATAACCGGACAGCAGTGTGGTCGCATATGAATTAACCGGCTGGCCGCTGCGGTAACTGCTGGCGTTCGCGACGACCTGAACGAGTTGTTCGAGTTGCGGCGGGGTGAATGGAATGCCGGCCATGACCGCAACCCCGGCGAACCCACCGAAAATATCCCGGATGTGTGTGGTGTGATCATACTCCTGCAACTGCTGATATCCGGATTCGCCCAACAATTTCAGGTGGGCTGCGCCTTCTTCTGCTTTGGCCTCGGCCTTGAGCTTTGCAACGACCGGATCGTTGCGAGGGACGACCCCTTCGTTTATAAGCGCTCCCAAGTCCAGGTCCTGTTCATATCTTTTCATTTTGATCTCTTTGAATTTTTCGATCTGCGCCGGCGAAAGGCCCCCCGTTCGAAAAAACGCGCCGTACGTCGTATCGAGACTTGTCCGTTGGGATGCAATTTTCACCAGTTGCGCATTCGGGGTTTTTGTCCGT